>NZ_CP089746.1:5423335-5735002 GCF_029541745.1 Streptomyces sp. LX-29 | reverse complement strand
GGAAATTTGTCCGAATCATCCAGACTTGCGGTAATCCAGCGTAGGCCACAGAGGACCGACTTCCGCGTCGCTTTCCTCAGCCGTGCGCGGTTCGGGCGACGATTCCGGTCGCCCGTTGGAAGACGCCCGGCGTCACGCCGTAGGAGCGGACGAACCATCGGTGGAGGTGGCTCTGGTCCACGAAGCCGGCCTCGCCGGCCGCCTCCGCGGCGGTCCGACCGGTCGCGAGCAACCGCCGCGCCCGGCGCAGCCGCAGCTGGCGTTGGTAGTCGCTGGGCGCCATGCCGTACTCCGCGCGGAAGGCGCGGTACAGCGCGAAGCGGCTGCAACCGGCTGCCTCCGCGAGCGCCTGCGCCGGCATCTCCTCGGCGTACGTCTCCTCCAGCACCGCCCGCGCGCGCCGCGCCGCGACCGCCTGGCCGGCCGAGGAGCCGGGGGCACGGACCCGAGCGGCACGGGTGGCGCCGTGCCGCACCATGGCGGTGACCGCGGCGGTCAGCCGCTCGTCCCGCACCAGCGGGCCGGCCGCCGGGCCGGCGAGCAGAGCGGTGTGCAGCCGCAACACCGCGGCGCCCAGCCGCGGGTCGGTGATGACCGGCCGGTCGAACAGCGGCAGCGCGACAGGGCGGTCGGCGTCCCCACCCAGGTCCGCCAGCAGCTCCCGCACCACGGCGGGCCCCAGATACACGATCCGGTACTGGTAGCCCAACTCCGCGGCGGCCTCACCGTCGTGCGGGTCGTCCGGGTTGAAGGCCATGACCATGCCCGCCCCGCTGGTGCACACCGCGCCCCGGCAGCGGAACCGCTGGGCGCCGACCTCCGTCACCGCGAAGGAGTACGCGTCGTGGCTGTGCCGGTGGAACCGATGGCTGAAGAAGTGCGCGTGCATGGCCTCCACGGGCCGCTCCGGGTCCCGCCAGTACCGCGCCCAGCCGTCGCGGTCGCCTCCGCCTTCCACCCCCATCGCCCCATTGTCGCCTGCCTTTTGCTCCCACTCGCTCCCCTGTCCCCCTCCTCCGGGGCGCGCCGGGCCGAGGGGCGTGGCGGCCGGGCCGGGCGGGTGCGGGAGGATGGGGCCATGAGCATCGTGAAGATCAACGTGCTGACCGTGCCCGCCGAGCAGCGGGAGCTGCTGGAGCAGCGTTTCGCCGCGCGTGCGGGGTCCGTGGAGAGCTCCGACGGCTTCGAGTGGTTCGAACTGCTGCGCCCGGTGGAGGGCACCGACGAGTACCTCGTCTACACCCGCTGGCGCGACGAGGAGTCGTACAAGGCGTGGATGGAGGGGTCGATGCGTCAGGCCCACCAGGGCGGCGGCGAGGGGGCCCCGAAGCAGCGTCCGGCGGCCACCGGCTCCACCCTGTGGTCCTTCGACGTCGTCCAGCAGGCCGCCCCGAAGCAGGACTGACCCGGCGGCGGCCCACCCCGTTCGGGCTAGTCCCTTTGGCCGTGCTCTCCGCTCTGCCCAACGCTGGAAGCAGCGTCAGCCCGAGCGAGAAGAGTGATTTCCATGAGCTTCAAGGACACCATGAGGCATCTCAAGGAGCGGCTGAAGGGGCACGAGGACAAGGTCGACCGCGGCATGGACAGGGGCGCCGAGCGGGCCGACCGGCGCACCGGCGGGAAGTACACCGAACACATCGAGCGCGGCTCCCAGCAGGCCAAGGACGCCCTGCTGTCGCCGGAGGAGAAGCGACGGCAGGACCGTCCGGGCGGTGACAGCCCGGGTGCCTGATTCCCGGCCGTCCCCCGGACGCGTCCCCGGACGGCCGCGGATCCCTCCGCCCATGGCCGGCGGGGGCCGGGTGGCTGACGAACCAGCCATCCGGTCCCCGCCGTTCCGTGCGGCCCGGTGCGGAGCCAGTCAGGAGCGAGCACCGCATGACCTCCCCTTGGACCGTCTCTCCCCGGCCGCCCGGCACCCCCGAGGCGGCCGCGCTGTTGCGCGAGTACCTGATCGACGTCGCCGACCGCTGGTATCTGCGCCACCACGGGCGGGCCGCGACCGTCGAGGAGATGGCCGGACACCTGGCCGAGATGGTCAATGACGACCTCGCCCCGCCGCGCGGGGTGTTCCTGGTGGGCCGACACGACGACGAGCCGGGCGGGTGCGTGGGGCTGCGGCTGCTGGACGGCGACCGGGCCGAGCTCACCCGGATGTACATCCGGTCCGCCAAGCGCGGGCTGGGCGGCGCCGGGCTGCTGCTCGGGGCCGCCGAGCGGGCCGCCGTCGGGCTGGGCGCCCAGCGCCTCGTTCTGAACACCAGGCTGGACCTGGTCGAGGCCCGCGCGCTGTACGCGCGGCACGGCTTCCAGGAGACCGCGCGGTACGCGGGCGACGAGGATCCGTACGCGGAGTGCTGGTACGCCAAGGACCTGGCCGGGCCCCTACCTTCCTAGCGCCAAGGGCCGGGCCGGGTCCACACCCTCGCAGCTCCAAGGACCTGTCCGGGTCCACATCCTCGTAGCGCCAAGGACCTATCCGGGTCCGCACCCTCGTAGTGCCGGCCGCCCGACCGCGTCGGCGGACCCGCCGGGGGGGGGCGCCGTCAGCGGCGGGCGCTCGGCCGGGGTGCGGGGCCTGCTCAGCCGCCGCCCCCGGCTCCGGGGCGCAGCCCGGGCGGCGGGCTGCGCGGCGGTCCGTGCGGGCGCTCGTGGTCACGGTGGACGGTTTCGCCGTTGTGCGGCTGCTCGGCGTCGCTGCCGCACAGCTCCCGGCTCAGCTCCCGTACGAGCTCCAGCAGGTCCGCCGGGCGGTCCGGCGTCCACCAGTCGCCGAGGAGTTCCGCCAGGGACTCCTCGCGCGCCGCGAAGAGCCGCCGGGCCGCCTCCCTGCCCTCGTCGGTGAGGAAGAGCGAGAGCCCGCGGCGCGCCGCGAGCCCGCGCGACTCGACCTCGCGGACCGCCTCGGTGATGACGCTCAGCGGCAGTTGGGTGCGGTCGGCGAGCACATGCGGCTCGGCCGTGCCGTAGCGCTGGATGCGCAGCAGCAGCCAGCTGCTGGCGGGATGGAGGTCGAGCCCGGCGCGCGCGGTGATGCGCTCGTAGACGTGCCGGCGTCCTTCGCGGCTGCCGAGCACCGACAGCGCGCGGGCGCACTCCTCGCGGGAGGAGCGCTGGACGGGGTTGCTGGAGAGCACCTCGCTGGTGTCGGGGGCGGTGACGCTGCCGCGCAGCGGCTCCTCCTTGAGGAAGCAGGCCAGCGCGCAGGCGACGAGCACGAGCGGGACCGCGTAGAGGAAGACATCCGTGATGGAGACGGAGTACGCGTGCAGCACCGCGGTCTGGTCGGCGGGCGGCAGCAGGCGGAGGGCGTGCGGGTCGGCGCTCAGCTCGCCGGGGTCGACGCCGGGCGGCAGCGGCTTGCCGGCCAGGGCGTCGGCGATCCGCGGTCCGAGCCGGCTCGCGAAGATCGTGCCGAAGATGGAGACGCCGAAGGAGGCGCCGATGGAGCGGAAGAAGGTGGCGCCGGAGGTGGCGACGCCGAGGTCCTCGTACCCCACCGCGTTCTGCACGATGAGCACCAGTACCTGCATCACCAGGCCCAGACCGCAGCCGAAGACGAAGAGGTAGCCGCTGGTCCGGGCGACCGAACTGGCCTCGTCGAGCTGGTGCATGAGAAGCAGCCCGAGCGCGGTCAGCGCGGTGCCGGCGATGGGGAAGAACTTGTAGCGCCCGGTGCGGCTGACGATCTGGCCGGAGGCGGTGGAGGCCAGCAGCATGCCCAGCACCATCGGCAGCAGATGCAGCCCGGAGACGGTCGGCGACACGCCCTGGACGACCTGGAGGAAGGTCGGCAGGAAGGTCATGCTGCCGAACATCGCGAAGCCGACGACGAAGCCGATGACCGAGCAGAGCGTGAAGGTGCGGCTGCGGAAGAGCCGCGGCGGCAGCACCGGCTCCGCCGCCCGCCGCTCGACCAGGACGAACGCCACCAGCAGCACCGCTCCCAGCAGCGCCAGGCCGATGACCTGCCAGGAGTCCCAGCCGAAGCTGACGCCGCCGAGGGAGGTCAGCAGCACCAGCGCGGCGGCGACCGCGGCGATGAGGAAGGTGCCGAGGTAGTCGATGGTGTGCGCGGTGCGGCGGGCCGGGATGTGCAGCACGGCGGCGATCACGGCGAGCGCGACGACGCCGACGGGGAGGTTGATGTAGAAGACCCAGCGCCAGCTGAGGTGGTCCACGAAGACCCCGCCGAGCAGCGGTCCGAGCACGCTGGTGCCGCCGAAGACGGCGCCGAACAGCCCCTGGTAGCGGCCGCGTTCACGCGGGGGGACGAGGTCGCCGACGATCGCCATCGACAGCACGATCAGCCCGCCGCCGCCCAGGCCCTGGAGCGCGCGGAAGGCGATCAGTTGCGACATGTCCTGCGCGAGCCCGCACAGCGCGGAGCCCACCAGGAAGATCACGATGGCGAGTTGGAAGAGCCTCTTGCGCCCGTACTGGTCGCCGAGCTTGCCCCACAGCGGGGTGGCGGCCGTCGACGCCAGCAGATAGGCGGTCACGACCCACGAGAGGTGGTCCAGGCCGCCCAGGTCGCTGACGATCGTCGGCAGGGCCGTGGCGACGATGGTCTGGTCGAGCGCGGCCAGCAGCATCCCCAGCAGCAGCGCGCCGATGGCGACCAGCACCGTGCTCCGCGGCTGCCCGGCGCCGGGGACGACGGTCCGGGCCGCCGGGGGCGGCGGGCCCGGCGCGGTTCCGCTCACCTCGTCCGCCATCGCGCCTCCTCCGAACGGGTAGCCATCCCTCCCATACTCACCCGTATGCCGTATTACGTCCCGCCGAGCGGGCGACCTCGGCGGATGTGCGAACGGAAGTCCGGACCCCGCTGGCGCAACCCCCCTCTCGTTTTGTATCGTGAGGGAACAAAGTGGTTCCGCCCGCACACCCTGACCGGCGGGCGGAGCCGCTTGTCTTCCTTCGCCGCGCCCCCTCGTGCCGCCCGGTGCCCTTCCGCCCCGCTCGGCGCCGTTTGGAGTTCGCTCATGTCGCCGGCCACCACCGCCACGCTCACCGCCCGCGCCGTCCTGCTGGACATGGACGGCACCCTGGTCAACTCCGACGCGGTGGTGGAGCGCTGCTGGCGGCGGTGGGCGGCCGAGCAGGGCCTGGACGGGGACAGCGTGATCAAGGTCGTGCACGGCCGGCAGGGCCACGCCACGATGGCGGTCCTGCTGCCCGAGCGGCCGATGGAGCAGAACCTCGCCGACAACCGGCGGATGCTGGAGTGGGAGACCGCGGACGTCGACGGCGTCGTGCCCATCCCCGGCGCCCCCGCCTTCATGGCCTCGCTCGCCGATCTGCCGCACGCCCTGGTGACCTCCGCCGACCGCGGCCTGTCCACGGCCCGGATGACCGCAGCCGGGCTGCCCATGCCCGCCGTGCGCGTCACCGCCGAGAGCGTCGGGGCCAGCAAGCCGGACCCGGAGGGCTTCCTCAAGGGCGCCGCCGAGCTGGGCTTCGCCCCCGCCGACTGCGTCGTCTTCGAGGACTCCGAGGTGGGCATAGCCGCGGGCCGGGCCGCCGGCATGCGGGTCGTCGGCGTCGGCCCCCGCGCCGCCGCCCACGCGCCGGACGTCCATGTGCGCGACCTGGAGCGGATCCGGGTCGAGGCGCTCACGGACGGCACGCTCCGGCTGCACGTCACGGCGTAGCGCCGCGGCCCCTGTGGGCGACCCGCGGACGGCCGACGCGCCGCCGTCCGCGGCGCACCGGCCGGCGTCAGAGGCGCACCGACCTACACAGCGGCCCGCGTCAGCACGTCAGCCCGCGACGGCCCGCGTCAGCGCCTCAGCACGTCAGCGCGTCAGCCCGCGACGGCCTCGTAGAGGCTCAGGCCGGCCAGCGCCAGCATCACCATCGCCGCGATCTTCGTGATCAGCTTCAGCGGCACGTACCGCATCAGCGTGCGGCCGCCCACGATGCCCAGACCGGCCACCGCCCACAGGGCGAGCACCGCGCCCACGCCCACCGAGATCGGGTCGTCGTAGCGGGCGGCGAGGTTGGCGGTCATGATCTGGGTGAGATCGCCGAACTCGGCGACCAGGATCAGCATGAAACCGGCGCCCGAGACCTTCCAGAAGGACTGGTCCGCGGGCTTCTTGATCTCTTCTTCCCCGTCGTCCTTCTTGAAGAGCAGCGTGGCCGCGCCGGCGAGGAAGAGCACGCCCACGACCGCCTGCACCACCCGGTGCGGGAGCAGCGACAGCACGCTGCCGGCGGCGATGGCGAGGGCGACATGCACCGCGAAGGCGGCGGCGACGCCGACGAAGACGTACGACGCGCGGTAGCGGGTGCCGAGCATCAACCCCGCGAGGGCGGTCTTGTCGGGGAGCTCGGCGAGGAAGACGACGCCGAAGACGACTGCGGCGACGGTGATGCTGAACACGGGGTGGATACCTCGTTCGATAGGGCCGCACCGAACGGGGCCCTCGGGGAGAGGGGTCGCTTCGGCACGGCAGCGTCGGACACTGCGGCCGAAGGTCTCGCTGGCGTACGACGCGTCCACTCGCGGTCGCGGGTCACGACCACTCGGGCACCGCCGTGGATCACGGCCGCGTCCTACGCTCCGGGCGCCGGCCCACCGCGAGGGCGGGCAGTATGTCGACGGTCCGGCGGAGAGCTACTCCCCTTCTGCTCCGGTCAAGGATACGGCAGCGGCCGCGTGGGGCGGCCGACGGCGTGCCACCGACTCCAGCGCCACCGCGAGGGCGGCCGCCTCCGTCGCCGCCTCCGTGGCCGTCTCCGGTGCCGGGAGCGCGCCGGGAGGCGCCAGGAGCGCGTCGGGAGCGAACAGCCAGCCGCACGACCGCGGCCGGCACGGATGGCCGGCACGACCGTGGCCGGCACGGGTGGCCGGCACGACCTCAGCCGGCACGACCGTGGCCGGCACGGGTGCGGCGCCACCCGGAGGCATGCCCGGGGAGGCCCCGGCGGGCGTGCTTGCGAGGACCCTCGGCGGCGTGACGAGACCCACACTCCGCCTCGGACGAACGTCGGCGACGGGGACGGCGACGGCGACGGCGCCCGAGGTCACCCGTCGGGCGCTCTCCGGCCGGGACCGCGCGGGGACCGATCGAGGAGCGGCCTCGGGTCAAGACGGCCCGCCCACCGCTCCTACCACAGCGAACGTCCGCCACACCACCCTTGCCTTTGACATGCCCGCGTCGGCAGTCTGTAACCTGACGCCCTTTCATCGGTAACCCGGCGTCGCCACCATGACCGGGCACCTCCGGTCATGAATCCCCCCACCTCCGAGGGAGTTCAGCATGTCCCGACTGCGCAGTGCCATCGCGCGTCGTCGTCTCTACGCGCGTCATGTCGCCACGGCCGCCGGCCTCACGGCCGTGGTCTCCACCCTCGTACTGAGCGGACCGTCCGCCCAGGCGGCGCCGCCCGCCCCGCCGAGCGCCGCCACGGCCCGCACCTACCTGGCCGCCCTCACCGTGCGCGGGGAAGGCTCCCTGGACGGCTACAGCCGCTCCAAGTTCCCGCACTGGAGCACCCAGCAGGGCGCCTGCAACACCCGCGAGGTGGTCCTCAAGCGCGACGGCACCGACGTCGAGCAGGACTCCCGCTGCGCCGCCGTCAAGGGCCGCTGGTTCTCGCCGTACGACGGCGCCACCTGGACCGACGCCGCGGACATCGACATCGACCACGTCGTGCCGCTCGCCGAGGCGTGGCGCTCCGGCGCCAACACCTGGACCACCACGCAGCGCCAGGGCTTCGCCAACGACCTGACGCGCTCGCAGCTCATCGCCGTCACCGACCGTGTGAACCAGGCCAAGGGCGACAAGGACCCGGCCAAGTGGCTGCCGTCGGTCACCTCGTACCGCTGCGAGTACGCCCGCATGTGGGTCGGTGTGAAGCACGACTACAAGCTGTCCGTCGACTCCGCCGAGAAGTCGGCCCTGGCCTCCCTCCTCAACGGCTGCTGACGGACCGCCGCCGACCCGCCGTCGGAGGATCCGCCGCGCGGCGGATCCTCCGCGCCCTCCCCCGCGTTCCGTGCCGTACGGCCCCACGGATCGACGGAGGAGGGCCGGATGGCGGGGCCGCCAGGGAGCCCGCGACGAACGCGCGACGCGTCCGCCGCCCGGCCCCCGAGGGCTGTTGGCAGTGATCCCTCCCACACCCGGGCCGGATGTTTCGCCGAGGGTCTGGACTCTCCGGGCACGCCGGGCATGATGGGGCGCGCCCGTCCCGTCACAACCGGTCACCACCGATGACCGGGTGTTCCGTGTGCCCGTCCACGTACGGCCGGGTGCTCGCGTCCGCAGGCGCGAGCGCCTCGTCCGTCCGCCCCTCAGCTGCCCCCGGGAGACGTCACCTTGGCCGGAGCCCGCCCCGCGCCCGGAGTCCAGCACGAGATCGCCATCGTCGGTTGCGGCCCCAGGGGCACCAGCGTGCTGGAGCGCATATGCGCCTCCGCCCCCGCGCTGGCACCCGGTGTCCGGCTGACCGTGCATCTGATCGACCCCGCCCCGCCCGGCCCCGGCCAGGTCTGGCGCACCGCACAGCCCGCCGGGCTGCTGATGAACACCGTGGCCTCGCAGGTGACCCTCTTCACCGACGCCAGCGTCGAGTGCGCCGGTCCGATCCGCCCCGGACCCAGCCTGTACGAGTGGTGCGCGGCGCGGGGGTCGGCGCTCGGCCCCGACGACTACCCGCCCCGGGCCCTGTACGGCCGCTATCTGGAATGGGTCTTCGCGGAGGTGGCGCGCACCGCGCCGGAGGGGCTGACGGTCGTCACCCACGCGACACGCGCCGTACGGCTGGAGGAACGGTCGGACGGTGCGCAGGCGCTCACCCTGGACGACGGGCGGCGGCTGACCGGCCTGTCGGCGGTCGTCCTGGCGCAGGGCCATCTGCCCACCGCCCCCGACGCCGAGCAGCGGCGGCTCGCCGGTTACGCCGCGGCCCACGGGCTGCGCCACCTGCCGCCCGGGAACCCGGCCGACCTCGACCTGTCCGTCGTCGCCCCCGGCGAGACGGTGCTGCTGCGCGGCCTGGGCCTCAACTTCTTCGACCACATGGCGCTGCTGACGACCGGTCGTGGCGGGCGCTTCGCCACGGGCGCCGACGGCGCGCTGGTCTACCACGCCTCGGGCCGCGAACCCCGGCTGTACGCGGGCTCCCGGCGCGGCATCCCGTACCACGCCCGCGGCGACAACGCGAAGGGCGCCTGCGGGCGGCACCGGCCCGTCCTGCTCACCCCGGAGGTGATCGCCCTCTTCCGGAAGCGGGCGACGGCCGGTGACGCGCCGGACTTCCGGGCCGAGATCTGGCCGCTGGTCGCCAAGGAGGTCGAGACCGTCTACTACGAGGCGCTGCTCGCCGCCCGCGCGCCCGCGGCCTCCGCCACCGGCCCGGCGGGCGCACCCGGTACGCCCGGCGCCGGATTCCGTGGGCGCTTCCTGGCGACGCCGCCCGGCGGCCCGGAGGAGGCGGCGGTGCTCGACGCGTACGGCATCGGCGCGGGCGATCGATGGTCCTGGGAGGAGCTGGCGCGGCCGTACGGGCGGCGGAGGTTCGCCGGGCCCGCGGAGTTCCGCGACTGGTTGGTGGACCATCTGCGCCGGGATGTGGCGCAGGCCCGGCTGGGCAATGTGGCGGGGCCGGTGAAGGCCGCCCTGGACGTGCTGCGGGACCTGCGGAACGAGCTGCGGCAGATCGTCGACCACGGCGGGCTGCCGGGGCCGTCCCGACGGGCCGACCTGGACCGCTGGTACACGCCCCTCAACGCCTTTCTCTCCATCGGGCCGCCGCGCCGCCGGATAGAGGAGCTGGTCGCGCTGATCGAGGCGGGGGTGGTGGAGGTCCTCGGCCCGGAGCTGGAGGTCGGCACCAGCGGGCCCGACGAGCGCCCCGGCTTCCTGGCCCGCTCGGCCCGGGTGCCGGGTGCCCCCATACGGGCGACGACCCTGATCGAGGCGCGGCTGCCGGAGCCGGACCTACGGCGCACGGCGGACGAGTTGCTGGCGCACCTGCTGCGGACGGGCGGCTGCCGCGCGCACCGGGTGCCGGGCCGCGCCCCGGACCTCGACACCGCCCCGGACCTCGACGGGGTGCCGAACCTCCGCGACGACCCGCCCGGCGGCGCCCCGTCCCGCCCTGCCCCGTCGGACCGGGACCCGAACCTCCGCGACGCGCCCGACGGCGCCGAGGGCTACGAGACCGGCGGGCTCGACGTCACGCCCAGCCCGTACCACCTGATCGACGCCGCCGGCCGCCCGCACCCGCGCCGCTTCGCCCTCGGGGTGCCGACGGAGGGCGTGCACTGGGTGACGGCGGCGGGCGCCCGGCCCGGGGTGAACTCGGTGACACTGGCGGACGCCGACGCGGTGGCGCGGGCCGTGTTGCGCGTCACCCGAACGAAACCCGGGTCCGCTACCACTGAGGCGGGCGAGACCGCGAGGGGTGGGACCGCTTGATGCCACGCCGGTCCCGTCGGACCGCGGACGGGGCTCTGCCACACGGGTCGTCGTGGCCCGAATCGGCGAGTCCAGTGCCGCCGGAAGCCGGGCACCGACCACCATCTGCACGGATATCACCCAGCGCATAGCTCGTCGCCCGATGTAAGAATGGCATGAACTTGAACTTGCAACAAAATATGAGGCGACCCTAACCTGGCAACCTCGCGCTTCCCGTCCCCCAACCTGAAACGAGGGCACGTCCCATGTCTTCCTCTCCGAACCCCTTCCAGCCGCTCACCGAGCGCCTGGACGCCACCCGGCCGTACGTCCTGTCGCTGTTCCGGATCGTCGTCGGCCTGCTCTTCTTCTGCCACGGCGCCGCCTCGCTGCTCGGCTGGTTCGGTGGGGCCATGGGTACCGGCGCCACCATCGACGCGGGCACCTGGCCCGGCTGGTACGCCGCGGTGATCCAGCTCGTCGGCGGCGGCCTGGTCATGATCGGCCTGGGCACCCGCAGCGCGGCGTTCATCTCCTCCGGCTCGATGGCCTACGCCTACTTCGTCGAGCACCAGCCGGAGAAGCTCTGGCCCATTCAGAACGGCGGCGAGGCGTCGGCCATGTTCTGCTGGGCGCTGCTGCTCCTGGTCTTCACCGGCCCCGGCCCGCTGGCCGTGGACCGACTCCTGGGCAACTCCCGCGCGGCGGCCGCCGGTAACGAGGCGCGGCGCCAGCCGTCCCGGGTGTGAATCACGCCTGAATCATCCCCGAACGCCCCTCAGATGAGGCGTGGATCACGTCATGCGGGACGAGAACGTCCCGCATGACGTGATTCGAACAACATCATCACCCCCTGCTCGGTATTCTCTTCAGTCACAGGCGTACGCTGTACGGCTGTAAAGGCCGCTCCTGCCGCTCTCGCTGCGACGTCGCGGCGGGGGAACGGGACCGGGAGAGACGTTGTTGGAGCATGTGGGGTCATTGATCAATACCCCATGGATTTATGCCGTGATCGGGCTCTCGGTCGTTCTGGACGTGTTCCTCCCCGTGCTGCCCAGCGGTGTCCTCGTGATCACCGCCGCCACGGCGGTCGCCGGCACCACCGCCGACGTGGTCGGCGCGGCCAGCGCCCGGGCGGCCGGCAGCGTCTTTCCCGAGATGCTGGGCCTCGTGGTGTGCGCCGCCACCGCCTCCGTCGTCGGCGACATGGTCGCCTTCCGACTGGCCTCGCGCGGCAGCGATCGCCTTGACCGGGCCATCGCGCGCTCGCGCAGACTCACCCGCGCCCAGGAGAAGTTGGGCTCGGCGCTGGTACGGGGCGGCGGCCCGCTCATGGTGGTGGCGCGCTTCGCCCCCGCCGGCCGCTCGGTGGTCAGCCTGAGCGCCGGGGCCGCGCACTACCGGGTCGGACAGTTCCTGCCCTGGTCCGCGGTGGCCGGCGTGGCCTGGGCCGCCTACAGCGTCACCCTCGGCTACTTCGGCGGCCATTGGCTGGGCGCCACCTGGCTGGGCACCGCGGTGTCGGTGTCCGCCCTGTTCCTGGCGGGCGCTGGAGCGGCGTTCCTCGTGAAGCGGCCGGGCGTCGGAGACCAGGCGCGGCAGGCAGCCCAGCACGGCGCCTCGTAGGGCCGGCCATGGCGCGGGAGCGACGACCGACTACGGGGCGAACGGGGCGATTTCAGATAAACGGGATCTCCGGCTACGGTCCCACCATGCGGACTTTCACCTCGACTCCCAGCCTGCAGTCCAGCCGCCACCTGGCGGCCCGGTGAGCGGGCGGGGCGGGCGCACCGCCGTCATCGCGGGCGGCGGCACGCTGGTGCTGGCCGCCGCGGCGGGCGTCGTCGTGTGGAAGTCCTTCTTCTCCGGGCCCGGGCTACCGACCATCCCGGACGAGTACCGGCCGATGATCGAGTCGGCCGCGCGCACCTGCCCGCAGCTGAGCGTGCCGCTGCTGGCCGCGCAGATCGACGCGGAGAGCGGCTGGCGGGAGGACGCGGACTCCGGGCACGCCCAGGGCATCTCGCAGTTCGCGCCGGTCACCTGGTCCGAGTGGGGCCGGGACGGGGACGGCGACGGCAAGGCCGACGTCTGGAAGCCGGCCGACGCCATCCCCTCGCAGGCCCGGTACATGTGCCATCTGTACGAGGTGGTCGAGGACGTGGCCGGCGACCCGACCGAGCTGGCCCTGGCGGCGTACAACGCCGGCCCCAACGCGGTGCTCAAGGCGCGTGGCATACCGCGGATCGACGAGACCGAGGGCTATGTCGACCGGATCGTGAGAACCCTGCTCCCGGACTACCGGAAGAGCGAGGCGGAGCGGGCGTCCGACGCCCCGTCCGAGCCCGCCTCCGACGCTCCGTCGAGCCCCGGTTCCGGGCCCGCGTCCGCCCCGGCCTCCGGCTCCCCCACAGGTCCCGCCGCCGGACCCGCCGCCGGCACCGTGAGCTAACGCGGCTCCGCCGCGCCCGCCACACCGTCGACCGGGGTGGCCGCGGTCGGCCCCACCGCCGTCACGGCATCCGCCGCGTCGGCGGCGTCGATCGCGTCCGCGGTCAGGAAGTCCTCGATCGCCCGCACCAGTTCCAGGGGCGTCTCGTCGGCGGGGTAGTGTCCGGCGCACGGCAGCTCCACCAGCTCGGCGTCTATGTACCAGCGCAGCCATGTCCGCCGCATCACCTCCGCCGTGAGTGCCGGGTCGTAGGCCCCGACCACCACGCGCACCGGGACGGTGACGCCCTCTATCTCGGAGTGGAAGTCCTCCCGCGCCCAGGAGTCCAGCCAGGCCCGGAGCGCCTTCGCGTCGCTGTTGTCCAGCGAGTGTCGGACCATCAGGTCAAGCCAGGCGTCGGGATGGCGGCTACCGGTGGTCAGATCGATGATCGTCCTGCGGTTCTCCGGACGCTCGGCGGCGCCGACGAACAGTTCCCACTGGTCGCCGTCGAAGGGCACTCCGGAGGCGGGCACCGGCGCCACTCCCACCAGCCGCCGCACCCGCTGCGGCGCGGCGGCCACCACACGCTGGGCGACCGAGGCGCCCATGGAGTGGCCCAGGAGGGAGAACCGGTCCCAGCCGAGGTGGTCGGCGAGCGCGAGCAGGTCCTGGCCCGCCTCCCGGGTGGTGTACGCGCCCGCTATGTCGCGCGCTTCGCCATAGCCGCGCAGGTCGGGCAGGACGTAGGTGAAGGCCCGCCGGTCCACGTGCGGCAGCACCGCGGCGTACGCGGCGCGATCGGAGAACCAGCCGTGCACGGCGATGACCGGATGCGGTCCGTCGCCGACGACCTCATAAGGCGGCACGACGCCTGGCTCGACGGGTGGTACGACGGGTGGAACATGGGCTCCCATGGCGCCTCCGGTCCCAGTCGGATATACGGGCACGCCGGCCGCGCCCGCGCCGACAACGTTCGTCGCGACCGACGGGTACGGCAAGGCGGTTGCGCATATGCGCCACGACCGTGACGGCATCGCCCGCCATGGACGCGTTCCGTACGCGACATCCGCTACGTCGGGTCGCGGCCGTTACGGGCGCTCCTGCTGTTCCCATCCGGTACGTCCGTTACCTGGTGCGTCGACACGGCCTGTGCGGTGTGCTCCCGTTACCACCCATCCCGGCGCGCCCATCTCCTCGCACCCATCCCCTCGCGCCTTTCCGCGCTCCCCGCCGGGGTCAGGCGGGCCCGTCGCCGTTCTGCCGGGTCCGTCGAACCCGCGACACCACCGCCCCGCGGCCCCGCCACCCACCGGGTGACGGGGCGACGGGGCGACGAGGTGACCGGTGCGACAGGGCCACCGGGGACAGCGTGCGTCAGGCGGCCGCCGTGAGGGCCATCTCTCGCCGCACCGCCCGAAGATAGAGCCCGAGCAGCCGCGTGTACTCCACCCGCTCCTCGGGCAGGAGCGGCCTGGCCCGGCGCGCCCGCAGGAAGGCGCGTATCTCCTCATTGGCATGCTCGGCGTCGGAGCACACGGCCTCGGTGGCCGGGCGCACGGCATCGGGAGCCAGGGATGACGGGAACATGGGACAAGGCTAAGGGCAGGCTCTGACAACGAAAGCCCACCATCGGTCGAGCGTGGCCACATCGGTGCGGTGGGGCCGCCCGCCCCGGTTACGCGGGCGACACACCCGCCCCCACCCCCGCCCCCGGCGGCCGTCCGCGCGAAGGTCGATCCACCGCCACGGCGCCCGTCGGGCGGCCCCGGCCACCACACCCCTCGCGCCCGCTACGAACAGCCGTTCCCGTGACGGTGACAGACCCATATGCCGGAGGTACGCGCCGCCACCCGGCCCGTGGCGAAGGGCGCCACGCCGGCGCGGCCGCGGCCGGCCGCGTACACAGCGCGTCGCCCGGAGGAGCCCGCCGCGGGCCCGCCGGGGGCCCGCAGTTCGGCCGGATCATTGCGCTCGCCCCCGGTGCCGCCGCGGCGGACGCCCCGTGGCTACTGCTCCTCCAGATCGAAGGTCCCGAAGGTGGGCCGCCCGGCGAGCTCGTAGCTCAGTACGGCGACCCCGGCGCCGGTCGTCCGGGAGTCCGTCAGCCGCAGCGCGCTGGGCGCCGCCCCGTCCTCGAACAGCCGCCTCCCCGTCCCCAGCACCACCGGATACACCCACAGCCGGAACTCGTCGATGAGATCGTGCGCCATCAGGGACCGCGCCAGCGTCCCGCTCCCGTGGATCTGCAACTCCCCCTCGTGCCGCTCCTTCAGCTCCGCCACCGCCCGCGCCACGTCCCCCTCCAGCAGCGTGGAGTTCTGCCACTCCACCCGGTCGAGCGTGGTGGACGCGACGTACTTGGGCAGGCCGTTGAGCCGCGAGGCGACGGGGTCCGCCGGGTCGGTCACCTGCGGCCAGTACGCCGCGAAGATCTCGTACGTACGCCGCCCCAGCAGGAACCCCGTCGCCGTCTCGAACCGCTCCGCCACGATGCGCATCATGTCCTCGTCGGCGTAGGGCACCAGCCAGCCCCCGTACTCGAAGCCTCCGCTGGTGTCCTCCTCGGGCCCACCGGGCGCCTGTACCACCCCGTCAAGCGACAGGAATTCCGTCAGTGACACCGTGGCCATGGCCGTGGCTCCTTCTGGTCGTCGTCAGTGATCCACCAGGTCAGACTCCAGCGGAGGGCGAAACTCATCGCGGACGCGACACGCGGGAGCCGGCGGCGCGTCCCCCGGGCGCCGCAGGCGCGCCACACGGAAGGGGCGTCACCGGAGCCGGCCCCGGGCGGTGGCGCGCCGCCGGGGGGCCGAGGACCCGAAGGAGCGCCACCGCTCGGCGGAAGGGCCCGAAGGGGCCCCACCGCTCGGAGGAAGGGACCGAAGGGCTTCTACCGCTCGGTGGAGAGGCCCGCTCCGAGATCGGTCGCCGGGCCTTCACGGCGTCCGATGACGACGGTGGCGTCCAGGTCCTCACAGTCGACCACCCGCGGCACCAAGCCGTTCCGGGCGAACTCCGCCATCGTCCGCGGTGCCTGCCGCTCGCTCGTCTCCACCAGCAGATACCCGCCGGGGACCAGCCACCGCCGCGCTTCCGCCGTCACCCGCCGCTGCACGTCGAGCCCGTCCTCGCCCCCGTCCAGGGACACCCGGGACTCGTATATCCGCGCCTCCGGCGGCAACAGCTCCATCGCCTCCGTCGGCACATACGGAGCGTTGGCCACCAGCACGTCGACCCGTCCCGCCAGGGCCCCCGGCAGTGCGTCGAAGAGGTCACCCTCGTAGACCCGGCCGAGCCCGGCGAGGTTCCGCCGCGCACACCGCACCGCCGCGGGGTCGATGTCGGCGGCGTACAGCTCCACGGGCCGCGCCCGAAGGTGCGAGGCCAGCGCCGCCCCCACCGCCCCGGACCCGCAGCACAGGTCCACGACCACGGCACCCTCGGTGCGGCCGGCCAGTCGGGCCGCCTGGCGCGCCAGGAACTCGGTCCGCCGGCGCGGGACGAACACCCCCGGATCCACCGCTATCCGGAGCCCGCAGAACTCGGCCCAGCCGAGGACGTGTTCCAACGGCCGGCCGGCGACGCGCCGGTCCACCATGGCGTCGAGCTCGGCGGGTGAAGCCGCCGCGGAGAGGAGCAACTCCGCCTCGTCCTCGGCGAAGACACAGCCGGCGGCCCGCAGCCTGTCGACGACGGTGGAGCGGAGCACGGAGAGAACGGAGGAGAAAGCAGAATCTGAAGAGAGGGTCACGGAAACCTTTCGGATCACCGAAGGGCGCCCTCCCGGTCACCTATACCGGTGCGACCGTACGGCCGCGAGTCGAGAGCACCCCGCCTGACACTGCGTTAATGGGTCTCACCTCCTGGGCCGTTCCTACGGGGAGGACCACAGTACCCCACGTCGCGCGCCACGTTCCCCGTCGGACCCGGCGCGCGTTCGTTCCGGCGCCCGCCCCCGGGCCTCCACGCGCCGTCTGCGGCGCGCGTACGCGCCCCAACCGGCCGCGGCGGCCGAGCGTCTCCTCGGCAGGGCGCCAAGGACCCTAGTCAAGGAGGGGATTGTGCCTCACGATCACGACGCAGGCCGGCTCAGCCGCCGCCGCCTCATCGGCGGGACCCTCGCCGCCTCTACCACCGCGCTCGGCGCCGCCGCGTTCGCCTCCGCCGCCCCGGCCGTGGCCGGCAGCAGCGCGGGCTTCCGCTGGTGCAACCGCTGCCAGGGCATGTGGTTCCGCTCCTCGGGCGACAGCGGCCACTGCCCCGTCCACCACTGGTGGGACCACAGCCACTACGAGGAGGGCAGCGGCACCTACTGGTTCACCGACGGCACCCCGCAGCCAGGTCAGGACCGGTTCGGCATGCTCGCCCTCAAATGGTGCCTCACCTGCAAGGCCGCCTACTTCTCCGGCGGCCGCGGCGTCTGCCCCAACAACGAGAACGGCCACACCCCCTCCGCCCGGACCTTCCGCATCGAGACCGACCTTCAACCGCCCCTGTCGAACTTCCCCAAGCAGGGCGGCTGGTGCCGCTGCCGCCGCTGCCGCGCCCTCTTCTACCTTCCGCACCTGGGCCGCTCCCACTGCCCGGCGGCCACCGGCCCGACCCCCTGGCACGACGGGGCGTACGTGAGGACCGGCTCGGGATGGCGCTACGAGAACCATCTCCCCCGGCTGAAGTGACCTGGCTGAAGTGAGCGGACGGGACCAGAGGGACGCTGGCCTCGTGGGCCCGCGCCACAGCCGCAACCTGCGGAAAACCGCAGTGTGGGAGGGGTACGGAAGCGGTTAGCGTTGCGTGCCATGCGGGGGTGGGTGCGACGGCACGGATGGATCGGGCGGGGATGGCGACTGACGGTCGGGCTCACGATCGGTGTCGGCACCGCCGTCGTGGGGCTGGTGTTCTGCGCGCTGGCGGGCCTCGCCCTGCTGTGTGTGACCGCGTGGCCGCGCGCCCGGCAGTGGGTGCTACGCCCGGTGGCGGCGAGGGCACGGCAACTGACCGAGTTGGAGCGATGGCGGCTGGACCGGTTCCTCAACCACCGCTCCTCGGCTGACTACGCGAACCGTCAGGCCCTGCGGTACGTGGCGGCGCGCTCGGCGCTGGGTCTGCTCGGCGGCCTGGTGTTGATGTCGGTGGTGTCCGGCGTCTTCTACGGCTCCCTGCTGGTCTGGGGCTGGTTCATCATGGCGGCTCACAAGTGGCTGACGCTCTCCTTCTCCTCGCTCGGCGGCCTGTTCCTGCTCTTCCTCTCCCTCCAGGGGATGGTGGGCGTGGCCGCTCTGGAGCGCAGGCTGGTCCATCACCTGCTGGGGCCCAGCCAGCAGGAGGCGCTGCAGCGCCGGATCGAGGAGCTCGCCACCAGCCGGGCCGGGGTGGTGGACGCCGTGCACGACGAGCGGCGCCGCATCGAACGGGACCTGCACGACGGCGTGCAGCAGCGGCTGGTGGCGCTCGGCATGCTGCTCGGCCGCGCCCGCCGCAGCCAGGACGAGGAGAAGGTGCGCACCCTGCTGGCCCAGGCCCATGAGGAGAGCCGCCAGGCCCTCACCGACCTGCGCGAGGTGGCCTGGCGCGTCTATCCGATCGCCCTGGACGACGCCGGGCTGCGGGCGGCGCTGGAGACGGTGGCGGAGCGGTCGGCCATCCCGGTGCGGCTCGACTACGACCTGCCGGCGGAGCCGAGCACGGCAGTCCGGACGGTGGCGTACTTCGTGGTGTCCGAGGCGGTGACGAACGCGATCAAGCACTCGGGGGCGGCGCGGATCACCGTCGCGCTGAGCGCGGGAGCCGGTTCCCCCGGGGGCCCGGCGCGCGGAGCCGCGGGCGGAGACGGGGGCGCGAACGGCTCCGGGGACGGCCGAACGCGCGGGGACGGCTCCGCGTCCGAGGGCGGATCGGCGTACGAGAGTGGATCCGCGTACGAGGGCGGATCGGCGTACGGGGGCGGGTTCGCCGGCGGGCCGCTGCTCGTCCACGTCACCGACGACGGGGTCGGCGGCGCCGACCCCACGGGCAGCGGCCTGCTGGGCCTGGCCCGCCGGGTCGCCGCGCTCGACGGCACGTTGCGGGTGCTGAGCCCACGCGGCGGGCCGACCACCGTGACGGCGGAGCTGCCGTGCGCGTTCCACGACCTCCCGGACCCCTGGGGCGATTTTTTGCGCGAGGCCAGGGGAGAGAGCATGAGTGAGACCCGATGAGACTGATCCTGGCCGATGACTCGACCCTGCTGCGCGAGGGGCTGGTGCGGCTGCTCGCCGAAGAGGGGCACGAGGTGGTGGCCGCGGTCGGCGACGCGACCGCGCTGCTGGCGGAGGTGGCCCGGCACCCGGACGTCGACGCCGTCGTGGTGGACGTCCGGATGCCTCCCACCCACACCGACGAGGGGCTGCGCGCCGCGCTGGAGATCAGGGCCACGTATCCGGGGGTGGGCGTGCTGGTGCTCTCGCAGTACGTGGAGAAGCGCTACGCCACCGAGCTGCTGACGGGGGCCGGCGAGGGCATCGGCTATCTCCTCAAGGACCGGGTGGTGCAGGTCGACGAGTTCCTCGACGCCCTGGAGCGGGTCGCCGCCGGCCGGACCGCCTTCGACCCGGAGGTGGTGCGGCAGCTCCTGGTGCGCAGCACGCACACCGACCCGCTGGGCCGGCTCACCCCGCGCGAACGGGACGTCCTGGACGCCATGGCGCAGGGACACACCAACACCGCGATCGCCGAGCGGCTGCACGTGTCGCGGAGCGCGGTGGAGAAGCACATTGCCGCGATCTTCGAGAAGCTCGAACTGCATGGGAGTTCGGGCTACTCTCGGCGAGTGCTGGCGGTACTGCGTTACCTGGGGAGCTGACCGCTCACCACCGAGCTCAGGGGATGTGTGATGACCGAGTCCAAGTGGGTGCCGATCACGGACGAGCTGTACCGGTACGTGCTGGCTCACAACCCACCGTTGGACCCCGTCCAGCGTGAGCTCGTCGACGCCACTCGCGCCCGGCTCCCCGAGGTCGCCGTCAAGCTGTCCGCCGAGGAGCAGGGCCCGCTGCTGGCCTTCCTGGTCCGGCTGACCGGCGCCCGGCACATCGTCGAGGTCGGCACCTTCACCGGCTTCTCCGCCCTGTGCATGGCCCAGGCGTTGCCGGCCGACGGCACGCTGATCACCTGTGACATCTCCGAGGAGTGGACGGCGTACGGCCGCGAGGCGTGGGCGAAGGCCGGCGTCGCGGACCGCGTCGACCTGCGCATCGCGCCCGCCCTGGACACCCTGCGCGCGCTGCCCGAGGAGCCGCACATCGACCTGGTCTACCTGGACGCGGACAAGGTCAACTACATCGGCTACTGGGAGGAGTTGGTCCCGCGGATGCGCCCCGGCGGGCTGATCGTCGCGGACAACACCCTCTTCAGCGGCCGGGTCGTCGACCCAGAGGCGACGGGCGACCCCGCGGCGATCCGCGCGTTCAACGACCATGTGGCGGCGGACGCGCGGACCGACACGGTATTGCTGACGGTGGCGGACGGGGTGACGCTGGCGCGCAGGCGCTAGCGTCCGCGTGCGCCGGACTCCGCGTGCGCCGGACTCCGCGTGCGCCGGGCTCCGCGTGCGCCGTGGCCGGCCCCACGGCCTGCCACGGCGGCTGGGCGGGCCGCCGCCCGGACGGGCTACCGCCGGGCCGGCCGCCGCGGGGCCACCTCCCACCGGGCCAGCTTCTGCTCGTAGGTGTCGTGCCGGGTGGTCTCGTTGAGTTCCTCGCGCATGACGGTCGCGCGGGCGAGCGCGTCCACGCGGTCCTCACGCTCGGCCTGCCTGGGGTGACGGCTGCGCCAGTACGGGTTGTCGTGCGGGAGACTGCCGCTCACCCGCCCGTACATGCCGAACCACATCAGCATCAGCCCGACGACGAAGCTGAAGATCACGTTCTGGATGCGGAACGCGAGGAAGTTGTAGTCGGTGGCGAGCAGGGCCAGGTTGACGAACCCGCTCAGGATGAAGGCGAAGCCGACGACGATGTTCAGGGTCGACGCGAAGTTGCCGCCGATGATCATCCCGACGAACAGCAGCAGACCGATCACGATGGAGAGCACGCTCAGCGCGCCGTTGGTGTTCAGCCCGGCGACGGTGTCACCGCGGGTGTCGAAGAACCCGACCTTGTCGAGCAGCCCGAAGACGCCGAAGGCGATCAGCACCAGCCCGGTGAGCGCGGAGCCGAGCCGGTAGACCTTGCTGAGCCTGTGGTCGACGGGCAGATGCTCCTGAAGCTTGGTGCGCACCCCGACCCGTTCGGGCCAGTTGCGCGCGGTGCCGCCGGGGTGGGTGCCGCCGGGAAGGGTGTGGCCTGCGGTAGCCATGTCCGGCCTCCTTATGCGATTGCGTCGCGAGCGGTTGCGTCGCGCGTTGCGGAGGTGACTGAAACGGACCTTTTTCAAGGATCCGCCTAGGCTGCGCGTGCCTCAACCGGAGCGGACGAAACCGCGGGGCGGCGGGATTTCGGAAGACCGGGGCCTACCGGAGGGCGGGCCGGAGGGGCCGTCCGGACGGGCTGTCCGGAGGGGCGGTCAGCCGCAGCATCCGCCTCCGCAGCATCCACCGCCACCCCCGCCTCCGGAGGCGGGGCGCGGCGCGGCGGTGCCGCCGACGGCGACGGCGGAGAGCAGCTTGACGGTGTCGTCGTGGCCCTCGGGGCAGGCCGCGGGGGCGGAGGACTCGGCCATCGGCCGGTTCAGCTCAAAGGTCGTCCCACAGGCGCGGCAGCGGTACTCGTAGCGAGGCATGAGAGGCAGCATAACGAGGGGAGCCGCAGGTCAACAGGTACGCGGGCGCGGGGCCCCAAGGAGCCCCGCGGATCACAGCGACACGGCGAGGCCACCGGAGATTCCCCGGCCCGCGAGGCGGATCACCGCCGGCTATTCCGTCCGGCGTTCTGTCCGGCGTTCGATCCCCCGCGCTCGGTGCGGATGTCCTGGACCACCCGGCCGACGGCCAGTCGTACGTCCTCCAGCTCGGTGAGGAAGTGCCACCAGTCGGGATGGCGGCCCTCCAGGCCGGCGATAGCGCGGTCGAGCCGCTCGACGGCGGCGTCGAGGGGCCGGGCGTGCCGCGGATCGGGGGTGGAACGGCCGTCCATGGCGAGCCGCTGGGCGTCGCGGATGGTGAAGCGGGTGCGGTCGATCTCCTGCTGCGGGTCGTAGGAGACCCGGTCGAGGCGGCGCAGCCGGTCCCCGGCGGCGGAGACGGCCTCGTCGGTGGTGTTGAGGAGGGCCCGTACGGTGGCGAGCCGGGCGGTGGCGTCGGCCCACTGCTGGGCGTCGCGGGCGGCCTGGGCCTCCTTGAGCTTCTGCTGGGCGAGCGCGATATCGCGGACGGCCTGCTCGGGAACGGGCTGGAGGTCCTGCCAGCAGGCGGCGCTGTAGCGCCGGCGCAGCTCGCTGAGCACGGGCTCGACGCCGGCGGCTCGGGTGCTGATGGCCTCCGAGCGGGTACGGAGGGAGACCAGCCGCCGGTCCGTCTCCGCCGCCCGCTCGGGCAGCCGCTCGGCCTCGCCGCGCACCGCCTCCGCGCGGCGCAGCACGTCGTCCGCGCGCCGGATGGTCTCCTGTACGCCGTGCTGGCCGGCGCCCTGGTTGAGCTTGGTCAGCTCGGGCGCGAGGGCCGCCAGCCGGGCGGCGAGGTCGTCGGCGCGCAGGCCGGAGGCCCGTACGGTGTCCAGGGCCTGGGTGGCGGCGAGCAGCGCCTGGCGGGCCCGCTCCACCGCGGGCGCGAGCTGGGCCAGCCGGCTCTCGGCCTGGCGCAGCAGCGGCCCGAGCCCCTCCCCGAACCGCTCCAGCTCGGCCCGGACCCGGTCCAGCTCCTCTTTCGCTCGCGCCAGCTCCGTCCGCGCTCGGGCGGCGGTGCCGCCGTCCAGGTCGTCCCGGTCGAGGTCGTGGGCGTCGACCGCGGTGATGTAGGCGTGACTGACCTCGTCGACGCGCCGCCCGAAGGCGGCGAAGTCCTCGATCACCTTGCGCGCGCCGGGTGAGTCGTCGACGGCGCTGATGGTCTCGATGGAGATCCGGAGCTCCCGCTGCGCGGTGTCCAGCTCGTAGAACGCGGCCGCGGCGGCGTCCTTGGCCGCCTGCGCCTCGGCCCGCTGCCCCTCCCCGCGCCCCCCGAACCACCGTCGGGCCCCGCCCCCGGGAAAGGCCCCTGGCAGCGCCGCGACGGCCACGGCCAGCAGCGGCAACGGCAGCAGCACCACGCCGGCGACCTCCCGCACCGCACTCCGACCCCCAGGGCGGCGCACGGACCGCCCCGCCCACACCACCGCCCGCACGGCCCGCACGAGTGTCCCCGTCACCACCCTCTACCGACCTCTCCCGCTAGATCGCCAAGATCGCCCCAGACCCGGCTGCCATTCTCCCACCGCCCCGAACAAACCAGCGGCCCGACCTCCGGGGCGGCCCCCGCCCCGGAGGCCCATCAGCGCACGCTGGCCGGATTGCGAAGTCGGGGTGGCGGCAATGTACTCTGTCTCTTCGTCCCAGGGCGCATAGCTCAGCGGTAGAGCGCTGCTCTTACAAAGCAGATGTCGGCGGTTCAAATCCGTCTGTGCCCACCCTCGCCGAACACGGCAAAGGCCCAGGTCAACCGGTGTGAAACCAGTTACCTGGGCCTTGATCTTTTTCGGCTCGGGGAACTGCGCCGAGGCCCCGTGCCACTTACGTCCCAGAACGGCCTTCGGGCTGTCCGTACCGGGTCTGTACCGGCGGCCACAGCGAACGGGACACACGTAGGCGCATACTGAGGACAATGACTAAGCCTGCTGCACCGAAGCGTCATTTGCCCACCAGCCCCTTCAAGGCCCCGGTCACACCGGTTCCCAAGGACTTCGCTCTGGGCGACCAGGTCACACATGACATGTACGGCCTCGGCCGGGTGATCGGCATCGAGGAGGGAATCGCGGCGCTCGTGGATTTCGGCTCGGCGCCAATGCGGATCTTGAGCCCGTACGCCAAGATGACCAAGCTGTAGACCACTGTGCCCGATCACGGCACGCCAGGCCCCTTCAGGGACCTGCAACGAAAGGGAGACCTCTCATCGATCTGACGTCGCTGTTTTCCGCTCTGGAAGGGCAACCCCGCTGTTCGGCCGCATCGCCGCCTCCAACGACAAACCCCTTCCAGGCCGCGGACTTCGGGGAAGACGAAACCTTCCCGCTCGAGGACGCACAGGGGCCCGCCTCAGGCATGCGTACGGTGCGACACGGGGCAGCTTAGCTCCACGGGCGACGGTGGCTTGGCTGCCCGGCGAGGGCCGTCTCCGGTGTCGACGGTGAGGAGCGCGGCCGTCTCGTTCAGGCCCGTTCACCGTCATTCAGACGAGAGCGTGTGGTGAGCCCTTCCCGTAGGCACGTCCCTGCACGCAGCCAGGCCACCCACCAACACAGTTGGAGGGCCTGCGTGTGTGCCAAGCAGCCAGACACCGGTTGCGGCCCTGCCATGGCTCGTCCTGGACAGTGGGCAGCAGCGAACTCCACCCCCTGGCGCAGCGTGCCAGATGCGTGCCAGAACGGACGGTCAGCCGCGGTCACCCAGGGCGTCCATCGGTGCCGGCACCCCAAGACACGCTGAGTCGGCCCTCTGCCTGGCGACCAGCAGACACACCGCGGAGATCACCACCAGGCTTACCAAGCAGATGTCGGCGGTTCAAATCCGTCTGTGCCCACCATGCCTGACCGGCGACGGAGCCCCGTACCAAGATCGGTGCGGGGCTCTTTCGCTGCTGGAGGGGAGCGGTCGAGGGGTACGGCTCACGAAGGCATTGTCCGGGCGACGAGGTGTCTGAGGTGGTCGTCGAGCAGCTTCTCGGCGTCCGGGGTGCAGGTGGCGAGGGCGACCATGCCCGTGACGATGACGTCGCACAGTTCCTTGTGGACGTCGTCCCAGGTGTGGCTCGGGCCCTTGCGGGGGTTGGCGCCCACAGCACCGTGCATGGCTTCCACGACCTCACCGAACTCCTCGCCGATCTTGAGTACGCGCCACAGCTTCGCGTCCCCGGCCGTCGCCGGGTCGGAGTGCTCATCCAGCCAGGCGCGCAGCCGCTCCACCCGGCTCCAGGTGGTGTCCTTCATCGGTTTCCTCCTCAGTCGTTTGCTCAGTCGTTTGTGTGGGGTCAAGCACCGCCGACACGGCTGCGGCCGGCTCGGCCCACGCGATGGGTTCAAGCACGGTGTGCTCTGCCGGCAGGCCGGCCGTACGGCGAAGCTCCGTCAGCGCCCCACGGACGGGGCGGCGTGACGGCTGGCTAGTGGAGAAGTGCCGCGAATCGGGCGTTGCTCTCCCTGGCACCGGACTCGCCGACGGCTGCGGCGAGGGAGCGGCAGCTCGCCCTCACGAAGGCACGCAGCGCGTCGCGGTCCACGGTCCTCCAGCAGGGGAAGGCGGCCGCCCAGGCGCGGGCCTGCGCGGGCGGGCAGTCGTCCTCCATGAGCCGTACGGCGGTGTGGGCCACGTCCACCCAGGCGGGGCCTCGGGCCGGAGTGGCCCAGTCGATGAGGTAGGCGCGGCCCGAGCTGACGAGGATGTTGTGCGGGTTCGTGTCGGTGTGCAGGAGGGCGTCCCCGAGGAGGAGGTCGAGGTCCGCCTGGTCGAGGTGGTCGGCCCAGCGGTCGGCGAAACGGGGGAGTGCGAGGTGCGGTGGCCGCTCCAGCTCGCCCGCACGGCGCAGGAGTTCCGCGACCCTCGGGAGGTCGGGCGAGCCGGGCGACAGGTCCGCGTGCCGGCCCTCCACGAACTCGAAACCCAGCACGTCCCAGCCGCCCACCGCCACACGCCACAGCAGACGAGGGCAGACCGCCGCCACGTACGGGTTGAGGTCGACCTCCCACTGATGCTGCGCCCCGCCCGCCTGGTCATCGAGGCGAACGCCCTTGATGAAGGTCTTCCCGGCCGGGCTGGTGAGGGAAGCCGCCACGGTGCAGTTGAGACCGTGCGACATGGAGCGTGCCTGGACGACCGGCCCGGTGTGCCATTCGATCGCCTCCTGGACCACAGCCGGTAAGTGATGCCACGTGATACGGGATGTCATGACGTCCTCGCTCCGGGATTCGGGGAAGGGAGCCGGCGAAACCGGCTCCCGTGACGTGCGACGGATCAACCTGACGTCTCTCCGCACTTGCGGCAGCGGCTCTTGCCGCTCCACTGGACCCAGTCGTGGTCACAGTTCGAGAGGATCATTCGGTGCCCTCCTGTCTGTGGTTCGACCCGAAGTGGCTACCCCGTGGCGGTTCTCGAACCCCGTCTCGACGGGGTGAACGGGCCGCCAGCTCGAGAGGATCAGCTCCGCGGCCCCCCGAAACCACCCGGTCCAGGGGCGGCCGACCGGCTTGCCGGCGCGTGCCGTAGCCCGCGCTTCCTTCACGTCGAGTCGCCTCGGGAAGTGCGGGGCACAGCGCGGGCAGGCGTAGACCGTGCGGCCCGCGGCCAACAAGAGGGGGATGGGCTGATGGACCACTACCTGACCTGTCGACATGGAGGCCGGCACCACGAGGGGAGCCTGTCGGTGGTCAAGGACGCGGCTGGCGAGGGGCGGTGGCTGCTGCTGGCAGAGCGCAGGCGAAGCGGCTGCTCGACGAGGTGTGACGCCGAGGCCGACGGCGCACCCGCCGCTCCCCCCGGGCCGGTAGGCCGGTGACGCGGAAGCCCCCTCGAACGACCATAGGCCGGTCGAGGGGGCTGGTGGCGTGGCGGACCGTTCGCGGCGGGCGTCAGGCCCTCCCCCGCGACACCGCCCGGATCACCGCCTCGCTGCGCGCCCGCGCCCGGGTCTCCGAGGCGCGTTCGGCGAGGGCGCGGACGATGTCCTCGCCGGCCTGGACACCGCGGGTGGTCAGGGCCGTGACCTGCTCGGCGGCCCAGCCGGTGTCGGCGAGTTCGCCGTGGCCGGGGCGCCAGCCCTGGTCGGCGGCGAGGAGGAGGTCGGCGTCGAGGAGGGAGTCGCCGGCGGCGAGGACCTCGCCGGTTTCGGCGCGACGGGCGACCTCGGCGATGGCCGCGCTCTTGGTGAGCGGCTTGGGGACGGCGTAGATCTTGCGGCCCTGGAGGGAGACGTTCCAGCCGCGCGGCTCGGCCCAGTCGGCGAGCTCCTTGACGTAACCCTCGGGCAGCAGATCCCGCTCCACGACCAGGTACGCGAAGAGGTCCTCGGCCACCCGCTCCTTCAGCAGCCACGCCGGGTCGGCGGTGGCGGTGAGGTGGCCGCGGACCTCCTCCAGCGAGGCGCAGTCGGCGGCCAGCCGGCCCCGTACGGCCCGGTGCCAGTCGACGTCGGGCTCGCCGTCGACCAGCAGGTGGCCGCCGTTGGCGCAGACCGCGTACGCGGGGGCCGGGCCGGGCAGGTGGATGCGGGCGTACTGCTCGCGGGTGCGGGTGGTGGTCGGCACGAAGACGGAGGTGCGGGCCAGCTCCGCGAGCAGGCCGGCGGCGGTCTCCGTCATGTACGACAGCGGCTTGTGCTGGTACAGCTCCACGCAGAGCAGCCGGGGCGCCTCGGCGTCCGGCATCTCCAGGCCGAGCGCGGCCGACGAGTAGATGAGGGTCCGGTCCAGGTCGCTGGCGATGAGCACGGTCATTCCCCCGCCGCCTCTCGCCCGGCCGCGGCGACGGCCTTGCCGTCCGCCCCGGTGGCTCCCCTCGTATAGCGGGGGTGGATCAGGCCGACACACGAGTACGGCAGGCCCTCCACCTCCTCCACCGGCACACCGCGCTGCTCGGCGAGCAGCCGCACATGGTCCAGGTCGGCGCCCGCGCCCGGGGCGGCCAGGATCTTCCAGGGCACCCGGCGCAGCAGCACCCGCGTCGTCTCGCCGACACCCGGCTTGACCAGGTTCACGTCGTGGATGCCGTACTCCTCGCTGATCCGCTCCACCGCGGCCCAGCCCTCCCAGGTGGGGGTGCGGTCGGCGGCGGCGAGCTCCTTGACCTCCAGCGCGACATCGGCGGCCACGTCGTCGAAGCGCGCCGCGACCGTGTCGATGAACAGCCCCGAGACATCCGCCTCGGCCAGCTCGCGGTAGAACTTCGCGCCGTGGAAGTCGCCGGGGCCGACCAGGTCGGCGCGCAGCACGGTGCGCGAGACCAGGCCCGAGACGGTGGAGTTCAGGCAGGCGGAGGGGATGAGGAAGTCATCGCGGGTGCCGTACGTCTCCACGCACCGGCCGGGGTCGGCCAGCACGACCATGCGCGGGTCGAAGCCGGCCAGGCCCTCGGCGGCGAGCTCCGCGACCGCCGCCGCCAGTTCGCGGGTGATCGCGCCCTTGCCGGTCCAGCCGTCGACGAACACCACATCGGCCGGGTCGTGGTGGTCCGCCAGCCAGCGCAGCGCCTCCGTGTCGATGCCCCGGCCGCGCACGATCGAGATCGCGTAGTGCGGCAGGTCCAGGCCGTGCGCGTGCAGCGCCCAGCGGCGCATCAGCACACCGACCGGGGTGCCCGCGCGGGCCAGCGAGACCAGCACCGGACGCGGGGAGCGCTCGGCGAGCACCGTCTCGGTGACCGTGCCGACCGCGCGGGCGATCCGGGTGGCCGACTCGTCCAGCGCGGAGCGGAAGAGCGCCTGGTACGCCTCGCTCGGCTGGTACTCCACGGGCAGCGACTCGGCGTAGTGCGCCCCGCCGCTCTGGATCGCCTCCTCCCGCTCCTCGGTGGGCGCCTCCAGGGTGACGTCGGAGAAGTCCTGGAGCAGCCAGCCGACGTCGTCGGGGGCGTAGGAGGAGAAGTCGGGTCCGCGGAGGGGTCCACGGCGCGGTTCTGACATCACTGGGCCTGTCGTTCGGGGACGGTCGGGACTTCAGGGATGTGGGGGGTGTAGGAGGGGACCACGGCGAGCAGTACCTGGTCGGTGTGGGGCGCCAGCCGGTCGAGGAGCCCGCCGGCGGCGTGCAGCTCCGGGGTGTCGGCGGTCGAGTCCACGACGGCGACGATCGCGTCGAAGCGGCGTGCGGGGTCGGCGCCCGGCGCCACGTTGTACGCGTAGCGCTCCCCCGGGCCGTCGGCCGGCGCGTCATGGGCGGGGAAGGTCAGCCGGGTACGGATGGCGTAGCCGGGGTCGTCGACGGCCAGCACCGGCGACCGCGTCGTCGTGGAGTACCGGACGTCGACGCCGTCCGGCAGCGCGTCCGCCAGCGCCTCCGCCAGCCGCAGCGGCGCGTACATCAGCTCCTCGAAGCCGAGGACCAGGACCCGGCGGGCCACGGCCGGAGACGACTCCGCGGCCGGAGATGAGTCCGCGACCGGAGATGGCTCCGCGATCGGAGACGAGTCCGCGGCCCGGGACGAGTCCGCGGCTGCCGACGCCGCCGGCAGCGCCTCGGCGATCCGCGCCGCCATCCGCGGCAGCTCGGCCTCCAGCTTCTCGCGGTGCGCGGGCGTGAAGCCGTGCCGACCGCCGTCGGGCAGCCCCACCGGCCAGCCGGGGTCGACCCGCGTGAGTCGTCCCGCGCCGTCCCCGGGCTCCACCGCGCCGGAGGTCTCCGACCCGGCGGGGTCGCCGGGCACCTCGTGCGCCGCCACCAGCTCCTGCCCCCGCTCGAGCACACCCTCCGGCAGCGACACCGTGCCGGACGCCAGGGCGACCAGGTCGACGCGGGCACCGAGGTCGGCCGCGAACGCGTCCAGCCGGTCGCGGTCCGCGGCCGACCTCATGTCCACGAGGGCCACCACCACATACCGGTCGCGGGGGTAGCGGGCGTGCAGCGCGGCGATCGTGTTGAGCACGGTCCTGCCGGTCGAGAACTCGTCGTCGACCAGGACCAGGGGGCCGGTGCCGGCCAGCAGCTCCGGGTCCTCGGGTAGCAGCAGATGGGAGGTGGCGTGGCTGTGCTCCTCCTCGAAGCCGCCAACCGGTCGGACACCGGCGACGGGGCGGCGGGTGGAGTGCAGGTAGGGGGCGAGGGCCAGGCCGTCCGCGACGCTGTGGCCGAGGCCGGTGGCGGTCTCGGCGTAGCCCAGCACCACGGCGCGGGCGGCGGCCTCGTCGCCGAGCAGCTCGCGGACCCGGCGGCCCAGGGCCAGCCCGGTGCCGTACACGGTCCGCGGGTGCCGCGGCACATGCTTGCCCAGCACGTTGGAGACCAGCAGATGGGCCCGTCGCGGGTTGCGCCGCAGGGCGAGGCCGAGCAGGTCCCGCAGCTCGGGGCCGCCGTCCAGGCCGACGCCCAGCCGGTCGGCCACCCACTGGCCGGACCACACCGTGCCGTCGCCGAGGCCGTTGCCGTCGCCGTTCCCGCCGTGGCCGGTCCCGCCGGTCCCGCCGGTCGCTCCGGTCGGTCCAGCCGCCGCTCCGGTCGGTCCCGCCATCCCGGTCACCTCCGCCGTTCCCTTCTCGTCGTCCCCCGCGCTCATACGTCCCGCAGCCCCGCGCTGAGCAGTTCCACGAAGCTCACGTCCTCCCGTGCCACGCCGAACACCTCGGCGCGGAGCATGATCCGCTCCGCCCAGGCGCGGTGCGGCTTCACCTCGTTCATCTTGTTGGTGTACGCGGAGCGCAGCACACCGCCCCCGTCGCGGTCGGGTTCGAGGATGTCGCTGGCGTCGCTGAACTCCTCGTGGCTGACCACGGACAGCGCGTGCACGGGCGCCACGTGGGAGGGGTGGATGCAGGTCTTGCCCTGGAGGCCGTTGGCGCGGTCGAGTTCGATCTCGCGCAGCAGGCCGTCCATGTCGTGCTCGATGAGGGCCGCGCGCACCTCTTCGGCCCGGCCCAAGAAGGGGCTGCGCCGCAGCTGGGGCTTGAACATGCGCTCGTGGGGTTTGAAGTACTCCCACACCGGGCCGGTCACGGTGAAGCCGGTGCCGTCCGCGCGGCCCAGCATGTTCACCACGTCCGCGATCACCGAGGCGACGAGCTGGACGTCGTACGCGGTCATGTCGGGCGCCCGGCGCAGCCCGTAGGCGGAGCAGAAGTCGGTCACGCCCAGGCGCAGCGCCAGCACTCGTTCGCGGTACTTGTCGACGGTGCGGGCGATACCGCCGAGGGTGTCGGTGCGGGTCTCGAGGTGCAGCAATTCGGGTGACTCGAGGACCGGCATGGCGAAGAGCCGGCGCCCGTCCAACGCGTCGACCGTTTCGGGTGTCTCCGCGGATATCAGAGCGTCCAGGAAGGGGGCGCCGCGCTCCTCGGTGAACTTCGGCAGTACGAATCCGGACAGCAGCCGCACGGCCGGTCCGAGGCGCCGTACGAGGTCGGCTATCTGCTCCGGGGTCCGCACCCGGATGAACAAAAGGGGCAGAGAATCCGCGACATCGCGCGCGGCGAGCTCCGAGAACTGCCGTACGAGGTTCTCCTCGGCCGCCGCCACCTCGCGGTCGTCGATCGAGTCCTCCAGGCACAGGACCATGGATACAACGCCGTGACCTGCTTGTTTGACGATGTCCTCGGCCAGCCGGGGGCGGGTGGCGGGGCTGTAGAGGGTGGCACCGAGGGCCACGGCGAGGGTGCGCGCCGGGGAGTGCGCGCTGAATTCTCCAGGCTGCCGATGGAACAGCTTGCTCCGCAATCCTTCCGGCAGATGCCTGAAATGTTGCATTTATATCCCCGTCCTGCCGGTGCCCTCCACCGTCGGTCCCGGCCCTGAGCATGGCCGATTATCGTACGTCCAGTGGCGGGTCAAGAGTTCCCCAAGTACGTGAAAATCAAGTAACTCATATGAGTCGCTGGAGTGTCCCGCTCGACCCCGCCGCACCGCCCCACGGCCCGCGTCAGCGCCCCGGTGCCGGCCCCGCCCCGCCCGCCGCGCCCCGCTGCCTCGCCCCTCCCGCCACCCTGTGTCGTCTCCTCCCTCCCCGCTGCCTTGCCCCCTCCCACCCTCACTGACTTGCCCCCTCCCACCCGGCTGTCTTACTCCCTCCCACCCGGCTGTCTTACTCCCTCCCACCCACCCTGACTTGCCCCCTCCCACCCCCTGCGTTGTCCCCGCCCCCTTGAGGAAGGCAGGATTGCGGCCATGACGCACGCGATGTCGAAGGGATCGAACATCCCACTGGAGGCCACGGCCGTACGGGTCGTCCTGCGCTGGACTCCCGGCCCGGAGGTGCCCGACGTGGACGCCTCCGCGCTGTTGCTGGCCGCCGACGGCCGCGTGCGCTCCGACGACGACTTCGTCTTCTACAACCAGCCCCGGCACCCCTCCGGGCTGGTCCGGCACCTGCCGAAGAAGCGGCTCCCCGAGGGCCTCACGGACACCGTCGAGGCGGATCTGTCGGCCCTGGAGCCGGGCGTGGACCGGGTGGTGCTGGCCGCCTCCGCCGACGGCGGCCCCTTCGGCCGCGTCACCGACCTCTGCCTGCGGCTCCACGACGCGGCGGCCCCGGCGGGCGCCGAGCCTCTGGCGGTCTTCGAGGTCACCGCGGAGACCGGCCAGGAGACCGCCATGATCTGCGGCGAGCTGTACCGCCGCGGGGACACGTGGAAGTTCCGGGCCCTGGGCCAGGGCTATGAGTCCGGGCTGGTCGGACTCGCCACCGAGTTCGGCATCTCGGTCGACGACGAGGACACGAGCGCGGGCGCCGGCGCGAGCACCGATGTGAGATCGGGTCCGAGCGCCGCGACGCCCGCCCCCGACGCCCCGACAAGCGGCGCGACCGCGGGGACCGGTTCCGCGGCGCCCGATGCGGCCTCGGCCGCCACGGTGGCCACGCCCGGGCCCCAGCAGGGCCAGGTGCCGCACGGATCCCCCGCGCCGCCGCCCGTGCCCGTACCGCCGACCGGGGCCACCACTCAGCCCTTCCCGGCCCCCGCGCCGACGCCGACCCCGGCGCCCGGCTACGGCGAGGACGCCTGGGGACCGGCCGCCCCGCAGCCCGCCACGGCCTCCTCCGGCTACGGCTACCCGCCGGCGCCCCCCGCGCCTCCGGCCGGCCCGCCCCCGGCGCAGCCCACCTACGGCTACCCCCAGCAGGCCCCTCCGCCGCCCGCCGCCCCGCCCGGACAGCAGCCCGGCCAGCAGCCCGGCTACGGCTATCCGCAGCCCCCCGCCTACGGCTACCCCCAGCAGGCCCAGCCCACGGCTCCGCCGGTGCCCGACCCGTCCTTCCGGCTGCCGCCGCAGGGGCCGCAGTTCCAGCAGCGGTAGCCGTCCGGGGCGGGCGGGCCGCCCCGGGCTGCGGACCGCCGACGACCCCGGAAACCGGCCGACCCTCCGCCGGACACCGGGCCCGCCGCGACAGCCCCTCCGGCGGCTCCAGGCCGCCACGGAAGACCTCTCCGCCGGACCCCGGGCCGCCGCGCAGGACCTCTCCGCCGGACCCCGGGCCGCCACCGCAGCCCCTCCGCCGGCTCCGGGCCGGCGTTCCGGGCCGGCGGCTCCGGCCCGAGCCGTCCGCGCGTCAGACCTTCTGCTGGTTCTTGTACCCCCGGCCCCACTGGAGCCCCCAGCCGTAGAGCCGGTCCAGCTCGGCCTGGAAGCCGTAGACGTACCTGACCTCGCGACGGACGATGATCTCGTTCTTGGCGTTCTCGATGAGCACGACCGCGCAGGAGCGGGCCTGGGGGGCGCGCTCGTCGAGGGTGATCTCGATACGGGGGCCGTTGCTCGGGTAGAGCGTGACGACCCCGTGGGTGCGGTCGAAGGCAGGCGTGCCGTCGTAGATGTAGACGAACACCAGCAGCCGCCTGATGTCGTCCATGTGGTCCATGTTGATGTAGATGGTCTCGCCGGACGGCGAGCCGAACCGGTCGTCCCCGCTGAGCTGGACGTACGGCGCGGCGTTCAGGCTGCCGAAGAAGCTGCCGAGCGGCTGCACCACGCCCTTGGAGCCGTCCTTCAGCTCGTACATGCAGGCGAGGTCGAGGTCGACGTTGACCATCGCCGGGCCCTGGGCCTGCACCATCTCCGGTTTGAACATCCGCAGCGGGTGGCGCAGCAGGCTGGGCCGGCGGTCGTCGAAGTCCGAGGTCCGCATCCGCCAGGACAGGTTGACCCGCATGTTGCCGGTGGCGGCGCCCTGTTTGGTGAGGGAGACCGTGCTGTTCCGTTTGGTCAGCTCGACCGCCCCGGAGGCGCCTCCGATGTCGAACTGCTGCCCCTCGCCCCGTCCCCAGTTGCTCCAGAAACCCACCCTGAACCCCCACCCCCCGGCGGGCGCCGCGGCGCCCGCCGGCCTCGTCTTGGCCTCGAACCCGGGGCGGCCCCCCATGGCCGCGCACCCCCTGGCACGGCCGCACGTCCATGGCTACAACCGCCGCGGGGCGGCCGTGAGGTGGAACCCCACGGCCGCCCCGCTCAGAGCGTTCCGCAAACGTGCCCCTGTCACACTCCGGGGCTGACTTCCGTCCGATCCGTAGCGCCGCCCGTGCCCTTCTCGCGGCGGTTGCGCACCACCGAGGACCAGTACGAGAGGCCGATCAGGGCCACACCGATGCCACCGGTGATGACCTCGTTGATCTCGTACTTGATCGTGACCAGCAGGATCACGGCCAGGGCGCCGATGGCGTAGTGCGCGCCGTGCTCCAGGTAGACGTAGTCGTCCAGGGTGCCCTTGCGGACCAGGAAGACGGTCAGCGACCGGATGTACATGGCGCCGATGCCCAGACCCAGCGCCATCTCGAAGATGTCGTTGGTGATGGCGAAGGCGCCGATGACGCCGTCGAAGGAGAAGGAGGCGTCGATGACCTCCAGGTAGAGGAACATGAAGAAGGCCGCCTTGCCGGCCAGCCCGACGACGGTCGGGCCGCCGTTCTTCGCGGGGCTCTTGGCGGCCGCCTCGGCCTGGGCTTCGGCCTCGGCCTCCTCCAGCGCCTCCTCCTCTTCCTCCAGCTTCTCCTCGAAGTAGCCGGAGATGCCGCCGACGATGAGGTAGGTCAGCAGACCGGCGACGCCGGAGAGGAGGACGGTGGCGGCCTTGTCACCGCCGCCGTGCGCCACGTCGGTGGCGAAGGTGGTGGCCGTCACCATCAGCACGCCCAGGGCGACGACGACCGACAGCGTGTCCAGCTTGCCGAGCCTGGCCAGCGGGCGCTCCAGCCACTCCAGCCACTTGATCTCCCGCTCCTCGAAGATGAAGTCGAGGAAGATCATCAGCAGGAACATTCCACCGAAGGCCGCGATGGACGGATGGGCGGCGGTGACAAGGTGCTCGTACTGCTCCTTGTCGTTGATCGCCAGATCGATCGCCTCGATCGGCCCCAGCTTCGCGGTGATCGCGACGATCACGATCGGGAAGACGAGGCGCATGCCGAACACGGCGATCAGAATGCCGATGGTGAGGAAGATCTTTTGCCAGAAGGCATTCATCTTCCGCAGGATGCCGGCGTTGATCACCGCATTGTCGAATGAGAGCGAGATCTCCAGGACCGAGAGGATCCCGACGATCGCGAGCCCCTTCCAACCCCAGAGAACACCGGCCAAGGCCAGGCCACCCGCCGTGACGGCGAACGACCAGCCAAAGGTCTTCAGGAGCACGTGCACCCAATCCTTCGTCTGAAAGGTCTCCCCCGCGCCTGTACGCGGCTTTACGAAACGTTGACCCCGAAGTCTAGAGCGATGCCACGCAGGCCAGACGCGTACCCCTGGCCCACCGCACGGAACTTCCACTCGCCGCCGTAGCGGTAGAGCTCACCGAAGATCATTGCGGTTTCGCTGGAGGCGTCCTCGCTCAGGTCGTAACGGGCCAACTCCATCCCGTCGGCCTTGTTGACCACACGGATGAAAGCGTTGCTGACCTGCCCGAAGGTCTGTCCGCGAAGGTCCGCGTCATGGATCGACACCGGAAAGACGATCTTGTCGACCTGGGCCGGAACGGCGGACAGGTCCACCAGGAGCGACTCGTCGTCCCCGTCGCCCTCACCGGTGAGGTTGTCGCCGGTGTGCTCGACGGAGCCGTCCGGGCTTCGGAGGTTGTTGTAGAAGACGAAGTAGTCGTCGCCGAGCACCCGACCCGACCGGCACATCAGGGCGCTGGCGTCGAGGTCGAACGGCGCCCCCGTGGTGGAGCGCGCGTCCCAGCCCAGACCGACCAGCACCTGAGTGAGATTCGGCGCGGCCTTCGAGAGGGAGACGTTGCCTCCCTTGGCAAGCGTGACGCCCATGATCCTGATTCCTCCCCGGTGTCCTGCGTGGCTGAGAGCGACTCCGGCGCCGCACCCCCGACTTCTCAGGTGTGCGGCGCCGGATGAGATTGAAGGGCCTTCGGGCCCGGGCGGGATGTCGCGGACACCCGCCCGCGACCTCGGGTACGCCGGTGCGACGTCGCGGACGCCCACTCGTCGGACGTCGACGTCGTGGAAGCCACTCGTCGGACGTCGACGGCGCGGACGCCCGCCCCTCGGACGAGGACGTCGAGGACGCCCGCGTCTCAGACGTTGACGCCGAAGTCCTGCGCGATGCCGCGCAGACCCGAGGCGTAGCCCTGGCCGATGGCCCGGAACTTCCACTCCGCGCCGTGCCGGTACAGCTCGCCGAAGACCATGGCGGTCTCGGTCGAGGCGTCCTCGCTCAGGTCGTAGCGGGCCAGCTCGTTGCCGTCGGCCTGGTTGACCACACGGATGAACGCGTTGCGCACCTGGCCGAAGCTCTGCTGACGCGTCTCGGCGTCGTAGATGGAGACCGGGAACACGATCTTGGCGACGTCGGCCGGGACACCGACCAAGTTCACCTTGATCTGCTCGTCGTCGCCCTCGCCCGCACCGGTGAGGTTGTCACCGGTGTGCTCGACGGAGCCGTCGGGGCTCTTGAGGTTGTTGAAGAAGATGAAGTTCTGGTCGTTGGCGACCTTGCCCTCTTCGTTGGTGAGCAGAGCACTGGCGTCGAGGTCGAAGTCAGTGCCCGTGGTGGTGCGCACGTCCCAGCCCAGACCGACGATGACCGCGGTCAGGTTCGGGGCTTCCTTGGTCAGCGAGACGTTGCCGCCCTTGCTGAGGCTGACTCCCACGAGTCCTCCCAAAAAGATTCGTCAGGAGCACGGTGTGCCCCTTTGTGCGATGCGTTTTCCATCGGATCAAACGTGCTGATCCTAGTCAGCGGTTCCCGACCCGGGGTCGGGCCGCCGACGTGTGCCGGGGTCGCCGGCTTCCCCTTCCGCGGCGGGCCTGGACACGGCGCGCCGCGACGGCCCCCTACAGGCTGTCGAGGGCCTTGAGGTAGTCGTTCAGGTCGCGGGCGTCCGGCAGGCCGTTGACGACCGTCCAGCGCACCACGCCCTCCTTGTCGATCACGAAGGTGCCGCGCACCGCGCAGCCCTTCTCCTCGTCGAAGACGCCGTAGGCCCGGCTGGTCTCGCCATGCGGCCAGAAGTCCGACAGCAGCGGGTACTCCAGACCCTCCTGCTCCGCGAAGACGCGCAGGCTGAACGGGGCGTCATTGGAGACGGCGAGCAGCTGGACGTCGTCGTTGGCGAACTTCGGGAGGTTGTCGCGGATCGCGCACAGCTCTCCGGTGCACACGCCGGTGAAGGCGAACGGGTAGAAGAGCAGCACGACGTTCTTCTCGCCGCGGAAGTCGGCGAGCCTGACCGTCTGGCCGTGCTGGTCCTTCAGCTCGAATTCGGGGGCCTTCGTACCGACCTCTATGGCCATGGGGAGACATCCCTTCGCAGCAATCTCAACAGATCGCGTCCACCCTACGCGCAGAGCCCCGCTCCGAAGCCTTGGGTTCTAGTGGTCGTCGCAACACCCCAGCTCAGGGGATGCGATGGACTTCAAGATCCGTGAGAGCCGCAAGGAACAGGGGCCCCGGAAGCTGCACCGGGAACGGGAGGAATACTTCCGGCTCGTGCAGCTGGGATTTGGCAACGTAGAAGCGAGCCGACGCGTCGGCGTCAACCCTCGGACCGGCCGTGAATGGCGTAACGGTCGGCCCGAGGGCCGCAAGAAGCGGCCGAGGCCGCCCGCGCATCTGGTGCGGGCGGCCTCCGCGCCATCCCGGTACCTCTCGGAGGCCGACCGGATCCACATCGCCGACCGGTTGCGGGAGAAGGCCACCGTCCGCACGATCGCGGCCGAGCTGGGCCGCAGCCCGTCCACGGTCAGCCGGGAGATCCGCCGCAACCGGCACCCGGTGGGCGGCCAGTACCGGCCGCACGCGGCCCAGGCCCGGGCCGATGCCCGCCGGCCCCGCCCCAAGCCGGGGAAGATCGGCCGGAACACCGCACTGCGGGACTTCATCCAGGACGCTCTGGACCTGAAGTGGAGTCCGGAGCAGATCTGCGAGAGTCTGCGCCGGACGTTCCCTGACCGGCCGGAGATGCACGTGGTCCACGAAACGATCTACCAGGCCCTCTACGTCCAGGGCCGCGGCGAACTACGCCGCGAGCTGGCCCGAGCCCTGCGTTCGGGACGCGCCCGGCGCATGCCACGCCGCCAGGCCCAGCAGCGGCAGCCTCGTTTCTCCACCCCGATGGTCATGATCAGCGAGCGTCCGGCCGAGGCAGAGGACCGGGCGGTGCCCGGCCACTGGGAGGGCGACCTGATCATCGGCAAGGACAACGGCTCCGCGATCGGCACCCTGGTCGAACGCGCGACCCGCTACGTGATGCTCCTGCACCTGCCCGAGGGCCGCAGCGCGGAACTCGTCCGCGACGCCCTCGTGACAACCGTGAAGACCCTCCCTGCACACCTGGTGCGCTCGCTGACCTGGGACCAGGGCTCGGAGATGGCCGCCCACGGCGCGTTCACCCTCGCCACCGACATCCCGGTCTACTTCTGCGACCCGGCCAGTCCCTGGCAGCGCGGCTCGAACGAGAACACGAACGGCCTGCTGCGGCAGTACTTCCCCAAGGGCACCGACCTGTCCACCCACAGCCGCGAGCACCTCGACGCCGTCGCCGCCGAACTCAACGGCCGCCCACGCAAAACGCTCGGCTGGGAAACCCCAGCCGAGCGCCTGCATAAACTGCTCGCGGCCTGATCAACACGACCACGTGTTGCAACGACCCCTAGAAACCGCCAGCGATCCGGAGGGGGCTCTGGCAGGGTGTCCCGGGGGCGGCTCAGCGCTTGCCCGCCTTGCCCTTGGGGCTGACCAGCCGGCTGCCCGCCCAGTCCTTGCCCACGTTGATGCTCCGGGCCGCGGTGAGGCCGGCGGTCTGAGCGGCTTCGTTGATGTCGCTGGGCTCCACGTAGCCGTCGCGTCCCGTCTTCGGGGTCAGCAGCCAGATCTCGCCGCCCTCGTCGGTCAGGCCGATGGCGTCCACCAGCGCGTCCGTCAGGTCGCCGTCTTCGTCGCGGAACCACAGCAGGACGGCGTCGGCCACGTCGTCGTAGTCCTCGTCGACGAGCTCCTGGCCGGTGACGTCTTCAATGGCCTCGCGGAGCTCCTGATCGACGTCGTCGTCGTAGCCGATCTCCTGGACCACCTGTCCGGGCTCGAACCCCAGCCGGGTGGCAGGGTTGGTCCGCTCCTCCGCGTGGTCCGCGGTCGCGCTCACGGATTGCCTCCTGTCGTCTTGCTCATCTTGCGTTTATATCCGAAGTCGTTGTACGCCTCGCGCGTACGCGGGGCATTGGGCGTAGTCCACACGTGCCAGGCGGATCGCGCAAGTACCCGGCCGCCGATCCCCCCCAAACGTTGACGTGTCGCCGCATCTCGCAATGCGCCGAGCACGCCGTCGGCGTTTCCCACCGCCGTGTTCTGTCACATTTGTGGACTTGTGTCGCCAGATTATGCCGCCGAGGGCCGAACGGTCGTACGCGGGGCGCGCTTCCCGTGGGCGTAAGGTTGCGCTTCGGCCGTCGCAGCCGACCGGGCGTACAGCACCCGTCTCACAGAGTGGTGGTTACCACCCGGTAGAGATGACGTATCCCACACCCGAGGTACACGATGGAGATCGGCGCGATAGCAAGCGATACCAGCAGTGGCAGGACCTGAGCGCGTGCGGGATCATTCGCGTGCAGGATCTGGCACGACCCGAACAGCGAAGGAATAGCGTGGCTTCCGGATCCGATCGCAACCCGATCATCATTGGCGGCCTTCCCAGCCAGGTCCCGGACTTCGATCCGGAGGAGACCCAGGAATGGCTCGACTCGCTCGACGCAGCCGTCGATGAGCGAGGCCGGGAACGGGCCCGCTATCTCATGCTGCGGCTGATCGAGCGCGCCCGCGAGCGGCGCGTCGCGGTCCCCGAGATGCGCAGCACGGACTACGTCAACACCATCGCGACCAAGGACGAGCCGTTCTTCCCCGGCAACGAGGAGATCGAGCGCAGGATCCTCAACGCCACGCGGTGGAACGCGGCCGTCATGGTCTCCCGCGCGCAGCGCCCGGGCATCGGGGTCGGCGGCCACATCGCCACCTTCGCCTCCTCCGCCTCGCTCTACGACGTGGGCTTCAACCACTTCTTCCGCGGCAAGGACCAGGGCGACGGCGGCGACCAGATCTTCTTCCAGGGCCACGCCTCCCCCGGCGTCTACGCCCGCGCGTTCCTGCTGGACCGCCTCACCGAGCAGCAGCTGGACGCCTTCCGCCAGGAGAAGTCCAAGGCGCCCTACGGCCTGTCCAGCTACCCGCACCCGCGCTCGATGCCGGACTTCTGGGAGTTCCCGACCGTCTCCATGGGCCTGGGCCCGCTCGGCGCGATCTACCAGGCGCGGATGAACCGCTACATGGAGGCGCGCGGCATCGCCGACACCTCGCGCTCGCACGTGTGGGCGTTCCTCGGCGACGGCGAGATGGACGAGCCGGAGTCGCTGGGCCAGCTGTCGCTGGCCGCGCGCGAGGGCCTGGACAACCTGACCTTCGTGGTCAACTGCAACCTGCAGCGCCTGGACGGCCCGGTGCGCGGCAACGGCAAGATCATGCAGGAGCTGGAGTCGCAGTTCCGCGGCGCCGGGTGGAACGTGATCAAGCTGGTGTGGGACCGCTCCTGGGACCCGCTGCTGGCCCAGGACCGCGACGGCATCCTGGTCAACAAGCTGAACACCACCCCGGACGGCCAGTTCCAGACCTACGCCACCGAGTCCGGCGCCTACATCCGCGAGCACTTCTTCGGCGACGACCACCGGCTGCGCAAGATGGTCGAGAACATGACCGACCACCAGATCCAGCACCTGGGCCGCGGCGGTCACGACCACAAGAAGATCTACGCGGCCTACGCGGCGGCCAAGGCGCACAAGGGCCAGCCGACCGTGATCCTGGCGCAGACCGTCAAGGGCTGGACGCTCGGCCCGAACTTCGAGGGCCGCAACGCGACCCACCAGATGAAGAAGTTGACGGTCGACGACCTCAAGCGCTTCCGGGACCGGCTGCACCTGCCGATCGCGGACAAGGACCTGGAGTCCGGCCTGCCGCCCTACTACCACCCGGGCCGCACCTCCGAAGAGATCCAGTACATGCACGACCGGCGCAACTCCCTGGGCGGCTATGTGCCGACCCGCGTGGTGCGCTCCAAGCCGCTCGCGCTGCCGGGCGACAAGCTCTACGCCCCGCTGAAGAAGGGCTCCGGCAACCAGCAGATCGCCACCACGATGGCGTTCGTGCGGCTGCTGAAGGACCTGATGCGGGACAAGGAGATCGGCAAGCGCTTCGTGCCGATCGCGCCGGACGAGTACCGCACCTTCGGCATGGACTCGCTCTTCCCGTCGGCCAAGATCTACAACCCGCTGGGCCAGACCTACGAGGCCGTCGACCGCGATCTGCTGCTGGCGTACAAGGAGTCGCCGACCGGCCAGATGCTGCACGACGGCATCTCCGAGGCGGGCTGCACCGCCTCGCTGATCGCCGCCGGCTCCGCGCACGCCACCCACGGCGAGCCGCTGATCCCGGTCTACGTCTTCTACTCGATGTTCGGCTTCCAGCGCACGGGCGACCAGTTCTGGCAGATGGCCGACCAGCTCGCGCGCGGCTTCGTACTGGGCGCGACCGCCGGCCGCACCACCCTGACCGGCGAGGGGCTCCAGCACGCGGACGGCCACTCGCAGCTGCTCGCCTCGACCAACCCCGCCGTCGTCGCCTACGACCCGGCCTTCGGCTTCGAGATCGCGCACATCGTCCAGGACGGTCTGCGCCGGATGTACGGCTCCTCCGCCGAGCACCCGCACGGCGAGGACGTCTTCTACTACCTCACCGTCTACAACGAGCCGATCCAGCACCCGGCCGAGCCCGCCGACGTGGACGCCGAGGGCGTCCTCAAGGGTCTGTACCGCTTCAAGCAGGGCGACAAGGGCGCCATCCCGGCGCAGATCCTCGCCTCCGGCGTGGCGGTGCCGTGGGCCCTGGAGGCGCAGCGCATCCTCGCCGACGAGTGGGACGTCAAGGCCGACGTCTGGTCCGCGACCTCCTGGAACGAGCTGCGCCGCGACGCCGTCGAGGCCGAGGAGCACAACCTGCTCCACCCGGAGGAGGAGCAGCGCGTCCCGTATGTGACGCAGAAGCTCGCCGCCGCCGAGGGCCCGAAGGTCGCGGTCTCCGACTGGATGCGCGCCGTCCCGGACCAGATCGCCCGCTGGGTGCCGGGCGCCTACCAGTCGCTGGGCGCCGACGGCTTCGGCTTCGCCGACACCCGGGGCGCCGCCCGCCGCTTCTTCCACATCGACGCCCAGTCGATCGTGCTGGCGGTCCTCACCGAGCTGGCCAAGGAGGGCAAGGTCGACCGCTCCGCCCTCAAGCAGGCCATCGACCGCTACCAGCTGCTGGACGTGGCGGCGGCCGACCCGGGCGCCGCGGGCGGCGACGCCTGATCGCCGCGCGCTAGCGGCACCCGGCTGACGGCAGCGGCCCCCACCGGACCCCGGTGGGGGCCGCTGCCGTGACCAGATCGCTCTCACCGGGCCGCGCCCCGGACCCCGGGCCCTGAGGTCAGGTCGCCCGGAGTCGGTCCGGAACGGGGACCGACGGACGGGATTTCTCCCGGAACACACCTCACAAGGCACTCCAAAGGGGTCAACCCACTCCCCGGGACCGCCGCTGTGTTAAAAGGCTGTACCGAGGGGTGGGACATGGACATGAAGAAACAAGACGCCGCGCGGAAGTCGGCCCTACTGGACCGCTGGGAGCGGCGCACCCAGACGCCGCTGCTCCTGCTCGCGATCGCGTTCGCGGTCGCGTACGCCGTGCCGATAGTGCGGCCCGACGTCGACCCGACGCTGCACCGGCTGTGCTGGATCGCCGAGTGGACGGTGTGGGGCGCCTTCGCCCTCGACTACGGGCTGCGGCTGTACTGGACGGCGGACCGCATCGCGTTCGTGCGCGGCCAGCCGCTGGCGCTGGTGGCGGTGGTCCTGCCGCTGGTCCAGCCGCTGCGGCTGCTGCGCCTGGTCGCCACCCTGCTGCTGGCGGGGCAGCGCGCCCGGATGGCGGCCCAGGTGCGGCTGACGACCTACGCGGTCGGGGCGGTGTTGGGGCTGCTGACCTTCGGCTCGCTGGCGGTCCTGGAGGTGGAGCGGGACTCCCCCGACTCGAACATCCACACGCTGGGCGACGCCACGTGGTGGGCGTTCACCACCATGACCACGGTCGGCTACGGCGACCACGCGCCGACCACCGGCCTGGGCCGGCTGCTGGCGGTGGGGCTGATGCTCTCCGGCATCGCCCTGCTCGGTGTGGTCACCGCCAACATCGCCGCGTGGTTCATCGCCCGCTTCGAGCGCGACGACGCCATCGAGCGACGTCAGACGGCCGCGATAGAGGCGCTCACGGCCGAGGTGCACGCGCTGCGCGAGGAGCTCGCCGAGCTCACCGCCGCCCGGACGCAGGCGGTGGCCGAGCCCCCGGTCAGCTCTCCCAGATCTTGAAGGCCCGGATCCGATAGGGCGGCTCGGGGGCCCAGGAGCCCGACGGATAGGTGTCGAACTCGCCCGTCTCGCCGCACTCGGCGCTCTCGTACACCGTGACGGGGTGCCGGGTGCGGTTGGCCAGCGAGGCGGCGGTGGCCCCGGGGCTCAGCGGGACGCAGCTCTCGATGTCGGTGTCGGCCAGCTCATGGGTGGTGCGCGCGCCCACGAAGCCGGGCTTGGCCCACAGACATAACTGGCCGGCGGCGCAGTCCCCGAGCGGCGGCCCGGCGGCCTTCGCGGGCGCCGGGAGCAGCAGGGTGACGAGCGCGGCGAGGACGATCGCGGCCAGCGCCGCCGTCCTCGCGGTGGTCGGACGCCCGGCGGCCGCGGGCGCGGCGGACACGGGCGCGGCGGGCGCCGGCCCGGTGGACATCGGCCCGGCGGGCGAGGAACCGCCGAAGGCCCTCCCCAGGACCGTACGCAGGGTCGTACGCATATGGATCACTTCCCCCCTGTCGATGCGGACGCGATGAATGCGAACGCGTGAACGAGAACCAGCCTGACGGCCGACTCTCGTTCCACACAAGGGCGTGCGTCCCAAACCACCCTGACAGGTGATCATCGGCTCAGATATGGGCGCCGCCCGCGGCCACCTCGGCGTTCTCACCGCGCTTGGTGAAGGCCGCCACCACGGCCGCGGCGAGCGCGACGCCTGCCGCCACGAGGAAGCCGTGCTGCATCCCCGACACGAAGGTCTCGTGCGCGGCCCGGGTGATCGGCTCCACCATCTCGGGCGGGGTGTCCTCGCCGACCGGGGCCATGCCGACCTCCACCGCGTCGGACGCCTTGGCCATCTGCTCCGGCGGCAGCGGCGGGAGCTTCTCCCGCTCCCAGGCGGCGGGCAGGTCGCTGTCCACGGTGGCGGCCATCACCGCGCCCAGCACGGCCGTGCCGAGGCTGCCGCCGACCTGCATGGCCGACTGCTGGAGCCCGCCCGCGACGCCGGAGAGCTCCAAGGGCGCGTTGCCGACGATGACCTCGGTGGCGCCGACCATGACCGGCCCCAGGCCCACGCCCAGCAGCGCGAACCACAGCGACATCATCTCGGTGCTGGTGCCCGTGTCCAGCTCGGAGAGGCCGTAGAGCGCGACCGCGGTGATCAGCATGGCGATGACCATCGGCAGCCGCGGCCCCACCTTGGTGATCACCGCACCGGCCACCGGGGCACTCACGATCATCGTCGCGGTCAGCGGCAGCAGGTGCAGTCCGGCGTCGACCGGGCTCATGCCGTGCACGTTCTGCAGATAGAAGGTGACGAAGAACAGCCCGCCCATGAAGCCGAAGGCCATCAGCATCATCAGCACGGTGCCGGCGGACAGCGCGACCGAGCGGAACATGGCGAGCGGGATCAGCGGCTCACGGGTCCGGGTCTCCCAGAACACGAAGAGCAGGAAGGCGACGGCGGCGAGCGTCAGGAAGCCCAGCGTCCGGGTGTCGCCCCAGCCCCAGGTCGGCGCCTTGATGATGGCCCAGACCAGGGAGAACATGGCGCCGGAGAGCAGCACGATGCCGGGGACGTCGAAGGACCTGGGCGCGTTCTCCGCGCGGTGGTCACGCAGGATCACGATCCCCAGGGCCAGCGCGATGAAACCCACCGGCACGTTGATGAAGAAGCACGACTGCCAGTTGACGTGCTCGACCAGCAGCCCGCCGACGATCGGCCCGCCCGCCGTCGAGGCGCCGATGACCATGCCCCAGATGCCGATCGCCATGTTGAGCCGCTCGGCCGGGAAGGTGGCCCGCAGCAGCCCGAGCGCGGCGGGCATCAGCAGCGCTCCGAACAGGCCCTGGAGCACGCGGAAGGTCACGACCAGCCCGACCCCGCCGGACAGGCCGATGGCCGCGGAGGTGAGCGCGAAGCCGCTGACACCTATGAGGAAGGTCTGCCGGTGTCCGAAACGGTCACCGAGCTTGCCCGCCGTGATGAGGGTGACGGCGAGGGCGAGCAGATAGCCGTTGGTGATCCATTGGATGCCCGCGAGTGAAGCGTCGAAGTCGTCCTGAATAGCCGGGTTCGCGATGGCCACGATCGTGCCGTCGAGGGCGACCATCGTGACGCCGATCGCGACGGTGAGAAGGGTCAGCCAGGGTCGGCCTCGCAGGCCGGTCCGGGCATCCGCTGACGGGAGTTCCGGCGTCGCGTCGGCGACGGTGGGCTGGGACTTCATATTGGCAGATTAGTGTCAGTCGCTGACAACTGGCAAACTGAGACAAGAGTCCGGGACTGACAATTCGCTCCGCCGGTAGGGTGATCACGTCCGGTCTCGACAGGAGGACCCAGAGGTGACCATCGAGCAGGCAGCGCCTCCACTCGGGCTGCGCGAGCGCAAGAAGCGACGCACCCGCGCGGCGCTGGTGCGCGCGGCGCTCGAACTGTTCACCCGACAGGGGTACGAGCGGACCACGGTGGACGAGATCGCGGAGGCGGTCGACGTCTCCCAGCGCACCTTCTTCCGCTACTTCGCCAACAAGGAGGAAGTGGCCTTCGCGGTCCAGTCGGCCGCCGAGGCGCACTTCTTCGCCGCCCTGTGCCTGCGCCCGGCCCACGAGGCGCCGATGGCGGCCCTGCGGGGCGCGATCATCGACGCCTGGAGCACCATCGACGCGGTGATCGAGGAGACCATCCCGATCGAGCTCTATCTGCGCGCGTACCGGATGATCGAGTCGACGCCGGTGCTGCTGGCGGCCCATCTGCGCCACACCGACGAGCTGGAGGAGCGGATGGCGCGCGAGATCGCCCGCCGCGAGGGGCTCGACGTCGACGTCGACATCCGCCCGCGGCTGCTGGTGGCGACGTTCAGCGGGGTGATGCGGGTGACCGGCAAGCTCTGGGTCGGCGGCCAGGACTCCGCCCCGGCGCCGGACGCCGCTCGGACGCCGGACGCCGCCCTGAAGTCCGACGCCGCTCCGACGTCGGACGCCACGGCGCCGGACCCCACCCTGGAGTCGCTGCGGGACCTGACCGTCGCCTATCTGGATCAGCTCGGCCCGGCCCTCGCCGAAAACTGGCACAAATAACCGCAATACGGATGTCCTCCGGCATTTAACCCTCCCTCAAACGTGAAATAGATCACGCATTTGGCGGTCGCCCCCGCGCGTCTCCTAGGGTGTCCCGCGGTGACATCCCTTCCGGAGCTCGACTCCCCCTCTCCCGGCACCACGGCTTGGCGCGCGCTGCTCGCCCTGGCCGTGGTGTTCGTGCTGCTCGCCACCACCGGTTGGACGGCGATCCGGCACCAGCAGAGCTCCGACCCCCGCGCCGTGGCGCTGGCCGCCTGGCAGCAGGGGACCATCGACGGCCGGCCGCTCCCGGACCCGCACGCCCGGCCGCGCCCGCTCGGGCGCTTCTTCGACTCGCTGACGGCCGCGCAGCGCCACCACCTCGCCCGTCGCTACCCGCTGGTGGTCGGCAACCTCAACGGAGCGCCGGTGGGCCTGCGTTACGAGGCGAACCGGTACGCCCTGGCCACCGCGCGCGACGTCGAACGGCGGCGGATGCGCGACGATCGGCTGACCCCGCTGGGCCGCGCCGAGGCGGGCCGTCGGATGCACCGCTACGAGTCGCTGCTCCGCCGCGACCGGCAGATCCTCGCCTTCGACCCGGCCGGGCCCGGGCGGGTCGCCGAGGTCTTCGGCGACCTCGCGCGGGCCGAGCACGTCGCGATCGTGGTCCCCGGCGTGGACACCAACGCGCTGACCTTCGAGCGCACCGAGCGCGTCTACCGGGCGCCGGTCGGCATGGCACGCGCGCTGTACCGCGCGGAGCGCAGCCTCGAACCGGACGGTGAGAACGCCGTCATCGCCTGGGCCGACTACACCGCCCCCGTCGGCACCGGTCTGGACGCCGCCACCGGCAAACTCGCTGCGGAGGGCGCGCTGCGGCTGCGCGCCCTGGCCAACGCGCTGCCCGCGCGGTCCCGCACCACGCTGGTCTGCCACAGCTACGGCTCGGTGGTGTGCGGGGTGGCCGCGCGCGACCTGAGCCCCAACGTCACCGACATCGCGGTCGCCGGCAGCCCCGGCATGCGCGCCGAGCACGCCTCGGACCTGGGCAGCGCGGCGCGGGTCTGGGCGATGCGGGACGCCGACGACTGGATCGAGGACGTGCCCAACCTGGAGGTCGGCGGCCTCGGACACGGCGCCGACCCGGTCTCCCCCGGGTTCGGCGCGCGGGTGCTCTCCGCCGAGCGCGCCGAGGGGCACTCCGGCTACTTCGTGCCCGGCACCGACTCGCTGCTCAACTTCGCCAAGGTCAGCATCGGCCGGCTCGCCTCGGTGAGCTGCGCGGACGGGGACGACTGTGCCGTCGGTCGGACCTGACCGCGAGCCGCGGCGAGCCGTTCGCCAAGCGGTCGCGAAAAGGACGTTTGACGCGCGTAGCGCACCAAAGGGGGACGTGCGGGCGACTGCCGCATACGATGAGCCGCATGGGTGATGTGCTGGCCGGTTTCCACACCGTCTGGGAGTTCGATACCGACTCCGTGCTCATCCGCTTCGAACGGGGGATTCGTACGCCGAAGTTGCTCCAGGCGCTGGGCGAACGCCGTGTCCCCTACGAGGCGCTGACCGCCGTGGAGCTCGCTCCCGGCAAAAGGGGCACGGTGGTGCTGCGCGCCGTGCCCAGACCCGGTGCCGATCCGCTGATGGAGGCCGCCGACGGCCAGCTCAAGGAGGGGTGCGACCCCTACCGGCTGGTGCTGCCCGCCGAGCGCGAGACCCTCGCCGAGTACTACGCCGAGGAGATGCGCGGCACCCTGGGACCCTCGGCCGCGACCCCGGCCGAGAGCCATCTCGTGGCCGCCCCCGCCGCCCCGCTGACCTTCAAGGCGTACGACGGCAAGGCGTCCTTCGACGGCAAGGCCGTCACCTTCCGATGGTTCTGGACGGGCGCCTCCACGGCCAAGTGGAAGGCCGGGGACCAGCGGTTCACGGTCGACGAGCTGCATGGGGTCGAGTGGCGCTCGCCGGAGATCTTCAACGGCCATCTGCGGCTGCTGCCGCGCGACGCCGCACCGGGCGGCGGCGCGGACGGGGGGCCCGGCGCCGCGGACCAGGATCCGGCCGCCGTCGTCTTCGGCATGGGCTACGGCCTGGTCCACGAGTCGCTGCCGTTCGCCGCCGCCGTCCTGGAGGCGGTGCGGGCCGCGGGCCCGGCCCTTCCATCCGGCCCCGGCAAGCAGCCGGTGGCCGCCGTGCCGGCCCCCGCCCCGGCCCGCCGCGACCCGGCCGACATCGCCGACCGCATCCGCCACCTGGGCGACCTGCACACGGCCGGGCTGCTGACCGACGACGAGTTCAGCGCGAAGAAGGCCGAGCTGCTGGCGGAGCTGTAGCCGACCGTCGCCGGGGGCGCCGGGTCCCGGGGCCATCGGGCCACCAGGTCTCCGGGCCCCGGCGTCCGGTCCCAGCACCACCGGGTTCCGGGCTCACGCCTCGGCCTCCGGGCGCCGGCCGCCCGGCCTCCGGCTCACTCGCGTCCGGCGGAGGAGAAGGCCATGTCGGGGTAGCGGTTGCCGGCCACCTTGTCGGCGATGGGCTCCAGCAGCGCCAGCTCGTCCGCACCGAGCCGGAGGCCCGCGGCGGCGGTGTTCTCCGCCAGCCGGACACGCTTGCGGGTGCCCGGGATGGGGATCACGGCCAGCCCGTGGACCTCGGCCCGCTGGTGCACCCAGGCGAGCGCGACCTGCGCCGGGGTGACGCCGCGCGCCTCGGCGATCTGCCGCACCGGGGCGAGCAGGGCCGCGTTGGCGACGGCGTTGTCACCGGTGAAGCGCGGCTGGGTACGACGCCAGTCGTTCGCGTCCAGCTCCTTCTCGGCGCTGACGAAGGAGCCGGTCAGGAACCCGCGACCGAGCGGGGAGTAGGGCACGAAGGCGACGCCCAGCTCGGCGGCGGCCGCCACCACGTTGCGCTCCACGTCCCGGCTGAACAGGGACCACTCCGACTGCACGGCGGCGATCGGGTGCACCGCGTGGGCGGCGCGCAGCTCGCTGCCGGAGACCTCGCTCAGCCCCAGGTGCCGCACCTTGCCCTCGGCGACCAGCTCGGCCATCGCGCCGACGGTCTCCTCGATCGGCACGTCCAGGTTGCGGCGGTGCATGTAGTAGAGGTCGACGTGGTCCACCCCGAGCCGGCGCAGGCTGCCCTCGATGGAGCGGCGGATGTGGTCGCGGTCGTTGCGGATCTCCTGGTACGAGGGGTCGTCCTCGCGCCGCACGATGCCGAACTTGGTGGCCAGCGTCAGCCGCTCCCGGTGGGCCCGCACGAAGGGCGCCAGGAACTCCTCGTTCCGGCCGAAGCCGTACATGTCGGCGGTGTCGAAGAGGGTGACGCCCAGCTCCAGGGCCCGCTCCAGCGTCGCCCGCGCCTCGGCCTCGTCGGTGGGCCCGTAGGCGTGCGCCATGCCCATGCAGCCCAGCCCCTGCACGCCCACCAGGGGGCCGTCGGTGCCCAGCGCGACGGCGGCGAGCCTGTCATCGGTGACCTTGTCAGCACTCATGTGAACTGTTCCACGCTTCCTCCGACGCCCGGCGGGCGTCGGCGTACAGGTCGATCTTGCAGTCGAGAACGTCGAGCGTGCCGTGGAGCTCCGCGATCCGCTGCCGCACCACCTCGCGGTGCGCGGTCAGCAGCGCCTCGCGCTCGGCGAAGGTGTCGTCGCCGGCCCGGACCAGTTCGGCGTAGCGGACCATGTCCGCGACCGGCATGCCGGTCAGCCGCAGCTTGCCCACCAGGCCCAGCCAGTCCAGGTCGCGGTTGGTGAAGCGGCGCTGGCCGGTGTGGGTGCGGTCGACGTGCGGCATCAGACCGATCCGCTCGTACCAGCGCAGGGTGTGCGCCGACAGTCCGGTGTGCTCGGCGACCTCACTGATGGTGTAGCGGTCCTGTCCGGCCGGCCTCGGGTGCAACACCGACCCATGCCCCGGACGGATCACCGGCACGCTCTCCACCACGGTCATGAAGTCGTCTCCTCTTCGCGTTCGCGGGCTTTCCCTCACGCTCGCCTCAACGCTAGGGAGTTGGAGCGCACTCCAAGCAAGCGGAAACTTGACGGACTCTTGTACGAGCCCGTTCGGGCTAGGCTTCGTGGCCATGGACAGCCTGCAGAGCCTGCGGACGATCGAGACCTGGCCGGTGCCCACGGCGGCGGCGGCCGTCGTACGCGCGGACGGCACCCTCGCCGGATCGCACGGACCCACCGGTCACCGCTTCCCCCTCGCCTCGGTCACCAAGCCGCTGGCCGCGTACGCCGCGCTCGTCGCCGTGGAGGAGGGCGCGATCGAGCTGGACGAGCCGGCGGGTCCGGAGGGCTCCACCGTCCGCCACCTCCTCGCCCACACCTCCGGGCTCGCCTTCGACGAGCACCGGGAGATGTCCGCGCCCGGCACCCGCCGGCTGTACTCCAACGCGGGCTTCGAGGTGCTCGGGGACCACCTCGCCAAGGCCACCGACATCCCGTTCGCGGACTACCTGCGGGAGGCGGTGCTGGAGCCGCTGGGGATGACCGCCACCGAGCTGGCCGGCTCCCCCGCCAAGGACGGCGTCTCCACCGTCGACGACCTGGCGCGCTTCGCCGCCGAGCTCCAGGCCCCGCGGCTGCTGGCGGCCGCCACCCTCGCCGAGGCGACCTCGGTGGTCTTCCCCGGGCTGAGCGGGGTGCTGCCCGGCTACGGCCACCAGAAGCCCAACGACTGGGGTCTGGGCTTCGAGCTCCGCGACGCCAAGGCCCCGCACTGGACCGGTGCCGGCTCCTCGCCCCGCACCTTCGGCCACTTCGGCCAGTCCGGCACCTTCCTGTGGGTCGACCCGGAGGCGGGGGCCGCGTGCGTCGCCCTCACGGACCGGGCCTTCGGGCCGTGGGCGGTGGAGGCGTGGCCGGTCTTCACCGACGCGGTGCTCGCCGAGCTCGCCGCCTAGCCCCGGCGCGTACGGCGCACCCGCGGGCCTGACGGTCGTCACGGCGGCGCCGCCCCGCCGGCCCGCCGCCCCGCCCGGCTCGCGCTGCGGGGCGGCGTCAGCCGAAGGTGGGCTCCGCGTGCATCTCCCAGATCAGCAGTTCCGCCGTGGGGCCGGACTCGGCCTCCAGGCCCTCGCAGTCGTCGATCCGGGCGGCGTCGCCGGGGCCCAGCCACTCGCCGCCGAGGGTGATGGAGCCATGGACGACGTGCACATAGACCCAGGGAGCGGCGGGGACGGCGACGCGCTCCCCCTCGGTCACCCGGCGCACGTGCAGCACCGCCTCGGCGCGCGGCACCGGGTACGGGGTGGCGTCGGCGATGCCGCGCAGCACCTCGTACGCCGGGGCTCCGCCGTACTCCGCCGGGGTCAGCCACATCTGCACGAAGCGCAGCGGCTCGGGGCCGGCGTTGCGCTCGGTGTGCCGCACGCCGCTGCCGGCGCTCAGCCGCTGGACGTCGCCGGGGCGCACCACGGTGCGGTGGCCGGTGGAGTCCTCGTGGGTGAGCTCTCCCTCGACGACCCAGGTGACGATCTCCACATCGCGGTGCGGGTGCTCGTCGAAGCCGGCGCCGGGCGCCAACCGCTCCTCGTTGCAGGCCGCCAGCATGCCGAAGCGCACGTTGTCGGGGTCGTAGAAGCCGGAGAAGGAGAAGGCATGGCGGGTGTCGACGCGCACGCCGTCCCCGCCCCGATAGCGCTCACTTGCCCGCTGCACCCACATCACGCGCCCCACGGTAGCCGCCTCCGCGTCCGGCCGCGGGGCGCCCTTGCCCTGGGGGTACCCCACAAGCACCCCACGCGATAAGGCAGGCTTGTCCCGTGCCCGAACCAGCAGCCAATCACGCACATCCGCACTCCGCGACCCTGCGCCGCCTGGAGAGGTCCTCCGGAAAGCTGGCCGCCAGCGCCATCGCCCGCATGGACGAGCAGCTTCCGTGGTACCGCGCCATGCCCCCGGAGAACCGCTCCTGGATCGGGTTGGTCGCCCAGGCGGGTATCGCGGCCTTTACCGAGTGGTTCCGGCACCCGGAGGCCCCGCAGGCCATCAGCACCGATGTGTTCGGCACCGCGCCGCGCGAGCTGACCCGGGCCATCACGCTGCGGCAGACGGTGGAGATGGTCCGCACCACCATCGAGGTCATGGAGTCCGCGATCGACGAGGTCGCGGCCCCGGGCGACGAGTCGGTGCTGCGCGAGGCGCTACTGGTGTACGCGCGGGAGATCGCGTTCGCCACCGCCCAGGTGTACGCGCAGGCGGCGGAGGCGCGCGGCGCCTGGGACGCGCGGCTGGAGTCGCTGGTGGTCAACGCGGTGCTGTCCGGGGAGGCGGACGAGGGCGCGCTGTCCCGGGCGGCGGCGCTCGGCTGGAACTCCCCGGAACACGTCTGCGTGGTGCTGGGCACCGCGCCCGACGGCGACAGCGAGCTGACCGTGGAGGCGATCCGGCGGGCCGCCAGGCACGCCAAGCTCCAGGTGCTCACCGGGGTGCTCGGCGCCCGGCTGGTGGTGATCGCGGGCGGCTCGGACAATCCGATCCAGGCGGCCAAGGCGCTCATCGGCCCCTTCGCGGCGGGCCCGGTGGTGGCCGGCCCGGTCGTCTCCGATCTGCTCGCCGCCACCCGCTCGGCGGGCGCCGCGGCGGCCGGCCTGAAGGCGTGCGCCGCCTGGCCGGACGCGCCGCGCCCGGTGTTGGCGGACGACCTGCTCCCGGAGCGCGCGATGGCGGGCGACCCCGGCGCACGGGATCAGTTGGTGGAGGAGATCTACAGACCACTGGAGGAAGCGGGCTCGGCGCTGCTGGAAACGCTGAGCGTCTACCTGGAGCAGGCAAGCAGTCTGGAAGGCGCCGCCCGGATGCTTTTCGTCCACCCCAACACCGTGCGCTACCGGCTTCGACGTGTGACCGACGTCACCGGATGGTCACCCTCCGATGTGAGGTCGGCGTTCACTCTGCGCATCGCGCTCATCCTGGGACGACTCGCCGACGGCGACACTCAGATGTAATTGATTGCCGGTCCTTTGTCGGACACCGACAATTCCCTTCACTGTTCTTCGTCCCTGTCCTCACGGGCGGCCCAGACCCCCCACAAGAGAGAGTGTGAGAGTGCTCGTACTCGTCGCTCCCGGCCAAGGCGCCCAGACGCCCGGCTTTCTGACCCCCTGGCTCGACCTTCCCGGTGTGGCTGACCGCCTCCGCGAATGGTCCGCGGCCATCGATCTGGATCTGATCCACTACGGCACCGAGGCCGACGCCGACGAGATCCGCGACACCGCCGTCGCCCAGCCGCTGCTGGTCGCCGCCGCGCTGCTCTCGGCCCGGGCCCTGTTCCCCACCACCGCGGACGTCACCGCGCACGTCGGCGTCGTCGCCGGCCACAGCGTCGGCGAGCTCGCCGCCTCCGCGCTGTCCGGCGCGATGTCGGACGTCGACGCGGTGCGCCTGGCGCGCCAGCGCGGGCTGGCGATGGCCGAGGCGGCCGCCGTCACCGAGACCGGCATGGCCGCGCTGCTCGGCGGCGAGTCGGAGGTCGTCCTGCCGCACCTGGAGAAGCTCGGGCTGACCCCGGCGAACGTCAACGGCGCCGGTCAGATCGTGGCCGCGGGCACCGCCGAGCAGCTGGCCGCGCTGGCCGCGGAGAAGCCGGAGGGGACCCGCCGGGTGGTGGCCCTGAAGGTCGCCGGCGCGTTCCACACCCACCACATGGCGCCCGCGGTCTCCGCGCTGGAGACGGCGGTCAAGGAGCTGGACGTCGCCGACCCGCACACGCCCTTCGTCTCCAACCGGGACGGCGCGGTGGTGGCCTCCGGCGCCGACCTCGTGGAGCGACTGGTCTCCCAGGTCTCCAACCCGGTCCGCTGGGACCTGTGCATGGAACGCTTCCAACAGCTGGGTGCCACCGCGCTGATCGAGGTGACCCCGGCCGGCACGCTGACCGGCATCGCCAAGCGGGCGCTGCCCGAGGTGCGGAACCTTGCCCTGAAGACCCCGGACGAGCTCACGGCCGCCCGCGACCTGATCGCCGAGCACGCCGCCACTCCCGCCGCCGACATCCCGGCCGAATAGGAGCCCAGAGCATGACCGCGAAGATCAAGCCCCGCAAGGGCGCCCCGTACGCGCGCATTCTCGGTGTGGGCGGCTACCGCCCGACCCAGGTGGTGCCGAACGAGGAGATCCTCAAGCACATCGACTCCTCGGACGAGTGGATTCGCAGCCGCTCCGGCATCGCCACGCGACACTGGGCCGGCCCCGAGGAGACCGTGGCCGCCATGTCCGTCGAGGCGGGCGGGAAGGCGATCGCGGACGCGGGCATCACGCCGGAGCAGATCGGCGCGGTCATCGTCTCGACGGTCTCGCACTTCAAGCAGACCCCGGCCATCGCCACCGAGATCGCCCATCTGCTGGGCACCGGCAAGCCGGCCGCCTTCGACATCTCGGCGGGCTGCGCCGGCTTCGGCTACGCGCTGACGCTGGCCAAGAGCCTGGTGGTCGAGGGCAGCGCCGAGCACGTGCTGGTGATCGGCGTCGAGCGGCTGTCGGACCTGACCGACCTCAAGGACCGGGCGACGGCCTTCCTGTTCGGCGACGGCGCCGGCGCCGTGGTCGTGGGCCCGTCCCAGGAGCCGGGCATCGGCCCCACCGTGTGGGGCTCCGAGGGCGACAAGTCCGAGACCATCACCCAGACGCTGGCCTGGGACGTGTACCGCGAGGCCAAGGCCGACGAGGTGCGGTTCCCGGCCATCACCCAGGAGGGTCAGGCGGTCTTCCGCTGGGCCGTCTTCGAGATGGCCAAGGTCGCCCAGCAGGCGCTGGACGAGGCCGGTGTGGCGGCGGAGGACCTCGACGTCTTCATCCCCCACCAGGCCAACATGCGGATCATCGACTCGATGATCAAAACCCTTAAGCTGCCGGAGCACGTCGCGGTCGCCCGCGATGTGGAGACGACCGGCAACACCTCGGCCGCCTCGATTCCGCTCGCCATGGAGCGGATGTTGGCGACCGGGCAGGCGAAGAGCGGTGACACCGCGCTCGTCATCGGCTTCGGGGCGGGTCTCGTCTACGCAGCATCGGTCGTTACCCTCCCCTAGGCAAGATCCCACGCAGCTCCGCGGCTAGCGGACGCTGCGCACTTACCGCAACACACCGAAGAAGGAGCGCCGCACATGGCCGCCACGCAGGAAGAGATCGTCGCGGGTCTCGCTGAGATCGTCAACGAGATCGCCGGCATCCCGGTCGAGGACGTCCAGACGGACAAGTCCTTCACCGACGACCTGGACGTCGACTCGCTGTCCATGGTCGAGGTCGTCGTCGCCGCCGAAGAGCGCTTCGACGTCAAGATCCCGGACGACGACGTCAAGAACCTCAAGACGGTCGGCGACGCGACCGACTACATCCTCAAGCACCAGGCCTGATCCCGGTGGGCGCAAGCCCACCAGGACCTAGCTGAGCGCCTGTCGCCACCCATGCGGTGGCAGGTCAAGCCCCCTCTACACGTGGAGTAAATTCCTGTGAACGCGACCAATCGCACCGTGGTCGTCACCGGTATCGGCGCAACCACACCGCTGGGTGGCGACAGCGCATCGACCTGGGAGGCCCTGCTCGCCGGACGTTCCGGCGTCACCCCCCTCGAACAGGACTGGGCGGCCGAGCTGCCCGTCCGCATCGCCGCGCAGATCGCGGTGGATCCGGCCGAGATCATCCCCCGCCCGCAGGCCCGCAAGCTGGACCGGTCGGCGCAGTTCGCGCTGATCGCCGCGCGCGAGGCGTGGGCGGACGCCGGCTTCACCGGCAAGGCCGGCGAGGACTCCTCCGTCGACCCCGACCGGCTGGGCGCGGTCGTCGCCTCCGGCATCGGCGGGGTGTGGACCCTCCTCGACCAGTACGACGTGCTGAAGGAGAAGGGCTTCCGCAAGGTCTCCCCGCACACCGTGCCGATGCTGATGCCCAACGGCCCCGCGGCCAACGTGGGCCTGGAGGTGGGCGCCCGCGCGGGTGTGCACACCCCGGTCAGCGCCTGCGCGTCGGGCGCCGAGGCCATCGGCTACGCCATCGAGATGATTCGCTCCGGCCGCGCCGACGTGGTCATCGCGGGCGGCACCGAGGCGGCCATCCACCCGCTGCCCATCGCCGCCTTCGGCAACATGATGGCGATGTCCAAGAACAACGACGACCCGCAGGGCGCCTCGCGCCCGTACGACGTGGGTCGCGACGGCTTCGTCCTCGGTGAGGGCGCCGGCATCATCGTGCTGGAGTCGGCCGAGCACGCCGCCGCGCGCGGCGCCCGGGTCTACGCGGAGGCCGTCGGCCAGGGCATCTCCGCCGACGCCCACCACATCACCCAGCCCGAGCCGTCCGGCAACGGCATCGCGCACGCGCTGCAGCACCTGCTGGACCGCACCGACCTCAAGCCGGCCGAGATCGCGCACGTCAACGCGCACGCGACCTCGACCCCGCAGGGTGATGTGGCCGAGCTCAAGGCGCTGCGCAAGGTCTTCGGCGACGACGTCGACCACATGGCGGTCTCCGCCACCAAGTCGATGACCGGTCACCTGCTGGGCGGCGCGGGCGGCGTGGAGACCGTGGCCTCCGTGCTGGCCCTGTACCACCGGATGGCCCCGCCGACCATCAACATCGGCGAGCTGGACCCGGAGGCCGACGCGGACGTCGTGCGCGACAAGCCGCGCGAGCTGCCGCAGGGCACCATCGTCGCGCTGAACGACTCGTTCGGCTTCGGCGGGCACAACGTGGTGCTGGCCTTCCGCACGGTCTGACCTGCGGTCCGCACCTCGGGACTACGCGTTGGGCCCGCCCCGCTTCGGCTGGGGCGGGCCCTTTCGCGTGCCCGGAACCCGGACCCGGAACCCGGACCCGGAACCCGGACCCGGAACGCGGCATCCGGCACCCGAACACGCGACCGCTTGCGGTTGTTCGGCACCGCCGGGCCGCGCCGTCTCGGCTGCGCGCCGTCGCGGCGGGAGGGGGTGCCCCGGCCGTGCACCTCCCGCACCCGGGCACCCTCCCGTACCCGACCCCTGGCCCGCCGCCAACGGCGGGCTCGGCACCGCCGGGCCGCACCGATTCGGCTACGCGCCGTCGCGGCGGGATGGGGTGCCCGCCCGGACACCCCGCCCTCTCAGCCGCGCGCCGTCGCGGCGGGATGCGGTGCCCCGCCCGGACACCCGCCCTCTCAGCCGCGCGCCGTCGCCGCGGGATGAGGGGCCGGCCCGGGTCATGGTGTACGCGGGGGGCGCCGGCGTGGCGGGGTGAGGTGTGCGTCCCGGGATCGGGTGGGTGGGTGGGCTTACTCGCCGCGTTCCTCGAAGCTCGCGTAGTAGGAGGCGGCCATGTCGTCGAGGCCGTGGCCTTGGGAGACGGCGCGGTGGAAGCGGTCGGCGCCGGCGGCGGCCAGGTCGAGGCGTACACCGGTGCGTTCCCCCGCCGCCACGATGAGGCGGGCGTCCTTCTCGGCGGTGGCCGTGGCGAAGGACGGGGTGAGGTCACCGGTGAGGATCTGCTGGGCCTTCACGCGAAGATAGCCGTTGTCCAGCGGGCCTTCGGCGACGGCGTCCAGGAAGTGCCGGGGGTCGACGTCCAGTCCCCTGGCGAGGGCGAGCGCCTCGCCGGTGGCGTTGTTGAGGGCGAGGACCCAGCTGTTGACGACCAGCTTCAGGCTGCTGGCCGTGGACTGGGCGCCGTCGTCGCCGACCCAGACGGTGCGGCTGCCGATGGCGTCGAAGAGCGGGGCGAGCGCGGGGCGCACCGGTTCCGGGCCGGCCGCGAGGACGATCAGCTGTCCACTCTCAGCCGGCTGCCGGGTGCCGAGGACGGGGGCGTCGATGAAGACGAGCCCTCGCTCGGCCGCGAGGCGGGAGAGGCCGACAAGGGCTTCGACGCCGGCGGTGGTGGACTGGATCCACAGTGCCCCCGGCCGCAGCGCGGGGGCCGCGCGGCCCATGGTGTCGAGCACCGCGGCCCCGTCGTAGAGCATGGTGAGGACGGCGTCGGCGCCGTCGACCGCCTCGGCGGGGGTGTCGGCCACCCGCGCTCCGGCCTCGGCGAGCGGCTCGGCCTTGGCGCGGGTGCGGTTCCATACCCGGACGTCGAGGCCGGCGCGGGCGAGGTTGCGGGCCATGGGGGCGCCCATGATGCCGGTGCCGAGCACGGCCACGGAGTTCACGGAGGTCACGGGGGCCGCGGATGTCACAGGGATGGTGTCGGTCATGAGCCGCACGTTAGGGGTTGGAGCGCACTCGAGGGCAAGCGCGGCACGCCAGGTGACGGTACGTCAGACGACGGCAGCAGGGCCCGCCGGAGCGATCAGACGACCTGGTGCAGCCAGCGGACGGGGGCACCCTCGCCGGCGTAGCGGAACGGCTCCAGTTCGTCGTCCCAGGGCTTGCCGAGCAGCTTGGCGACCTCGGCGGCCAGGTCGGTCTCGCCGCGGGTGGAGCGGGCCAAGGCGGCGCGCAGCCGGTCCTCGGGGATGAGGATGTCGCCGTGGATGCCCGTGACAGCGTGGAAGATGCCCAGTTCGGGGGTGGAGCTGTAGCGCTCGCCCTCGGCGGTGGCGCAGGGCTCGGCGGTCACCTCGAAGCGCAGCAGGTGCCAGCCGCGCAACGCGGAGGCGAGTTTGGAGGCGGTGCCGACCTCACCCTGCCAGGAGAACTCGGCCCGCCAGGTGCCCGGCGCGGCCGGTTGCTTGATCCAGTCGAGGGTGACGCGCACGCCGAGGACGCCCGCGATGGCCCATTCGACATGGGGGCACAGCGCGCGCGGGGCGGAGTGTACGTACAGAACTCCACGGGTCGTCACCGGGACCTCCAGTGCGGTTCGAGGTTCGCCTTCCCCAGCGGCCTCGCGCCCGTGCCGGTCGCGCCCAGGACAGCAGGAGACATTCTGCCCCACCGGTCACTCCCGCACCAGCTTCCGAGGTCACTTGAAGTAAACACCACCGGGTGGGATTCTCCTCAAAAGGGACAGGATGTGACGCGGCGTAAAGCTCTGGTGTCGGAGTGCGTGCCACGCCCGGGAGGATCTCCGGGGGAACGCCGCCCAACTCGACACGAGGAAAAGCTACCGCGCGGAACCCATAGCGGAGTGACGTACCGTCGGTCCTGGATAGATATCACCCATCAGTCGGAGGGGGAACAGCCATGCGGGATCAGACCGGGCACCGTCTGTGTCGATTTCCGACCACGGCGCCCATGTCGAACGCCCGTGGAGCGGTGGCCGCCGCGTTGTCCGTGGCGGCCCTGCTGACCGGCTGCACCGCCGCCGGACAGGACGACCAGGCATCCGGCTCCGGCCAGGGCGCCGGCTCCGGCGCGCGTCCGTCCGCCCCGCCCGCCCCGCAGTGGGACACCCGCCCCACCTCCATCGCGTCGGTCGGCGACTCCATCACCCGTGGCTTCGACGCCTGTTCGGTGCTCTCCGACTGCCCCGAGGTCTCCTGGTCCACCGGGACCGAGGTCAACAGCCTCGCGCGGCGGCTGCTGCCCCCGACGACCGAAGGCTCCCCGGCCCGCAGCTGGAACTACGCCAAGACCGGGGCGCGGATGGCGGATCTGCCCGGACAGCTGCGGTCGGCCGCCGAGCGCCGGCCGGAGCTGGTGACGGTGCTGATCGGCGCCAACGACGCCTGCCGGGACGACGTCGACGACATGACCCCCGTCTCCGAGTTCAGCGCCGACTTCAGCTCCTCCCTGCGGGAGTTGCGCCGCACCCTGCCCAAGACCCAGGTGTACGTGGCGAGCGTGCCGGACCTGCGACGACTGTGGTCGGAGGGCCGGGGCAACTTCCTCGGCAAGCAGATCTGGAAGCTCGGCATCTGCCCCTCCATGCTCAAGGACTCCGACGACACCGACCCGGAGGCGGTCGCCCGGCGGAGCCGGGTCGAGGACCGGGTGCGGGCGTACAACAGCGCGCTGAAGGACATCTGCGGCAGGGACCCGCTGTGTCGTTACGACGCGGCGGTGCACGACTACCGCTTCACCACCGACGAGTTGAGCAAGTGGGACTGGTTCCACCCCAGCAAGGAGGGCCAGGAGGTGCTGGCCGACATCGCCTATCGCGAGATCACCAGGAAGGAGCCGACGGCCTAGCTAGGCCGGTCGGCGCAATCGACCGGGTGAACTTCGGCGACCGCACACCTCAGTGCCCGGCCTCCACGGTGACCGGCGTGGACAGCCGGCGGTCGGCGACGCTGCGGGCGGCCTCGACGGCGTAGGCACCGGCCAGGAACCGCCAGGAGCGGGTCGCGTCGTCCCAGACCTCGAAGGCGCGGCGCCGCAGCGGGACGGTGACCTCGACCGCCTCGCCCGGAGCGGCGAAGACGCCGGCGAAGCCCGCGAGCCAGCGGGCCGGGCGCTCGGGACCGCCCCCGTCCGCCAGGGGGGCCAGATAGATCTGCACCACCTCGCGGCCAGGGCGGGGTCCGACGTTGCGGACCCGGACAGTGGCTCGCACCGTGCCACCGTCGGGCGTCGCCTCCAGGCACTCGTACGCCCAGTCGGTGTAGCCGAGGCCGTGTCCGAAGGGGTAGGCGGGCGTCGCGCCGGCCCGGTCCCAGGCGCGGTAGCCGATGAAGACCCCTTCGGCGTAGTCGAGCACGCCGGCGGCGGGGACGACGCGGGAGACGGGGGCGTCGGAGAGACGGGCCGGCCAGGTGGTGGGCAGCCGACCACCCGGTTCGCACGCGCCCGACAGGACGTCGGCGAGGGCCGCGCCACCCTCCTGACCGGGGAACCAGCACAGCAGCACGGCGGCGACCTCCTCGCGCCACGGCAGCTCCACCGGGGCACCGGAGTTGACCACCACGACGGTACGGGGGTTGACCGCGGCCACCCGCGCGACCAGCTCGTCCTGGCGGCCGGGCAGCCGCAGGTCCGTGCGGTCGAAGCCCTCGCTCTCCACCCGCGCGGTGGTGGCGACCACGACGACGGCGGTGTCGGCGGCCGCGGCCGCCGCGACGGCCTCCTCGATCAGCTCGTCCGGTTCCCGCTCGGGCTCGCGATGGGTCAGCGCGAAGCCGACGGCCGGGGCGGGGGCGTCCTCGATCCGGGCGACGGTGCAGCCGAGGCTGACCTCGACGGGCCGGCCCGCGACGAGCTCCATCCGTCCGCGCGTCGCGGGCATTCCGAAGAACGCCTCGAAGGGGTCGCCCGGGCCGGGCCGCTGCTCCCCCTCGAAGAGCACCCGCCCGTCGACGGCGAGCCGGAACCCGCCGACCCCGTGCGTGCCGAAGGAGTGCGCCCCGTCGACGCGCGGGGTGAAGGTGCCGACGACCTCGACGGTGCGCAGCTCCCCGTGGGTCACGCCGTCGGGCAGGTCGCCGCCCAGCCACCGCACCTCACCGCTGGGCAGCCGCCGCTCGCCGAGCACCCGGCCGTCGCGCCCCCGGGCCACGGCGCGGAGCGTGAACCCGACACCGGCGACGGCGAGTTCGGCCGAGGGGTCGGCGCCCACGGCGTACGTGAGGGAGTGCGCCGCGGGCAGGGCGGCGCGCAGCCCCTCCAGAGGAGAGACGACGCGCTCCGGAAAGACCTCGGCGGAGCCACCGCCGAACGCCCGGGCCTCCCGGGCGGCGGCGCCGATGAGGGCGATGCGCCGGGGTCGCCCGAGATCCAGGGGCAGCACGCGGCCGTCGTTCTTGAGGAGCACGCACCCGCGCCGGGCGATCAGCCGTGCCAGGGCGGGGCCGTCGATGGTGGGGGCGCCCGCCGGGTCGGAGGCGTCCGCCGGATCGGGGGCACCCGCCGGGTCGGGGACGCCAGCCGGATTGAAGGCGTCCCCCGGGGCTGGGGCATCCGCCCGACCGGAGGCGTCCCCCGACTCGAAGGCGCCCCTCGCATCGGAGGCCGCCGCCCGATCGAAGGCGTCCCCCGGATCGGAGGCATCCCCCGGGTCGCAGGCATCCGCCCGGCCGGAGCCGTCCCCCGACCCGAAGGCGCCCCTCGCATCGGAGGCGCCCGCCCGATCGAAGGCGTCCCCCGGATCGGAGGCATCCCCCGGGTCGCAGGCATCCGCCCGGCCGGAGCCGTCCCCCGACTCGAAGGCGCCCCTCGCATCGGAGGCCGCCGCCCGATCGAAGGCGTCCCCCGGATCGGAGGCATCCCCCGGGTCGCAGGCATCCGCCCGGCCGGAGCCGTCCCCCGAATCGGGGACACCCCCCGGACCGGAGGCATCCGCCCGATCGGAGGCATCCCCCAGACCGAAGGCGTCCGCCCGATCGGCGGCGTCCCCCGGCTCAGAGGCGTCCCCCGGGTCGGGGGCGTCCGCGACGGCTTGGCCGGCCTCAACGGCTCGGACGGTCTGAACGGCTCGGACGGTCTCAACTGCGTGGACGGCCCCAACGGCCTGGACGGCCCCCACCGCCGGGGCGCCCCGCGTCGGGGCGTGTGGCTCAGCAGCGGGGACCGATCCCGTGGGTGAGTGGGCCCCGTCCAGGTCCAAGGCGCGCACCCGCGCGGCGAGTCGCAGGACCCGTCGTACGGCGTCGTCGACCGCGGTCTCCGGGACCTCCCCGGCCCGGACGGCGGCGGCGAGGGCCGGGCCGAAGACGGTCCGGGGGCCGGGCATGGCCAGGTCGAGCCCGCCGAGCAGCGCCCGCACGGTGTCGCGGGCGGCCAGCCAGTCGGAGACGATCACACCGTCGAAGCCCCACTCCCCGCGCAGCACCTCGTGCAGCAACGCGCGGTGCTCGGTCATGGTGGTGCCGTTGACGGAGTTGTAGGCGGCCATCACCCCCCAGGGGCGGGCGGTGCGGACGATGGCCTCGAAGGGGGCGAGGTAGAGCTCGCGCAACGCGCGCTCGGGCACCCGGTTGTCGACGGTGAAGCGCTCGGTCTCGGCGTCGTTGGCGACGAAGTGCTTGACCGTGACCCCCACCCCGCACTCCTGCACGCCCGTCACATAGGCCGCGCCGATCTCGCCGGTCAGCAGCGGATCCTCGCTGTACGCCTCGAAGTGCCGTCCGCCGAGCGGCGAACGGTGCAGATTCACCGTCGGCGCCAGCAGCACGTCCACCCCCTTGCGCCGCGCCTCCCGCGCCAGCAGGTTCCCCGCACGCCGCGCCAGCTCCGGATCCCAGGTGGCGGCGAGCGCGGTGGGGCTGGGCAGCGCCACCGACGGGTCGTCCGCGCTCCACCGCACGCCCCGCACCCCGATCGGCCCGTCCGACATCACCAGCGACCGGAGACCGATCTCGGGCACGGCCGGCAGCGACCACATGTCCTGCCCGGCGAGCAGCCGGGTCTTGGTGTCGAGGTCGAGCCTCCCGAGCGCCGCCACGACGGCCGCCTCCACACGCGCCGTCCCCGCCGTCACAGCCGCACCTCCCGTCGGAGTCCGCATGCCGGTCCCCTCCGTCCTCGCGCGCCACCGCAGATGTCCGGGTAGCCATCGTGGCCCGGTCGTCGCGGGACCGGAAGGGACCGGAAGGGAGCGGCGCGCCCCTCGCCCGAGTGGCGGGCGCCCGGGCGAAGGCGCTACGAGACGGCCACCGTGCCCGGGCCCGACACCAGGTCGACGGTGCGCTCCTCGCCGGCGAGGACGGAGGGGAGGGGGAGCGCGCCCTCGGTGCTCAGGCGGAGCAGGGCGGCGTCGACCGCGGCCTGGCCGGGGGCGTACATGCCGCGTTGGGGCCGGGCGGCGCGGTCGCTGTTGCGCCAGCGGTGGACCTCGCCGTCGCAGCGGGCGGCGGATCCGCCGATACCTCGGCGGATGTCGCCCTGGCGGATGCTGGAGCTGATGAAGACCGGCCCGGAGGCGCCGTGGGTGTCGCACCGGTAGGTCCCGGAGAGGGTGATGGCGCCGTTCTCGTCGAGGTAGCCGGTGTCGTCGATGGTGATCTGGGACTCGTCGAGGCCGAGGAGGGAGGGCACGGAGGGCACGGCGGGTGCGGGGGTCGGGAGGGCGAGGGACAGCAGGGCCGCGCCGAGGGCGGCGCCGGCGGTGTGGCGGGGGAAGCGCATGGCGGTCTCCGCGGGGGTGAGGTGTACGGACCCTGTACGGGTTACCGGCTGCCGGGGCCGGCCGGCGGGACCGTCACCCTGGCGACGGCGTGTCAGCCCGGCGGGCCGGACCGGCCCGATGCGCGTCGAACACGCGGATGACGCCGTCTTCCCGCCCGCCCGGCCGGCGGGAATACTGCGGTCTTCCGTGTCGGGCGCGGTTCCGGGAAAGGGGACCGTCCTCGACTCCCGCCGCGAAAGGACCTCGCGTGAGTCTCCGTCGTACGAGCCGTTTCGGCACCCGGCTGGGGGCGCTCGGCGCCGCCGTGCTCCTCGCCTCCGTCCCGCTGGGTCCCGCCGCGTCGGCTTCGGCCGACGACCGGGGCGTGGCGACCGGGACCACGGCCGCTCCCACCGTGGAGGAACGGCGGCTGGACCGGGACGCGGTACGGGAGATCCTGCGGCGCAGCGGCTTCGACGACGTGGCGCCCGGGTTCGCGCGGGCGTTGGAGCGGGTGCGGTCCGCGGACGAGGCCGAGCGGGTGGCGGCGCGCCACGGGGCGCGGCTGTGGCAGCGGGCGGTGGACCGGGCGCAGGGGCGCGGCCCGGCCGGCGGGGAGCTGAGCCGCGACGACGACCGGCCGCTGTACTGGGCCCGGCTCGGGATGACGCGCGCGCTGGGAGAGTGGCGTCCGGCGTTCCCGCTGGGCGAGGCGCGCCGGGCCGGGCTGTCGGCCGCCCTGGAGCGCGCGTCGCGCGGGCAGGACTCCGTGACGCTACCGGTCGGGCACCGGGTCAAGCGGATCGTGCTGACCGGCTTCGACCCGTTCCAACTGGACGACGACATACGGCGCAGCAACCCGTCGGGCGCGGCGGCGCTGGCGCTGGACGGGACCACGGTCCAGACGGCGGCGGGGCCGGCGCGAGTGGAGGCCGCGGTCTTCCCGGTCCGCTGGGGGGACTTCGCGGAGGGCACGGTGGAGCGCACCCTGCTGCCGCACTTCCGGTCGGGCCCGCGCCGGGCGGACCTGTTCCTGACCGTGAGCCAGGGGCGACCGGGCCGGTTCGACCTGGAGCGCACCAACGGGGCCTGGCGCGGTGGCTATCCGGACAACCTCGACGTCTCCGCCCGGGGCACGGTGCCGATCCCGGCCGGGGTGCCCACGCCCGCCCCGCAGCCGCAGTGGACCTCCACCACCCTGCCGTACCGGCAGCTCGTCGATGCCGCCACCGGCCCCTTCCCGGTCCGCGACAACACCGCCGTCACCGAGATCCCGGCGGGCGGCGCCGACCCCGTGGGCCGGCCGGACGGGCCGACGCCCGGCTCCACCGCCCGCGCGGGCGGTGGCGGCGACTACCTGTCCAACGAGATCGCCTACCGGGCGACGCTGCTGCGGGACGCGGTGGGTCTGCACGCTCCCGGCGGGCATCTGCACACGCCGGTGCTGCGGTTCGGCGCGGGCAACACCGATCCGGCGACGGGGACGGTCTCCGATCCGGACTTCGTCCGCGAGCGGATGGCGATCACCGGGCAGGTGCGTGCCCTCCTCGTCGTCGCGGCTGGCACCCTGGACAGATGATCATCGCCACTGTGCAGTCCACACCCGTGCCGTGCGACGTCGCGGCCAACGCCGAGCGGATCGCCGGAGTCATCGAGGAGGCCGCCGGGCGCGGCGCGGAACTGGTGGTCTTTCCGGAGTTGGAGCTGACCGGGTACGCGTTGTCCGCGATCGCCGCGGCCCCGGAGCGGTTGGCGGTCACCGCGGAGGGCGATCCGCGGCTCGAGCCCGTCGTACGGGCCTGCCGGGCGGCCCAGGTCGCCGCGGTGGTGAACTGCGCGGTGCGCACGGGCGGTACGGACGGTCCGCTCACCATCACCTCCCTGGTGATCGGGCCGGACGGCGAGCCGCTCACCCGCTACGACAAGCTGAAGCTGCACGGCGAGGAGGGCGGCGTCTTCACCGCCGGCTGCCGGGACGGCCGGTTCGCCTATCGCGGCGTCGACTTCGCCCTGGCCGTCTGCTACGACTCGCGCTTCCCCGAGATCGCGAAGCGCGCCGCGGCGGACGGCTGCCAGGTGTATCTGGCATCGGCCGTCCACGACCCGGAGTCCGACGTCGGCCGGGGGCAGCCGCACTACCCGGGCCTGGCCCGGGACAACGGCCTGTGGGTGGTGCTCGCCAACGCCGTCGGCCCGACCGGGCCGCTCATCGGCTGCGGGCTGGCCGGCGCCTGGGGCCCGGACGGGGCCTCCCTGGCGGAGGGGTCCGGGACGGACCCGGAGGTGGTGCTGGTGGAGCTCCCGGTGGGTGGCGCGTCCCCGCTGGGCTCCGGGGCATCGGCCCCCGTGACCGGCTGACGGGCAGGGGTCCGGTCCCGAGGCGGCCGGGACCGGACCTGACGTGCGGCGAACCCGCGGGGGCGCGCTCAGCCGGCGAACCCGGTGGGCGCGCTCAGCTTGCGTACCCGCTGGGGGCGTGCGGGGTCGGCGCGACGTCCGCCGCGTGTCCCGCGAACGCTCCCCCGTCCGGGGCCACCTCGTCCTCGCCTGTCAGGTCCCGCGCCAACAGGGTCGCCCCGGCCACGGCGCCCGGCATCAGGAACACCGAGACCAGCGGAATCAGGAAGAGCAGGGTCAGCGGCACTCCGAAGCCGAGGGTGAGCATCCGGCGGCCGCGGAGCAGCTGGAGCCGTTCCTTCAGCGGGACCCGGCGGCGGGCGAGCGCGACGGCGGTCAGCTCCTCGGCGAGGAAGAAGCCGGAGACGCAGAAGCCGATGGCGGGGATCACGGTCTGGCCGATGACGGGGACGAAGCCGAGCGCGAAGAGCAGCACGCCCCACAGCGCGGCTCGCAGCAGCACGGCGAGGCTCTCGCGGGCGGAGATCAGCAGCTCTCGCCAGAGCGGCAGCCCCGACTCCGGGGCGAAGCCGCCCACGGAGCGGTCCACCTCCTCGGAGAGCGACTCGTAGAAGGGCTGGCCGACCAGGAGGGTGACGGCGGTGAAGGTGAGGATCGCCAGCAGCAGGCAGGCGGCGACGAAGAGCCCGGCGAGCGCGCCGCGGAACAGCCCGAGCCACGGGTTCGCCCAGTCGTCGGCGAAGGGGGTGGCCCAGGCGACCACGTCGTCGGTCCAGAACGCCACGCAGACGAGCGCCGCCGCATAGCCGACGAGGGTGACGAGGGCGGGCAGCATGCCGATGCCCCACCACCGTCCGTGCCGGGCGACCCAGCGCTGCCCCTTCATCAGATAGCCGAAACCGGCCACGAGATCACGCATGGCCCGCAGCCTAGCTGTATTGATCACGAGCGGCCGCGCGCGCGAACGCCGCAGGCGGCGCGTGCGACGGAGGCCCTGAGCGGGGACTTCGGGCGTCGCCTCAGGGCCCCCGCCCGGCTCACCCGACGCACACTCCCCACCCAAAACCGAACTGACGCACTCGATATTCGCGTTCGAATTTCATGGCTCTTGAAATCTTCGACAGGCGTGTTCTCGTATCGACGGGCGCTCGCTAGAGTCTGCTTCGCATATCGCCTGAATGGCCGACTCGGGGGGCGGGCTTGATCGACGACGGCCACGTGAAGGAATTCCACAAACTGTTCACCGTCTATGGGCATACCGTCCAGGACGCCCTGCCCAGCAGGCAGGCGTTCGAGGATCTCGTCTCGGCCGGGCGCGATATCCTCGGCCGTGCGAGCACTGACGCCGCCGTCGCGGCCGATATCGCCGGCACCCTTCTCGAGGCATACGAACGGGAAGTGGTGACCCCTCGGGCGGAGACCTCCTGGAGCCATTCCGAAATCCGCCGCCACTGGACGGCGGCCGAGGAATTCCTTCTCCGGGTGGGTCCGGCGCGGCGCCGGCTCCATCTGGCCGCCAAGGCCGCGTACTGGCTGGACCGGGGGCGGGCGGGCCAGGCACTGGCGCTCGTGGACGAGGCGGCGCGGTTACCCGGCCCTCCACCCACCGGGACCGCCGCGGACTATCTGCACGGCGACCTGCGCGCGACCCGCGCGGCGGCGCTGCACCGGCTCTACGACCCCGCCACCGCCCTCACCGTCCAAGCCTCGTTGGAGGCCGAGCTCCGGGAACTGCTCCCGGACGGACCCCTGCTCGCCCCCGACGCCACGGTCAGGCGCCGGATCGAGGACGAGCCGACGCCCGGCCCGGCGGACACCACGCCCGCGGCCCGGCTGCTCGCCGCCTCCGCCGTCTACCGGCAGGTCCTGGAGACCAAGGTCGGCGCGCTACGGGACCTGGGCCGCCCGGCGGAGGCCGAGGGCGCCGCCCTCATGCTCATGTCGCACTGCCGCGCCCGCGGCGTCCCGCAGCTCGGCGGCCTGCACCTGGCCCGGCTCTGCCTGGACCAGGGCCAGCCGGACCGCGCCCGTCGCTGGCTGGATCGGATCGCCCCGCTCTTCGCCACGACCCCGCTGGGCGCCACCCCGAGCCCGGACGCCCGCCACGACGACGGCCGGACCGGCCCGTACGACGGTTGCCGGGACCACGGCCCGCACGAAGGTGGCCGAAACGACCCGCCGTACGACGGCGGCCGGAACGGCCCGTACGACGGTAGCCGGGACCACGGCCCGTACGACAGCGACCGGTATGACAGCGGTCGACACGACAGCGGCCGGCACGGCAGCGGTCGAGGGGGCGCGCCCTCGGACGAGGCGCGCGGCGCCGCGCGACGCGAGACACGGGACGTGTCACCAGGCGACGGCCTGCGCCGGGCCGGCGCGGGGGCGGCTCGCCCCGCTCCCCCGACGGTGCCCCAGGCGGCCGGCCGGGCCGCGGCGCGGGCGTGGTTGCGACGGACGCGGGGGGCGACGTTCTGCCGCATGCGGGCGGAGACGGCCCGGCAGTACGGGCGCCACGAGGAGGCGCTGGCCTGGTGCGAGCGGGGACGGGAGTTCCTGGCGGAGCATCCGGACGACGCCACGGAGGCGATGGTGCGCCTGGAGGAGGGCCGGGCCCACCTCGCGCTGGGGGACGCGCCGCGGGCCGTGACGGCGTACCGGCTGGCGGCCCTCGCCCTCGACCGGCTGCTGCGGGTGCCGCTCGGCCACCGCTTCGACACGCTCCATCTGCAATTCCGTGCGCCGGTGTTGGAGGAGGCGCTGGCGGCGGCCGAGCGGGCCGACGACCCCCGGCTGGCCGCCGAGGTGACGGAGCTGCTCAAGGCGCGCGCCTGTGCCGCCCGACTCTCCCCGGCCTGTTCCCCCTCCGGCTCCGCCGAGTGGGCGGGGGAGCCCGACCCGGACCGGCGGCGCCTGGCGGAGCTGTACGAGGAGGCGGCGTTCGCCGAGCACCGGGAGCGGCTCACGGCCGCCGGGCGCCTGCGGGCGGAGCGCGCCGCGCTGCTCGCCCGCGTCCGCGCGGCGGAGCCACGCCGGCTGCCGATCCACGAGAGCCCGCCCCTCGACCTGGCCGCCCTCACCGCCTGGCTGGCCGCCTACGGCTCGGGCGCCCCGGGCAGCCGGCGCGGCCGTTGCGTGGCCCTCGGCCTCTTCGAACGCCCCGACGCCGTCCTGTCCGTGCTGGTCACCCCCGACGAGCAGCCGCGGCTGGGGCGGCGGGTACCGACGGCCGCCACCCGCCGGGCGCTGGACCTGCACCGCCGCGCGGTGCGGGAGCCCGGTGGGGAGACCGCCCGGCTGGAGTTCTGGGAGTACTACGGCGTGGGGCTGGCCGATCTCGTCCCCGCGGCCTTCGCCGACGAGATCGCCGCGAGCGGCACCTGTCTGCTCTCCCCGCACGGCCGGCTGCACGCCCTCCCGTGGACGGTGGTCCGCCATCGCGACACCCGCCTGGTGCGCTCCACCGCGCTGGGCGTCGTGCCCGGCCTCTCCTGCGCCCCGCTGCTGGACCACCGCCCCGCCGGCCCGATACGGGCCACCCTGCTCGGCGCCGCCGACCCCGCCCACCGCGGCGACGGCGGCGACGGCGGCGACGGCGGCGACGGCGCGCGCCGGGTGACGCGGGTGGTGGCGGCCGTCGCCGGGCTGCTGGGCGAGGCACGGCTCGACGGGCCGCCGCGCCTGGGCCGTGCCGCGGACACCGCGGCCCTGCGGGCCCTGCTGCGGCCCGGCCCCGCGCCGCACGACGGGACCGCGCTGTTGCACATCGCCGCGCACGGCACGGAGCAGGACGTCGAGTCGCCGTTCGACGGCGGGGTGCGCATGGTCGACGGGTCGGTCGGCGCCCGCGACCTCCTGCTCGGCCGGATGCGCTTCGCGGAGGTCGTGCTCACCGCGTGCGGCCCCGGCCCGGCCGCCGCCGCCCACCCCCTGGTGCACGCCCTGCACGAGGCCGGCGCCGCCTTCGTGCTGGCCGGGGCGCTGCCGGTCGCGCCGCGCCTGGCCACCCACCACTGCCTGCGATGGTTCGCCCAGCGCGCCACCGGGGCCGCGCCCCTGGAGGCCGCCCGCCGTGCCGCGGTGGAGCTGCTGGACGACGCCGACGCTCCGCGGCGGGTCGGGGGCTGGGCGGGGATCACCGCCTACGGGGCGCGGTGATCCCCACGCCCCCCGGGGGGCGCCGGCGCCGCCTCGGCCCGTCCGCCCCTCCGGAGTCGGACTCGGGCTGGGCGTCGGCCGCTCAGCGGCTGCCGGGCGGCTGGGGCCGGGGCCGGGGCCGGGCGGGCCCGGGGGTCAGTCGCCGAGGGCGACGACCATCTTGCCGGTGTTGGCGCCGCGCAGCATGCCGAGAAAGGCGTCCACGGCGTTGTCGACGCCCTTGACCACGGTCTCGCTGTAGTGCAGCTTGCCCTCGCGGATCCAGCCGCCGACCTCGGCGTGGAACTGCGGCTGGAGGGCGGCGTGATCGGTGACGATCATGCCCTGGAGGCGCAGCCGCTTGCCGATGACCAGGCCGAGGTTGCGCGGTGCGGCGGGCGGCTCGGTGGCGTTGTACATGGAGATCATGCCGCAGACGGTGACCCGCCCATGCGGCTTGAGACGCTCCAGGGCGGCCTCCAGGTGCTCGCCGCCGACGTTGTCGAAGTAGACGTCGATGCCGTCGGGGGCGGCCGCCTTGAGCTGCTCGGCGACGGGGCCGTTCTTGTAGTTGAAGGCGGCGTCGAAGCCGTACTCCTCGACGAGCGCCCGGACCTTGTCGTCCGAGCCGGCGCTGCCGATCACCCGGGAGGCGCCCTTGAGCCGGGCGATCTGCCCCACCTGGCTGCCGACCGCGCCGGCCGCGCCGGAGACGAAGACCGCGTCGCCCTCCTTGAAGGAGGCGACCTCCAGCAGCCCCGCGTACGCGGTGAGCCCGGGCATGCCGAGGACGCCGAGGTAGGCGGAGAGCGGGGCGGCGTCGGCGTCCACCACCGTGGCGTGCTTGGCGTCCAGCACGGCGTACTCGCGCCAGCCCAGGCCGTGCAGGACGTGGTCGCCGACGGCGATGCCGTCCGCGCGGGAGGCGATGACCTCACCGACCGCGCCGCCGTCCAGCGGCCGGTCCAGCTGGAAAGGCGGGACGTACGAGGGCCGGTCGTCCATGCGGCCGCGCATGTACGGGTCGACGGACATGAAGAGGTTGCGGACCAGGATCTGCCCCGGTCCCGGCTCGGCGACGGGGGCCTCGCGCAACGCGAAGTCCTCGGGCTTCGGCCAGCCCTTCGGGCGGGCGGCGAGGTGCCATTCGCGGCCGACGGCGGGGGTCTCGGGCATGGGTGTGCCTCCGTGCTCCAGCGATGTGGGGTCTCCCCGAGGGCGAGATGCTTCAGGGAGTGAAACAATCCTTCTCTTAAATATTTAAGGATGTCAAGCAACTGGGTAGACTGAGGCCCATGAGTGCCCCTCCCGATCCACTGACCCTCGAGGTCGTCGAACTCATCGCCGCCGTCGTGGCGCGCTATCACGACGAGTACGAGGACGTCGCCGCCGAGCACTCGCTGACCGGCGCCCAGGCACGGGTGCTGGCCCTGCTGGCCCGGGAGCCGTCGCCCATGCGTGGGCTGGCGCAGCAGCTGAAGTGCGAGCCGTCCAACATCACCGGCATCGTCGACCGGCTCGCCTCACGCGGCCTGGTCGAGCGCCGCCCCGACCCGGCCGACCGCCGCGTCAAGCTCGCCGCCGCCACCGACGCCGGCCGGGAGACCGCCGACCGGCTGCGCGGCTCGCTGGGATTCGCCCGCGAGCCGCTCGCGGCGCTCAGCGAGGCGGAGCGCCGGACGCTCCGGGACCTGCTGCGCCGGATGCTGGAGTCGCCGGACGACGCGTGACCCGCACCGGGTCGCGGCCGAGCGCGTCGGGCCGGCCGAGCGCGTCGGGACCAGCCGAGCGCGTCGGGCCGGCCGAGCCCGGGAGCCCGCTACGGCACGCGGGGACCCGCGGGTCCTAGGTGCACCACCACAGGAACTGGTCGCACGTCGGCTCGGGTTCCGGCACCGGCTCGAGGGACGGCTTCTGGCTCGGCGACGGAACCGGGTGCGAGGGCCGGTCGGACGGCTTGGCCGGGCCGGAGCCGCCGCCCGAGGTGGTGGGCGCCGGGGCGGAGCCGCCGCCGGAGGGGGTGCCGGAGGCGCCGCCCGCGGTCGGTGCGGTCACCTCCGCGGCGCCGCCCGCCGTCTCACCCGGAGCCGCCTCGTCCGCCGCGCCGTCAACACCGTCCCGGCTCTCGCCGTCCGCCTCCGCCGCGCCGTCACGAGCGTCCTCACCGGGCTCGGCGTCCTTCTCGGCCGGGTCCGTCGCGCCGGCACCGGCCGGGCCACTCTCCTCGACGCCACCCGAGGACGGTCCGGCGGCCGGATCCACCGCGTCGGCGCCCGACTCACCCGACACCCCGCCGTGGGGGCTGCGGTCGGCCACCGGCTGTTCGCGGGCGGGGCGTGGGGCGGGATCACGGAAGAGGCTGCCCTCGGTGGCCAGCTCCGCGACGAACACCGCCGCGAGCACCGGGCCCAGCGCCGCCGCCAGCACCGCGATCCGGCGCCGCGGGCCGCGCCGGGCCCGTCGGGAGCGACCGGCCTCGCGTACCGGGCGCGGCTTCTTGCGGGAGGCGCGACGCGCCGACCACGGGTCCTCGGCGAGGGCCGGCAGCGACGCGGTGGCCGGGCCGGACTCGTCGGAGGGCGCGGAGAGTTCCGCGGCGGGGGTGCCGCACCCGGGGCAGGAGAGCGCGCCGTTGAGGTGCCGTCGGCACGGAGGGCAGTAGTCCATTTCGCCCGGCAGATTATGTGACCCCTGGGGCGGAGGAAACCGGCCACCTGTGAGGATCGTGTGGAGGAACGGCCTCCGCTCATCCCTTCCGCGCCCGGATGGAACGGCCCGCTCACCCCTTCCGCGCCCCGGATGGAAGGGCCCACTCACCCCTTCCGCGCCTCGTTGGAACGGCCTGCTCAGCCCCTCCGGCCCTCGGTGGAAGGCCCGCTCAGTCCCTCCGGGCCCCGACGGAGCAGCCGCCGCTCACCGCCTTCCGGGCGCTCGGCTCGACGACCCCGCCGGCTCGTGCTCCACTCCGCGGGACACTCCCATCGGCCCCTGCCGCACGACCCCCGTTGCGGAGCCCCACCCCTCGCGGAGTGACGCCCCGTCCACCGGGCCTCGGCGGCCGGGGACCCGCTCGGACGCCTCGCGGCGCTGGTGGCCCAGCCGGACCGACAGCTCCCCGGCGCCCTCGGCGGCGAGCGCCGCCAGCTGCGTCTCACGCTCACGGTTCCAGCGGATGGTCGGCACCGAGATGCTCAGCGCCGCCACCACCTGCCCGGCCGAGTCCCGGACGGGCGCCGCCACGCAGCTGACCTCCGGGTCCGCCTCGCGCTCGTCGACCGCGACACCGCGCAGCCGAACCGTGTCCAGCTGGCGGCGCAACACCCCGACGTCGGTGTTGCTGAACCGGGTCAGCGCGGACAGCGGCCGGTCCTCCGGGAGCCGGGCGGAGAGCTCGGCGTCGGGGAGGGCGGCCAGCAGCACCTTGCCGGCCGCCGTGCAGTGCGCGGGCAGCGGCCGGCCGACGGTGGCGACCATGCGGACGGCGTGCGAGCTGTCGACCTTGGCGATCGAGATGATGTCGGCGCCTTCGAGGACGGCGATGTGCACCGTCTCGTCGCAGCTCTCCGCCACGCCCCGGGCCACCTGCCGCCCCTCCGCGGCCAGGTCCAACTGCTCGGCGTACCGCCCACCGAGCTGGTGTGTGCGCACCCCGAGGCGGTAGCGGCCGGGGGCCTCCGGCACACGCGTCAGATACGAGCGGGCGGTGAGCGTGGTCACCAGCTCGTGGACGGTGGTGCGGGGCAGTGAGAGCTTGCGGGTGATCTCGGGGGCGGAGAGCGTCTCATCGCCGTCGAGGAAGAGCTCCAGGATGTCCAGAGCTCGGGCCACCGCGGGCACCAGGCGTCCCATGTCGCTCGCCTACCCCTTTTCTTTCGAATGTCGAGTGCTGCCGAGAATGGGCTGAGAGGGCACGGGTACGCGTCCGTACCTCCGACAAGAGCGCCGACAGCCCGTTCGATATTCCGGGCGTTATCCGGAATACGGGACTCAGGCTATGCACAGCCGGCTTCCCCCGGCAATGGCCTGGACCACTCGTCTGACACCCGTTCCGCCGATCCGGTCAGTTCGCCCCGGAGCCGCCGCGCCCGCAGCACCAGCTCCAGCTCGAACCGGCTGTCCGGATCGTCTACTTCGGCGCCCCACAGCTCCCGAATCTGGCGCAGCCGGTAGCGCACGGTCTGTGGGTGCACGCCCAGCCGCGCGGCCACCTCCGGCGCCCCGCCGCGCGTCTCCAACCAGGCCAGCAGCGTCTCGGCGAGCCTGCGGCCGTGGGTGGGGCCGCAGCGCTCCAACGGCGCCAGCCGGCGTCGGGCCAGCGCGTCGATCAGTTCCTCCGGCGGCAGCAGCACCAGCGCCTCGGTGTGCTCGGTGCAGTGCAGCACCTCATCCGCGGGCAGCAGCCCACGCTCCATCAGCCGAACCGCCGCCTCGGCCCAACGCAGCGACTTGGCCGCCTCGGTGAGCGGCACCGGCGGTCCGAGCGCCCCCGACCAGCCGACGGTGGCCCGGCGCAGCAGCTCGGGGCGGCCCGCCTCCTCCGGGTCCGGCACCACCATGCGCGGCTGCTCGCACTCCATGTCGAGCAGCACATGCCGGCCCACGGCGGGCGCCAGCGCCTCCCGCGCGGGCCGCAGCAGCACGGCGACGGCGACCCGCTCCGGCAGCGGCCAGCCGATCCGGGCGGCGCGCTCGGCGAGCGCCTCGGTGGCGGCGGCCGGGCTCCGGCGCGGGTTCTCCGCCAACAGCAGGTCCAGCAGCCGGCGTTGCAGCCGCAGGCGTTCCCCGGCCTGCCGCGCGGCGGCCTCGGCGTAGCCGCGCATCGACTGGGCGACCAGCCCGTCCAGGTACTCGAAACCGGTCTCGGCCAGCTCGTACATCGCGGGCGCCGGGATGTCGAGCTGCTGCCCGATCTCGGCCAGCCTGCGCCAGGCGAGGCGCACCCCGAGCCGGTACATCGCCTGGAGCGAGTCCAGACTGCGGCCGCGCAGCACCTGCCCGCGGCCGAACTCCTGGAAGACCCGGGGGTGGTCATGGGGGCGGCCGGCGTCGGAGGCGATGTGCCGGACGAAGTGCTCCAGGGCGCGCCGGATGGCGACCAGCGCCATGGGCTCGCCGTTCTCGTCCGGGGTGAAGGGCAGATTGGGGTACTCGCGGCGGATCTCGCGGAGGATGTCCTCGGCGAGCACGGGCACCTCGGCGAGGGACCGTTCGGCGAAGCCGCGCACCCGCTCCTCGGGCACGTCCCGCCAGGCGGAGCGCGGCGGCGGCATCTCAGCGCTCCCCGGTTCCGGGGTCCGCCCCGCGCTCCCCGCGCGAGCCGCCGTCGGGCGGCGTACGGTCACCGCCCTCGCCCGCCCCGGCGCGCTCGTCGGCGTCCGGGTCGGGGGCGGCGGTGGGGAAGGTGACCAGCGGGACGTTCGGTTGCTCGGGCGTGGCGTCGAGCACGGCGACGAGTCCGAAGGCGGCGGCGACGGCGAGGGCCGCGGCGACGACGGCCGTCGCGGCGGCGGCGAGGAGTCTGGGCATGGCGCGGTGAGCCCCTTCCATCTGGCTGCGCACCGGCCCGGTTCCGGTAACTCCTCAGAATGAAAGTGTAATTGACACTTCGTCAAGTCTCCGTCTACGGTCCCGGCCCTAAAGGCACCCTCAGCCGCCCCGAGGCCCCGCAGTCCTCGGCCCCCCGATCGGAGTGCCCGCCATGCGCCGCACCCGCCCTCGCTCCCACTCCCGCCCGCACCCCGGCTCGCGCACCGCGTCGCCGTTCTCCCTGGCCGTCCTCGGCCTCGGCACCTTTCTGCTGGTGCTCGCGCCGATGCTCGCCTGGTACGTGGCGCCACGGGCCCAGCGCACACCCACCGACACCGATGTGACCACGGTCTTCACCGGCCCCGGCAGCTACTTCGACACCGCCGAGGTGGCGGTCAAGGACGGCCAGCGGCTCACCGTCACCCGCCATGTGCTGGGCGACGTGCGCGACAGCGAGCGCAGCGGCCGCGCCGTCTGGGACGTGTCCACCACCATCGACAGCCCCCAGACGCTCGCGTTGAAGGACCCGCGCAGGTCGCTGCGGTGGACCGTCGAACGCTGGGTGACCGACCGCCGCACCAACGCGCCGGTGCACTGCTGCGGCGAGCGACCGACACCGTTCCAGGGGGAGGCGTACCTGAAGTTCCCCTTCGATGTGCAGAAGCGGACCTACAGCTGGTGGGACAGCACGCTCGGGTCCACCGTGCCGCTCCGTTTCGCCGGTGTGGTGAGGGTCCAGGGCCACCAGGGCTACCGCTTCACCGGGTCCGTGCGCCCCACCGAGGTCGGCTCCCGCCAGGTGCCGGGGCGGCTGGTGGGGCGGGCCCGACAGGGGCAGGTCCAGGCCGAGGAGTGGTACGCCAACAGCGGCATCGAGCTGGTGGCCGACCGACGCACGGGCCGCATCATCAACGCCAGGATCTCGCCCCGGCTGACGCTGCGGGCGCCCGGCGGCAGTCGCGACAAGGTGGTCCTGCTGCGCGGCGAGGGGTTGGAGTTCACCGAGAAGACCCAGCGCGGCCAGGTGGCGCTGGCCCGCGACGACAACGACCGACTGGAGCTGGTCGGCGTGACGGCGCCGCTGTCCGCGCTGGCCACCGGGGTGGTTCTGGCCGCGGCGGGGATGGGGCTGGTGGTGCGAGGGCGACCGCCGGCCGGTCGATCCTGAGCATGATGACGAACCTCCGGCCCTCCGATGGGCGGGATTTGTCAATCCGGTGAGTAGCCCGGCGCGAACAAGTCGGCGAACACTGGCTCCCCCATGAGCACCGCCCGGTCGGCTCGCCCCCCTCACAAGTCTCCGCCCTCAGAGACGAGTTGGAGCACCCATGCCCCAGCACGCACGACCGTCCCCCACCGCCTCCTCCCCCACCCCGTCCAGCGCGAAGGTCCCGTACGGCGCGCCCCCACCGCGTGCCCCACGGGACGCCCACGACCCGCACGACGTGCACACGCCCCAGAACGCGCTCGGTCCGCACGCCGCCCACCACGCGCACGCCTCGCACACCTCGCAGCACCCGCACGAGCCGTACGGCTCACAGGACGTGTACGACCCGCACATCCCGTACGACGCCGTCCCCGCCGCGCACCACCGTCCGCACGGCCCCCACCGCATCGTCTTCCTCGCCCGCCGCGGCCTCGGCGATCCGGCGGCCGGCGGCTCCGAGCTGCTGGTGGGGCGCGTCGCCGAGGGGCTGGCGGCCGCCGGGCACCAGGTCACGCTGGTGTGCGCCGGCCCGGCGGGGGTCGGCCGCGGCTACCGGGTGGTGTCCGCCGGCGGCCGCACCCGCGCCGCCGGCCTCGGGGAGCTCGGCGGCTATCTGCGCACCCCGCACGCCTTCGCCCGCCGGGTCGGCGGCTGCGACCTGCTGGTCGAGGTCTGCGACGGCCTGCCCTACCTCGCCCCGCTGTGGCACCACGGCCCCACCCTCTGTCTGGTCAACCACGTGCACACCAGCCTGTGGTCGATGCGGCTGCCCGCGCCCGCGGCCCGCCTCGGCCGGCGGCTGGAGCACTGGGCGCTGGCCGGCGCCCATCGCGACAGCCTCATGGTCGCCGTCTCCGGCTCCACCGCCGGCGCGCTGCGCTCCCTGGGCGTGGCCCGCGAGCGGATACGGATCGTGCACAACGGCGTGGCCGCGCCCGGCCCGCTGCTCCCCAAGGCCGAGGAGCCGCTCTTCGTGGCGCTGGGCCGGCTGGTGGAGTACAAGCGGATCGACCTGCTGCTGCGGCTGTGGGAGCGGGTCCGGCCGGTCACCGGCGGGCGGCTGGTCATCCTCGGCGACGGCCCCGAGCGCGAGCGGCTGACCGCCCTCGCCGGCCCCGGGGTGCGCTTCGCCGGCCATGTCGACGAGGAGCTCAAGCACCGGCTCCTGTGCCGGGCGTGGCTGCTGCTGCACCCCTCCGCCGTCGAGGGCTGGGGGCTGGCCGTCATGGAGGCCGCCGCCCGCGCCACCCCCGCCGTCGGCTTCGACATCCCCGGCCTGCGCGACTCGGTCGAACCCGGCGTCACCGGGGTGCTGGCCCGGGGCGAGAGCTCCTTCGCCGCCGCCTGGTGCGCCCTGGCCCTCAGCGCGGAGCGCCGGGAGAGCCTCGGCCGCGCCGCCCGGCTGCGCGCCGAGCGGTTCCGCTGGAGCGCCACCGTGCGCGGCTTCCGGGCCGCGGCCGTCGAGGCCCACGCACGGGCGACCACGGCGACCACGAGAGCAGGCCGGTGAGCGGTCGTGCGGGACCCCTCACTGCGCCGCTCGCTCGCCCTCTTCCACGCGTTCCGGCGCGAGCAGAGCGACCCGGAGCACTGCTACGGGCTGCTCGCCCGGGACGCGGCGGGGCAGTTGGAGCGCTACGGGCCGCTGCGCGGCCGGCTGGTCGTCGACGTCGGCGGGGGCGGCGGGCACTTCACCCGCGAGTTCCGGCGGCGCGGCGCCCGCTGCTACCTCTTCGAGCCCGACCCGGGCGAGCTGCGCGCCGCCCACGGGGCGGTCCGCGACAGCGCCCCCGGCTGGGCGGTGCGCGCCGACGGCTATCTGCTGCCGCTGGCCGACGGCGTGGCGGACGTCTGCTTCGCCTCGAACGTGCTGGAGCACGTGGCCGATCCCCGCACGTTCCTCAGCGAACTGGTCCGGGTCACCCGCCCCGGCGGGCTGATCTACCTCTCGTTCACCAACTGGCTCTCGCCGTGGGGCGGTCACGAGACGGCGCCGTGGCACTACCTGGGCGCCGAGCGGGCCGGCGCCCGCTATCGCCGCCGTACCGGCCGCCCGCCCAAGCACACCGTCGGCGAGAACCTCTTCCGCGTGCATGTCGGCCCCACCCTGCGGCACGTCCGGGGCCGTGACGACGTGACCGTGCTCGCGGCCCGCTCCCGCTACTGGCCCTTCTGGGCGGCGGCCGTCACGCGGGTGCCGGGCCTGCGCGAGGTGGCCACCTGGAACCTCCTTCTGATCCTGAGGCGGTCCTCATGATCCCCACGCGCCCCGCACACCCCGCCCACCGCAAGCGGACCTGGCTGCTGGGGGTGTGGGCGGCGGCCTTCGTCGGCTTCGTGGCCCAGGCGCCGGGCAAGATGGCCTTCGACACCAAGCTGGCCGTGGCCGTCGACCCGTTCGGGTTCCTCGCGGACCTCGGGGACCTGTGGCACGACCGCGCGGGCTTCGGCGGCCTCGCCGACCAGTACATCGGCTACGCGTTCCCGATGCTGCCCTACTACGCCCTCGCCCATCTGCTGCATCTGCCGGTGTGGCTGGCCGAACGGCTGTGGCTGTCGCTGATCGTGGCGGCGGCGTTCTGGGGCGCGCTGCGGCTGGCGGAGCGGCTGCGGATCGGCTCGCCGGCCACCCGGCCGCTGGGCGCCCTGGCGTACGCGCTGTGGCCGACCTTCACCGCGGTCATCGGGTCGACCTCGGCGGCCGCGCTGCCCGGCGCGGCCCTGCCGTGGGTACTGCTGCCGCTGATCCGCCCCGCCGACGCAAGCGCCGCGCGCCTCTTCTCCCCGCGGCTCGCCGCCGCACGCTCCGCGCTGCTGATCCCCTTCATGGGCGGGGTGAACGCCGCAGCCACCCTCGCCGCGCTGCTGCCGGTGGGCCTCTACCTGCTCAGCCGCCCGGCGGGCGGACACCGGCGCGCCCTGCTGGGCTGGTGGATCCCGGGGGTGCTGCTGGCGACGGCCTGGTGGGTGGTGCCGCTGCTGCTGCTCGGCGTCTACGGCGAGAACTTCATGCCGTACGTGGAGCGTTCGGAGGCCACCACCGCCACCATGTCCGCGACCGAGCTGCTGCGCGGCGCGGGCAACTGGATCGCGTATCTGCACTTCGGTGAGGCGTGGCTGCCCGGCGGCTGGACCGTCGCCACCTCCACCGTGGCCGTCCTGGCCTCGGCGACGGCCGCCGCGCTCGGCCTGGCCGGGCTGGCCCGCCGCGATCTGCCGGAGCGGCGCTGGCTGCTGCTGACCGTGCTGACCGTGGCGGCGATCACGCTGGCCGGATACGGCGGGGAGTTCGGCGCGCCCTTCCACGACACCGTGCGGGAGTGGCTCAACGGCTGGCTGGCGCCGTTCCGCAACGTCTACAAGTTCCAGCCGGGGCTGGCGCTGGCGCTCGCCCTCGGACTGACCCACCTGGTGGGCGTCGCGGCCGGCGAGCGCGGCCCGCGGTCGGTCCCCGGAGGCCGCCGACTGCTTCCGGCGGTGACCGCCGCCGTCGTCCTGCCCGGCCTCGCCTGGCCGTACCTGAACGGCACGGTGCTCCAGCCCGGCCCGTTCGACAGACTGCCCACGCACTGGGAGCAGACCGCGGACTGGCTGCGGGACCACTCCCCCGACAGCCGCGCCCTGGTGGTGCCCGCCACCGCGCACGGCCTCTACACCTGGGGCTCCCCCATCGACCAGCCGCTGGACGTGCTGGCCGGGTCACGCTGGGCGCAGCGCGACTACGTCCCCTTCGGCACCCCCGGCTCGCGGCGCGCCATGGACGCCGTGGAGCAGGCGCTGACCAGCGGCGGCGCGGTGCCGGGGCTGCGCGACTTCCTGCTGCGGGCGGGGCTGTACACGGTCGTCGTCCGCAACGACCTCGACCCGGACCAGATCGGCTATGTGCCGCCGCAGACCGTCCGCCGCACCCTGGAGGAGTCCGGCTACCGGCGCGCGGCCGCCTTCGGCCCGGTGCTGACCGGCGGCCGGATCCCCGAGGACACCCCGGTGCAGATCCAGGGCCTCTTCCCGCGCCAGCGGGCGGTGGAGGTCTACGAGCCCACCGGCGCGCCACGGCCGGGCCCGGCGGCGGTCCGGGCGGTGGCGGACACGGCCGTCGTCAGCGGCGGGCCCGAGGCGCTGCTCCAGCTCTCCGGCACCGACCCGACGCTGCGCGACCGGGCCACCGTGCTCACCGGCGACCGGCATCCGGGGCTCGGCGCGCCCCCGCTCCAGGCGGTCGCCGACGGGCTGCGCCGTGCGGACACCCGGTTCGGGCTGGTCAACACCAACACCTCGTACACCTACGGTCCACGGGAGCGGAACCACCCGGACAGCGTGCAGAACCCGGGCGAGCGACCGCACCAGATCCTGCCGATCACCGGCGCCGCCCACCAGACGACGGCGGTGCTGCGCGGCGCCGCCTCGGTGACCGCCTCCAGCAGCGGCAACTGGCTGTTCCACCTGCCGCAGTACGACCCGGTGCACGCCTTCGACGGCGACCCGCGGACCGCCTGGGCCGAGGGCAGCGCGGGCGACGCGACCGGCCAGTGGGTGCGCGTCGACTTCACCCAGGCGCTCGCCGTGCCCGAGGCGATCCAGGTGACCCCGCTGCCCGGCGACGGACTGCGGGCCGCGCCCACCTCCGTACGGGTGGAGACCGACCGCGGCGCGGCCGACAGCCCGCTGCAGCCCACCGGTCTGCCGCAGCCGGTCAAGGCCCCGCCGGGGCCGGCGAAGTGGCTGAAGCTCACCATCACCGGCGCGCAGCGGGCCGGCCCCGGGCTGTCCGGCGCGGGCTTCTCCGAGGTGACGGTGGAGGGGCTCCAGGTGTCGCGGCTGCTGGCGCTGCCGACCGACGCGGACCGCGCGGAGTCCGCGACGGGTCGCACGGAGGCCGCGGCCGGTCGCACGGAGGCCGCGGCGGACGTCGTCTCGCTGCACCGGGGCAGCGACCCCGGCGGGCTGTCGCCGGCCTCGGCGGAGTTGGGCCTGCACCGCCAGTTCCGCACCCCGGCCGCCGCCGACCACACGGTCTCGGGCCTGGCCCGCGCGGTCCCCGGCCCGGAGCTGGACCGGCTGCTGGACCGCGTGGCCCCCGGCCGCGGCCGCGGCCGCATCGACGTCACGGCCGAGTCCACCGGCCACGCCGGGCCCGCGCTCAGCGCCCGCAACCTCGTCGACGGCGACCTCACCACCGCGTGGATCGCCGGGAACGCGCCGGTGGTGCACCTGAGCTGGCCCAAGAAGCGGGAGATCGACGAGATCGTCCTCGCCGCGGCGGGCGGCGTCTCCACCCGCCCCACCGAGGTCATCGTCAACTCGCCGGACGGCGCCGCCACCGCCGGGGTGGACGAGCTGGGGCGGGCGCGCTTCGACCCCATCGTGACCGACCGGCTCTCCCTCACCTTCAGCAAGGTCGCGCCGCTGACCCTGCACAACCCGCTCGCCGGGCGGCAGCTGCAACTGCCGGTCGGGCTCAGCGAGATCCATGTCCCCGCCCTGGCCGACCTGCGCGCCAAGCCGCCCGCGCCCCGCGCCCGCTTCTCGCTCCCCTGCGGTAGCGGCCCGCTCCTCGCCGTCGACGGCACCCTGCACGCCACCCGGGCGTCCGGACTGGTGCGGGACCTGACCGAGCGCCGCCCGGTCCGGGTCGAGCTGTGCCAGGCCGGCACCGACGACGACGCCACCCTGCGACTGCCCGCCGGCCGCCACCGGGTGGAGGCGGGGGACGCGGGCCCGCTGGCGCTCACCGACGTCACCCTGCGCCGCGGCACCCCCGAACCGCCGTCCACCACCGCCCCGCGCGCCCTCACGGCGCGCGACTGGGCGGGCGACCGGCGCCAGCTCACCGTCGGCGCCGGTCCGGCCGTCTACCTCCAGACGTACGAGAACGAGAACCGCGGCTGGACCGCCCGGCTCGACGGCCGCCGCCTCACCCCGCTGCGCATCGACGGCTGGCAGCAGGGCTTCCTCATCCCCGCCGGCTCCGGCGGCACCGTCACCCTCACCTACGAGCCCGCGACGACCTACCAGGCGGGACTGCTGGGCGGCGCGGCGGGCCTCGTGGTGCTGCTCGGCCTCGGCCTCGTCCGGCGCCGGGCGCCCGAGGGCGCGCCGACGGCGGGCGCGCAACCGCCGCCCGCGCCGGTGGGGACGCCGGAGACGGGGACGACGGCGATGACGCCGGAGACGGGGATGGAGACGGGAACGCGGACGGGGACGGGATCGGGAACAGGAACGGGATCGGGAACGGGATCGGGAACGATGGCGGCGGTCGTGGGGACGACGGCGACCGACCCACCGGCCGAGGACGCACCGCCCGAACCGGGTTGGCTGCTCGGCGTGGCGGCGCTCACCGTGGTGCTCATCCTCGTCGCCGGTCCGCTCGCCCTGGTCGTGCTCGTGCTGGCGCCCCTCGCCCACCGGCGCCCCGGGCTGCTTCCGCTGGTGGCCCTGGCGGCCATGGCGGGGGCGGGTGTCACGGCGGCCACGGGGGCGGGCGAGCCGTTCTCGCTCGACGAGGGGCCGTTCAGCGCGCTGGCCCAACTGCTCGCACTGCTCGCGTTGGCGGCCGCCGTGGTCACGGTCCCGGCCGGCACCGGATGGCCCCGGTCACCGAAGGGCGAGGACAGCCCCGACGAGGACGGCGTCGACACCGGCATCGGTAGCGGCCCCGGCCTCGGCGAGGGCGGCGGCGCCCGAGCGGGCGCGGCCGCGGACGGCGCCGACGGAGACGACCCGGACGGCGACACCGCGCGGTTGACGCGACCCCTCCCGCCCCGTTCCGCCCCGGACCGCGATCCGTGGCACGGCCGATGGCGTCAGTGGGTCGCCCGGAAGGCGCCCCGACCCACGCCCGCCGGAGACGGCACCGCCGGGCCGGGCGGCGACGGGGCCAGCGGCGACGGGGCCGAGGGGGCCGCGGACCGGAAGCGGGAAGGAGTCGGAGAGCAGGACGCGGACCGATCGAGGGACCGGGGCCGATCGCGGAACCGGAGCGGAACGGGGGACGGGGCACGGCTTACGGAGCGGATCACCGTCCCGGACCGCGACCCGCGGCCCAGCCGACGCGGGCGACGGGCCCGGCTCGGCGGCCTTCGGCGAGCGCCGGCCGGAGACCTCACCGGGCAGCACACCGAGCAGCACACCGCCGGCGACAGCCACGCCGAGGCCGCAGGCGCTGCGGCCGGAGGCGCCGCGGCGGGACACGCCGAGGCCGGAGGCGCCACGGCCGGACACGCCGAGGCCGGACACGCCACGTGGGCCGGAGGCACCCGGGCCGGAGGCGCCCGGGCCGGAGGCGCCGCAGCGGGACACGCCGTGACTGGAGGCGCCGCGGCCGGACACGCCGAGGCCGGAGGCGCCGTGGCCGAACGCGCCGTGAGCGGAGGCGCCACGGCCGAACGCGCCGCGGCGGGACGCGCCGAGGCCGGATGCGCCGTGGCCAGACACGCCACGTGGGCCGGAGGCACCCGGGCCGGAGGCACCCGGGCCGGAGGCACCCGGGCCGGAGGCGCCGCAGCGGGACACGCCGTGACTGGAGGCGCCGCGGCCGGACACGCCGAGGCCGGAGGCGCCGTGGCCGGACACGCCACGGCCGGACGCGCCGTAGGCGGACGCGCCGGGGCCGGACGCGTCGACGACGGGGAACAAGCCGCGGAGCCCGCTCGTACCGCTCCGGACCGCACCCCGGAGAGGAAGCCCCGGCGGGCGCCCGTCGGAGAGGAGGCCGGAGGATGACCGCGGAGCGTTCCACCGGATCGTTCCGGGCCGCGGCACGGGACCGCGGTCATCGCGCCCCGCGCGATGACCGGTTCCCCTTCCCCACCGTCGACGAGGTCTCCCGTCACTGCCAGCGGGACGACGACCCCGAGAACGTCCACATCGAGGTGCACCTGCCGGGGCGGCTGGACCCGGCCCGGCTGCGGGCGGCCTTCCACGAGGCGCTGCGCCGGCATCCGGGAATCCTGGTGCGGGAGGCGCCGGGCGGCTGGTGGCGGCTGCGGTACGTGTGGGAGCGGACCGGGGAGCCGGACGTCGACCCGGTCCGCTGCGCGCCGCCGGGCCCGCGGGCACTCGCCCTGGCGCGGGCCCGCGCGGTGGCGCACTGCCCGCCGCTGGCTGTGTCGCCGCCCGTCCGGCTGGAGCTGGTCTCCCCGGGCCCCGGGGAGACCGGGTCCGTGCTGCTGCTGACGATCAATCACACGGCCCTCGACGGACCGTCCTGCCTGCGGGTGCTGGCCACGGCCGCCGCGCTGTACGGCGCCGGCCGGACGGCGGCGCACCTCCCGGCCCCGCGGCCCGCCGCCCCCGGGCCGTGTGCCGCCCACGAGCCGCGCGCCGTGTCCGGTCCGCCGTCCGCGCCGCGTACCGCACCCGTCCCCACACCGGCACCCGCACCCGCACCCGCGTCCGCGCCCCCGCCCCGTACGCCGAGGGCCCTTCCGCCGGCGCCCTCGCGCCGCCTGACCCGACCGGCCCGGGTCGCCGCGGACACGCGCACCCCCGGCGCCGCGGGCAACGGCCTGTTCCTGGCCGACCTGCCGCTGCCGCCCCGGCCGGCGGCCCGCTCGCGCTCCACCGGCGCCGCGGGCGCCGTCGTGCCCACCGTCAACGACCAGCTGCTGGTGGCCACCTGCCTGACGATCGCCCGCTGGAACCGGCTACACGGCCGGCCGCCCCGCCCCGTACGGATCACCATGCCGGTGGACGACCGCCCGCGCGGGGCCGTCGAGCTGCCGATCGGCAACGGCACCCGCCTGGTGGAGGTGGGCTTCGGGCCGGGAGAGCGGACGGACGCGGCGCTGCTGTCCGCCGAGCGGCCGGACCCGGCGGCGGTGGCGCGGCTGCTGGAGTACACCGCCGCGCGCACCCGTGCCCTCAAGGCCGCCTCGGGACCACAGCTCGGACGGGCGGGCGCGCTGCTCACCGCGCCCGTGCTGCCGGTGGGGCTCCGCGCGGCGGTCACGCGCGGGCTGCGCCGGGTGGCGGCGCCGTGGACCGCCACCACCCTGCTGAGCAACCTCGGCCGGCTCCCCGACCCGCTGGACTTCGGCGACGCCGGGCGCGCCACCGCCGTATGGCTCTCGGCGCCGACCCGCCCGTCGCGAGGGGTGACCTTCACCTGCGCCTCGACCGGTGGCCGGCTGCACCTGGGGCTGCGCTGGTCCCGCGCGGTCCTCGACGACGCGGCCGGCGACGAGCTGGCGGCGCTCTTCGCCCGGTCACTGGCCGCCACGGCGGCCGCGACCACACCACCGACGCCCGAGCCGAAGCCGGCGCTGCCACGACGGCCGCGGCCACCGCTCCAGGCCCCGACCGCTGAGGAGGCGTCATGACCCGCTCCCGGTCGCTCTCCGGCTCCGACCAAGCCCACGCCGCCGCCTCCGTCCCCGTCTCCGCGTACGCGAACGCGAACGCGAACGCGAACGCGGCCGCGGCCACGGCGGGAAGCGAGCTGCGGGCCTTCTACGAGGACCCGACGGTGCCCGTCGCCTCCGGCGTCGAGCGGAGCCGCCGACAGGCGCTGCTGCTCGCCCGCGCCCTCGGGCCGACACGACGGGCGGACCCGGCCGTGGTGCTGGACGTCGGCTGCGGGGACGGTTCGGCGGCGGCCCTGGCGCTGCCCCTGCTCGCCGGTCATCGGGTGATCGGCGTCGACTGGTCGCAGGACGCGCTGCGCCGTGCCGCGCACCGGCTGCCCGATGTCGTCCGCGGCGAACTGTCCGGCGCCGGCCTCCCGTTCGCGGCCGGCAGCGTGGACGCGGTGCTGTTCAGCGAGGTGGTGGAGCACCTGGTGGAGCCGGACGCGGCGCTGGACGAGCTGCGCCGGGTGCTGCGGCCCGGGGGCCATCTGCTGCTGTCCACACCGAACCTGGCCGCCTGGTACAACCGCGCGCTGCTGCTCGCCGGGGTCCAGCCGGTGTTCTCGGAGGTGAGCATGCGCGCGGTGCACGGCCGCCCCGGCCGCGAGGTGGTCGGCCATCTGCGGCTGTTCACCTCCCGCGCGCTGCGCGGCTTCCTCGCCGCCTCCGGCTTCACGGTCGTCACGCTGACCGGCGCGCCCTTCCACGGAGTGCCGCGCCCGCTCCGGGCGCTGGACCGAGCCGCCTGCCGGGTGCCGTCGCTCGCCTCGATCCTGCTGGTGCACGCGGTCAAGGCGCCGGGACGGGCCGGGACGGCCGGGCGGGCCGCCCGGCGGCCACGACCTCGCGCCGCCCCGCCTCGATGACCCCGACGGCCCGACGGCCCCCAGGACCCCACGACCCCGACCGAGGAAGTGACCGCGTCATGACGCCCGACGACCCGCTGCTGAAGCTCCTGGTCTGTCCGCTCGACAAGGGACCGCTCGCCCTGGTGGTCCCGGACGACGCCCTCTACAACCCGCGACTGCGGCTGCGCTATCCGATCGTCGACGGCATCCCGCAGCTGCTCCCGTCCTCCGGGCAGCGGCTGACGGTCGCCGAACACCGGGTGCTGCTGGGCCGGCTGGCGGCGGACTCCCCCGCGTCCCCGGCATCCCCGGCGTCCCCGGCATCCCCGGTGTCTCCCGCCTCCCCCGCCTGCCCCGCCTCCCCTTCCAAGGCCGCCCCCGCCGTCCCCGACACCGCCCCCGCCTCCGACCACGCCCCCGGAAACACCCCGGCAGACGACGGGAGACCCCGGTCATGACGCTCGCCGCCCGGCTCGGCCCGCTGCTGCCGGCCCGGCTCGTCGCCGAGGCCGCCTCCCGCCTCTACCCGCGCTTCGAACCCGAGCTGGCCCGGCTCGCCGACTTCTGCCCGCCGGGCGGCACCGCCGTGGACGTCGGCGGCTGGTACGGGCCGTGGACCCGGCGGCTGGCGCGGCGCGCGGAGCGGGTGGTGGTGATCGAACCGGTGCCGCACCTGGCCCGGGCCCTGGCCGCCACCTCCGCCGCCAACGTCCAGGTGATCCAGGCCGCGGCCGCCGAGGGCCCCGGCCGGGCCACGCTGTGGCTGCCGCCCGGTGGCCGCGGTGACCGGGGCGTGTCCTCCCTGGTGCGCCGCCCGGTGCACGGGGCCGCGTTGGAGGTGGACTGTGTGGCGCTGGACGAGCTGGTGCTGGGCCCCGTGACCCTGCTGAAGGTGGATGTGGACGGCGCCGAGCTGGCCGTGCTGCGCGGAGCGCGACGGCTGCTCGTCCGCCAGCACCCGGCGCTCTTCGTGGAGCTGGAGGCGCGCATCCAGCCGCCCGGGCCGGTGCTGGAGCTCCTGGGCGGGCTCGGCTATCGGGGCTGGGTGCTGCCGGGCCGGGAGTGGGTGGAGCTGTCCCGCTTCGACCTGGCCGGACACCAGGCCCGCAGCTGCCATGTGGCGGAGCACGGGCTGCTGCGCCGCAGCCTGGGGCCGGGCCGCCGGCGGTACGTCAACTCGGTGCTGTTCCTCCCCGGGACGCGGCGGCCGGGGCGCGTGTCGGTGCGCGACGATGGGGGTCATGAACTCCGCGCCTGAGGCGTCCGACGCGCTTCCCGAGCCCTTCCCCTTCATCCTGGTCCTGCTGCGCAGGATGGCCGACCACCACCCGGAGCTGGTCGAGGACGCGCTGCGGGAGCTGGGCTTCAGCCGGGCGCAGATGCGCGAGGCGAACAAGCGGTGGCAGGCGATGCGGCACTCGCCGCGGCGGCGCGGCGCCGCCGCCCGCTACCGCTCCGTGCTGGGGGCGCCCGAGTCGACGTCCCTCCGGAGCGTCGGCGAACTGAGGTGCGAGGCGCTGCGATGGCCGGTGCCGCTCTGGCCCGATCTCCGTTTCGAGGTGCTGGTGGCGCCGGGCGGGGCGGTGTGGAACGAGTGGCTGGTGCGGGTCCCCGGCGCCCCGGGGCCCACGCCCCGTACGGCCGCGGACCTGACTCCGTGGAGCTGCACCGTGGACGAGGTGGCACGGGCCTTCGCGCCGGCACGACCCATGGAGGGCACCGCCCCGACGCGCTGGCGGCTGGCCTTCGAGGCGCCGGAGCGGCCCGGTGGTGAACCCCGCCCACACGTGGCGGAGTTCACCTGGGGGCTGCTCCAGCGGGTGACGCCGGTCGACTGAGTGGATCAGCCGAGCAGCTCCGCCTCCAGGGTGATGGTGGTGCCGGCCAGGGCCTGGCTCACCGGGCAGTTCTTCTTGGCGTCCTCGGCGGCTGCCTGGAAGTCCTCCTCGCTCAGACCCGGAACCCGCGCCTTGACGGTGAGGTGGATGCCGGTGATGCCCTCGCCGGGCTGGAAGGTGACGTCGGCCTTGGTGTCCAGCGACTCCACGGTGTGCCCCTTGCCGGCCAGGCCGTGCGAGAAGGCCATCGAGTAGCAGCTGGAGTGGGCGGCGGCGATCAGCTCCTCGGGGCTGGTCCGGCCGGCCGGCTGCTCGGCGCGGGACGCCCAGGTGACGTCGTAGGTGCCGATGTTCGAGGAGTTCAGGCTGACCTGGCCCTTGCCCTCGAGAAGATTGCCTTCCCAGTGGGTGGCTGCGGTGCGAGTGGTGGCCATGGGCTCGTTGCCTCCTGTGGCTGAGCTGTTGTCAGGACAGGTCAGAGCCTACGTTCCACGCGAGCATCGCGGGGCGCCCGTGCTCGTACCCCAGTCGACCGAGGGTCGCGGTGTCGAGCCGGAACAGCGCCCCGGCGGCCGATTCCAGGCCGAGTCGACGCGCCGTCAGCACCCGCAGCACATGGGCGTGCGCCACCAGCAGCACGTCCCCCTCGGTGGCCTCCGGGGCCAGCGACGGGGCGATGCGGGCCAGCAGCCGGTCGACGCGCGCGCCCACCTGTTCGGCGGACTCCCCCGGGTGGTCGGGGCCGCCGGCCACGACACCGTCGGTCCAGAGCTCCCAGCCGGGCCGGGCGCTCCGGATCTCGGCCGTCGTGATGCCCTCGTACCCTCCGTAGTCCCACTCGTGGAGGTCGGGCTCGGTCCGCGCGTCCTCGATGCCGGCCAGCTCCGCGGTGTGCCGGGCCCGGGCGAGCGGGCTGACCAGCGCGAGGCCGATGGTGCGGGTGGCCAGCAGCGGGCGCAGCGCCCGGGCCTGGTCCTCGCCGCGCCCGGTCAGCGGCAGGTCGGTCCAGCTGGTGTGCCGGCCGGAGCGGCTCCACTCGGTCTCGCCGTGGCGGACCAGGAGCAGCTCACCCACGCGCGCCCGGCTCCCCGGCCTGGGCGACCGAGGCCCGCACCTCGTCCATGTCCAGGGCCCGCGCCTGGCTGATGAGGTCCTCCAGCGCCTGCTCGGGGAGGGCGCCCGGCTGCGCGTACACCGCGATGTCGTCGCGCACGATCATCAGGGTGGGGATGGACTGGATCTGGAAGGTGGCGGCGAGCTCGGGCTGCGCCTCGGTGTCGACCTTCCCGAAGACCAGGTCCTGGTGGCGGGCGGCGGCCTTCTCGTAGACGGGGGCGAAGCGTCGGCAGGGGCCACACCACTCCGCCCAGAAGTCGATCAGGACGAAGTCGCTGCCGGCGACGATCTCGTCGAAGTTGTCCTTGGTGAGTTCCACGGTGCTCATGGTGTGAGGTCCCTGCTTCCGGGTCGGCGGCGGATGCCCCGCCACGGTAACGGTCCGCCGCCGACCGGTATTCCGGCCCCGGCCCTGGAGCCGGTGGCTGGATCGCCCCCTCACAGCCCTCCGGTATAGACCAGCAGGGGTGGCGTCCCGGTGGGCATGCCGAGGTAGCCGCTGGTGTCGATGCCGGTGGTGGCGTTCTCGGTGAGCCAGGAGGACAGCGTCTCGAAGGAGGCGTCTCCCTTGGCCTCCTTGTAGAGCGCGGCGACGCCCGCGACGTGCGGTGCCGCCATGGAGGTCCCCTCCAACTCGCTGAAGCTGCCGTCGAGGAAGGTGGAGCGGATGCCCACCCCCGGGCCGTTGGTGTCGACGCAGGCGCCCCAGTTGCTGAACCACGCCTTGCGGTCGGCCTTGTCGACGGCGGCGACGGTGTACGCGCCGGCCGAGCTCGCCGGGGAGATCCCGCAGGCGTTGATGTCGTCGTTGCCCGCCGCCACGACCGGGAAGACGCCGGTGGCGGCGAGGTTCTCCACCGCCAGGTTCATGGCGCGGGAGAACGGCCCGCCCAGCGAGAGGTTGGCCACCGCGGGCTTCTGGGCGTTGGCGGCCACCCAGTTGATGGCGGCCATGATGATGGAGTTGGAGCTCTCACCTTCGCAGTCGAAGACCCGTACGGAGACCAGCTTCGTCTGCTTGGCCACCCCCGACTCGGTGCCGCCGAGCGTGCCGGCCACGTGGGTGCCGTGCCCGGCGCAGTCGCCGGCGCCCCGGCCGTCGTCGATGAAGGTCTCTCCCGCCACCGCCCGTCCGCCGAAGTCCGGGTGCGCCAGCTCGACGCCACTGTCGATGACGTACGAGGTGACGCCCGCCCCGGTGGCCGTGACGGTGAAGCCGCTGCCACCGGGCTCCCGGCCGTTGATCCTGGTCAGACCCCAGGGGACGTCCGCCGCGTGGCCGGTGACCGTACGGTCCAGGGCACCGGTGTTCGGGCTGTGCGGGGGGAGGTCCGGGCCCGGCCGCCCGACGGGGTCGCTCCCGTCCACCTCTCGGTCGGCCAGCGGCGGTTCCGGCGCGCCGGCCTCGTCCTCACGGACGTCGCCCACGCCGGCATCACCGACATCACCACCATCACCGAGCTCACCGACATCGACGTCGCCGGGCCCCTCCTCGTCGGCGCGCCGGCCCTCGTTGCGGCCCTCGTCACGCCCCTCGTAACGACCCTCGTAGCGGCCCTCGTAACGTTCCGGCCCCCGATAGCCCGCCGGCCCGCTGGCGTTGGCGTCGGGGGGGACGGAGAAGATCGCGTCCTCCTCGACCGCCTCGACCCCGGGCTGTCGGCGCAACATCTCGACCTGCTCGGGGGTGAGCCGCGCCGCGAAGCCCCGGGGCGCGTCGGTGTACGTGTACAGCGGCGTGACGCCGATCAGGCCCGCGACCGCCTCGGGGCTCACCCCGGCGGCCAGGGTCACGATGTACTGCCCGGGGATGGCGTCGTCGCCGGACTGGTGAAGCGGGGCGAGGCCGGACCGCGCCGGGGGGTCGATGTACCGCGGCGAGGTCACCGCGGCGGCCGACAAGGACGTCAGCGGCACCGCGATTATCAGGGCGGCCACGGCCGCGGAGCGCAGGGACATGCGCATGGGCGTCATTCCTTAACTGGGTCACGACCGGATCGCCCTGAAGGGGCGTCAACACGTCCTTGCTATCCGCGCCCATCGCGGTTCGCATGATCTGTTACTCCGACTGGCGGTCCGCGCACGGCCGGCCCCGGCCACCGACCGGATTATCGGGTCGCGAACTCCCGCAAGCCGGCATTCGGGTGACGCGGCGTATCCGCGTACTGCTCCATTCGTTGTTCAGGCCGCCCGAGCGACGATCAGCGAAAGGAAGCATCGTGAAGCGCATTTCCAGGGTTGCGGTCCTGACCATCAGCGCGAGCGCCGTGGCCCTCGGCGGCGCCGGCACCGCGGTGGCCGGCGGCGGCGACGACGGAGGGAACGCCGCCATCGCCAACGGTGGCGCCATCGGCTCGCCCGGCGTGGTGAGCGGAAACAACATCCAGGTCCCGGTCAACATCCCGATCAACCTGTGCGGCAACACCATCGACCTCGTCGGTGCGCTCAACCCGGCGATGGGCAATTTCTGCGCCAACGTCTGACCTCAACGTCTGACGCGCCAGGCGATCCGGAGACCGTGTGACCGGGGAATTCCGTGTCCACGGTCTCCACGCGCGCCATCCCACGCGGTCGATCGATCCACCTTTGACGAAAAGCCGCTGACACAGTACGGCTCGCCTTTGCAGAGCCATCCGAGTGGCGCTCCGCACCTGCCATACGACGAGGTCGTTCTCAGGTCACCAGGAAGTCACCCGGGAAGTCACCACTGAACAGAGAAATGGAGAGCTCCGTGAAGGCACTCTCGAAAGCCGCAGTCCTGACCGTCGCCGCGGGCGTCACCGTCCTCGGCTCGGCCGCCGGCGTCCTCGCCCACGACCACGACAACAACGGCAACGGCAAGGGCCGTGACCACGGCAACCACAACGGTGGTTACGGCGGACACGGCAACCACAACGGCGGACACGGCAACCACCGCGACACCCACGACGAGAAGCACTTCTACCACCACGACAACGGAGGCGAGTACAACGAGTACGGCGGCGCCCACGCCAACGGCCTCGCGGCCGGCTCGCCAGGTGTCGTCAGCGGCAACAACATCCAGGTCCCGATCAACATCCCGATCAACCTGTGCGGCAACACGATCAACGCCGTCGGCTTCTTGAACCCGGCCATGGGCAACATCTGCATCAACCGCTGACCCCTGACCTCTGATCCACCCGAGGAGACCACCCCCCATGCTCAAGAGGGCCATCGCCTGCGCCTCCCTGGCCGCGGCAGCCACCGGACTCGTGCTTCCCTCCGTCGCCATGGCGTCGGACGCCGAAGGCGGCGACTTCAGCTCCAACGTGAACCTGCTGCCGCACCTGTGCGTGGACGCCAAGGACATCAACGTCCTGAACGTGACGCCGATCGAGGTGCTCAACGGCACCGACGGCCAGCAGTGCAACGAGAAGTCGAAGGTCTTCGACAACTCGAAGGACCCCCTCGCCGACCTCCTCGACATCGGCACCGCTCAGAACTGAGCCGCTCGCTTCGCACGCTCCTCCTGGCCCCCCGCGGATCCGCGGGGGGCCAGCCCCGTTGTCCGGCGGCGGGGGTGACGGGGTGCGTCCCGAAAGTCCCGGCCGGCGCTCCGGCGCGCCACGTCGGGACACCGCGGCCGGACGACGCCCCCGGCGACAGGATCACCGGACGGGACGGGCACACGCACGGGCGCGCACGAAGGACCGGCCGACCGGCGGGTCTACCCGTAACGGCACAGCGGCGCCACGGCGACGGCATGGCGACGCGCACCCGGGCGGATCGGGCGGGCGCGGCATGCCGGCGGAGCGCGACGGCGGGCACACTGAAGCGGCCGCCCCGGAGGCTCGGGGCGGCCGCTGCCTGGAAGGCCTGATCAGTTCTGGTAGGCGCCCAGGTCGAGGAGGTCGGAGAGCGGGTCCTTCGAGTTGTCGAAGACCTTCGACTCCTCGTTGCACTGCTGGCCGTCGGTGCCGTTGAGCACCTCGATCGGCGTCACGTTCAGGACGTTGATGTCCTTGGCGTCCACGCACAGGTGCGGCAGCAGGTTGATGTTCTGCGAGTAGTTGCCGCCTTCGGCGTCCGAAGCGATGGCAGCCGGGGCGATGAAGCCCGTGGCTCCGGTCGCGGCGACGGCAAGCGAAGCGCAGGCAAGGGCCTTCTTCAGCATGGGGGTTTTCTCCTCGTATGTTCAACGACGGCCAGCGGACGCCGACACCTGGAGAAACGCGGTGAGACACAGGATGTGACGGCTTTCTTCCGAAGAATTCCCTTCTTTCACTCTCAAGTCGGACAAAAGGCGTCTTATCTGAGTGTGGTGGGATAGATCCAATAGCAACGGCGTAGCAGCCGGGTGACCACCCGCAGGGCCACATAGGTCATCAGCACCCTAGACAGCGGCGCGACGAGCAGGGTGCACGGCACCACGGAGAGCCCCGCCGGACGCGGCGCCAGCCGACCGCTGGCGCAGAGAGTGACCGCGGCGATGGCGAGCGTCGAGGCGACCGCCGTCTTCCAGCGCGCCGGCCGGCTGGACGGCACCGCCGCCGGGGTGGTCGCGAGGATCCCGGCCGGTGAAGCGCAGCAGCAGATGCCAGGGCTCGCCCGGTCCCGCGGGGCGCGGCAGCCCCGTCCCCCGAACGCCGCTCCCGCTACGCGGCGGGGCGTGGGACAGCCGGGCCGACCCGGCGGGGTGACGTGATCACGAAGCTGGTCAGATCGTTTCTTCCCAGCGAGCTTTGGTGGGGCGGGTGGGACTCGAACCCACGGCCGACGGATTATGAGTCCGCTGCTCTAACCGGCTGAGCTACCGCCCCGTAGCGGCGTGTCGCGCACATCTGTGCGCGCCGTCTGCCGCAGCATAGCCGCTCATACGATCTGTTGCCCCGGGGGGCCGCCGTAAGCGGCACTGCCAACCTAGAGGACTGCGATCACCGACGTTCGGTTCCCGGTGGATCGGGAAAAATCCCGAGGCCGAAATCCGGGCGTGAAACCGGCCGGGTTCCGGGCCGGCACCGGTCTGAAACCGGCCCGGCAGTCCTCGCCCGCGCGGGCCCGAACATGAAAAAGGACCCCCGAAGGGGTCCTCTTCCGCTGCTCCCCCGACTGGACTCGAACCAGTAACCCTCCGGTTAACAGCCGAATGCTCTGCCAATTGAGCTACAGGGGACCGAGCTCCCCCGACTGGACTCGAACCAGTAACCTGCCGGTTAACAGCCGGCTGCTCTGCCAATTGAGCTACAGGGGATTGCTCCGTGTGCCTCGATCACGCCCCCACCCGGTCCAACCGGACGGCGCGCGCTCGCTGCGAGACATACATTAGCGCAAGCAGGGGGGTGCTCCGCCAATCGGTATCCCCGAGGTGGCCTGCGCGTGTCCGACGGATGATCTCCGGCGGCCGAGGGTAGGCGGGTACGGGGCCAGGTCCAACGGGAAGGGCAGTGGGATGCGCTACCGGCTGACGTTCATCACCGGAGTGGCCGTCGGGTACGTGCTCGGCACGCGCGCCGGCCGCGAGCGGTACGAGCAGCTGCGCAAGACCGCGCAGCGGGTCGCCCGGAATCCGGCGGTGCGCAACACCGCCGAAGCCACCGCGCTCGGCGGGCGCAAGGCCGCCTCCAAGGCGTTCGACACGGTCAGCGCCAGGGTCGGGGACCGGCTCCCGGACTCCATGGCGAGCCGGGTCCGCTCGCTGCGCGAGGACCGGGCCCCGGAGGACGACGACTGGGGCACCAGCAACACCTGACGCCCCACGCCGATACAGGACGCCCGCAGTGCGGCGATAGGGCATCATCTGGGGCTATGGGGATAGTCGCCGGTCTGGACAGCTCGTCGGAGAGCACTCGCATCGTCGTCTGCGACACGGACACGGGTGCCGTACTCAAGCAGGGGTACGCGCCGCACCCGGCCGGCGGCAGCGATGTGGACCCGCAGGCGTGGCTGCTCTCCCTCGGTGAGGCCGCCGAGGGCGGTCTGCTGGAGGGCGTGCAGGCCATCGGCGTCTCCGCGCAGCAGCAGGGGCTGCTGGCGCTGGACGCCGGCGGGGTGTTGGTGCGCCCCGCGATGGCCGGGAACGACAAGCGGGCGCAGGCCGCCGCCGCCGACCTGATCGACGCGCTCGGCGGGCGCTCCGCCTGGGCGCAGGCCGTCGGCCTGGTGCCGCACTCCGGCCTGGCCGTGGCGAAGCTGCGCTGGCTGGCCCGCTCCGAGCCGGAGTCGGCGCGCCGGGTGGCCGAGCTGCTCCAGCCGCACGACTGGCTGGTGTGGCAGCTGCTGGGCCGCCCGGTGCGGCGCACCACCGACCGCGGCGCCGCCTCCGGCACCGGCTTCTGGTCGGCGGCCACCGGCGGCTACCGCCCCGACCTGGTGGAGCTGGCCCTGGGCCACCAGGTGCGGCTTCCCGACGTCATCGGCCCCTGCGAGCCCGCCGGCCACACGCCCGAGGGGCTGCTGATCTCCGCCGGCACCGGCGAGACGATGGCGGCGGCCTTCGGACTGGGCGTCGGCATCGGCGACGCGGTGATCTCCCTCGGCGCCTCCGGCTCCGTCTTCGCCGTCCACCACGAGGCGCTCGCCGACCCCACCGGCACCATCACCTCCTACGCGGACGCCACCGGCATGCACCTGCCGGTGGTGCACACCCTCAACGCGGTGCGGGCGCTGCGCGGCACCGCGGAGCTGCTCGGCTGCGACCTGGAGGGCCTCTCCGAGCTCGCCCTCGCCTCCTCCCCCGGCTCCTACGGCCTGGTCCTCCTCCCCTATCTGGAGGGCGAGCGCACCCCGCACCTCCCGCACACCGCCGGCACGCTGGCCGGCCTGCGGCGCGAGAGCATGAAGCGGGAGCACCTGGCGCGGGCCGCCTTCGAGGGCATGCTGTGCGGGCTCGCGGACGCGCTGGACGTGCTGCGCGGGCGTGGTGTGGAGGTGCGCCGCGTCTTCCTCCTCGGCCCGGCCGCCGACCTGCCCGCCGTCCGGGCGATCGCCCCCGCCCTCCTCGGCGCCCAGATCGTCGTCCCCCAGCCTGCCGACTACGCCGCCCTGGGAGCCGCCCGCCAGGCCGCCTGGGCCCTCGGCGTCCACCACGGCACCCTCTCCCCGCGCCAGCCGCCGATGTGGCCCGCGGCGGCCAGCCAGGTCTTCGAGCCGGGCGAGGAGCTCGCCGTCGGCCAGGCCGTCCGCCAGCAGTACGTCGCCGTCCGCGAACAGACCCACCCGGGCGCCTTCGACCCGGCGCGCACGGTCTAGGACGGCGGACCGGGGCGCCGCGTCGTCCCGCTCCACCACCGCCCCGCACCGGGCGGTCAGTCCAGATATCCGCGCAGCTGGTCCGCGAACGCGTGCTCGCGCAGCTTGTTGAGGGTCTTCGACTCGATCTGGCGGATCCGCTCCCGCGTGACGCCGAAGATGCGGCCGATCTCCTCCAGGGTGCGGGGGCGGCCGTCGGCCAGGCCGTAGCGGAGCTGGACGACCTTGCGTTCGCGCTCGCCGAGGGTGGAGAGGACGGCCTCCAGGTGCTCCTTGAGCAGCAGGAAGGCCGCGGACTCGACCGGGGAGGCGGCGTCGCCGTCCTCGATCAGGTCACCGAGGGCGACATCGTCCTCCTCGCCGACGGGGGCGTGCAGTGAGACCGGCTCCTGAGCAAGCCGCAGCACCTCGCTGACCCGCTCGGGGGGCAGGTCGAGGTGGGCGGCGACCTCCTCGGGCGGGGGCTCGTAGCCCCGCTCCTGGAGCATCCGGCGCTGCACCCGCACCACGCGGTTGATCAGCTCGACGACGTGCACCGGGACCCGGATCGTCCGGGCCTGGTCGGCCAGGGCGCGCGACATGGCCTGGCGGATCCACCAGGTGGCGTAGGTGGAGAACTTGTACCCGCGGGCGTAGTCGAACTTCTCCACGGCTCGTATCAGGCCGAGGTTGCCCTCCTGGACCAGGTCCAGCATGGTCAGCCCGCGGCCGACGTAGCGCTTGGCGACGGAGACGACCAGCCGCAGGTTGGCCTCGATCAGGCGGCGCTTGGCCATCCGGCCCAGCACCACGAGCTTGTCGAGGTCGAGCGCGAGCTGGGTGTCCAGGTCCGGGGCGTTGCCCAGCTTCTCCTCGGCGAACAGCCCGGCCTCCACCCGGCGCGCCAGCTCCACCTCCTCGGCCGCGGAGAGCAGCGGGATGCGGCCGATCTCGCGCAAGTACTGGCGGAAGAGGTCCGAGGAGGGGCTACCGGTGTCCGCCCGTACGGCGGCGGGCTCGGGGGCCTCAGGCGGGGGCGGGGGCTCGCCCGGGTCCGCCTCGGGATGGAGCGGGGGCATGCCCTGCGACGGCACGACGGTGTCCGCGGCGCCACCGCCGGTGGCGAGGGCCGCGACATGGGCGGGGATCTCGGTGGTGACGTCCGTCGTCGTCACGTCGGTGAGGGTCTGGGTCTGCACGAGGGCGACCTCCAGGGTGATCGCGCTTGAGACGACAGGGCGATCGGGCGCGGCTGCGGCGGCCGCGCCGCCATCCGTCCCGTACATCGTGAGCGGATCTGCGGGGGCTTCCGGTCCTTCCCGACCGCCGACACCGCCGCGTTCCGAAGACTCAGGCACCGCTCCCCAGTGTGGAGTACGACACAGGCCCGCCACGAGGGGCGTGCGGGCACTTTTTGCCGAGCGGGCGGTGACCGACCGATGACCCCTTGCCGTCCGGCGGGAAGGTCGGGGCGAGTCGGGCGCCGTTTGTGGGTGCGGGTGCGGTGTCGCCCCGGCTTCGCCGGGCTCGTCCTCAGACGCCGGACGGGCTGGTCTCGGCCTGGGCTCGTGGCCGAGTACCGGCAGGCTCGATCGGGACGGGCTGGAATCGGCTACAGCGCCGCAGAGCCTCGTTCGCGGAGGGAGCGAGCGTACTGCTGGAGGACCCATGCCTCTTTGTGGACGTCGGCGGCACCCTCGTGGTCGCCCTGGGCCTCGCAGCGGCGGGCGGCACCCTCCAGATCGGCGATCCGGGCATCCACCGCCGCGATGCGAACACGCACCAGTTGCTCGCCCGCGTAGGCCACGTCGGGGTCACGGCGGGTACGCAGGGACTCGACGGTGAGTTCGGTGATCATCGTGCGGACGGAGTCGTCGGCAGCGGCTTCGAGAACGCGGGCGGTGTATCCGGCATCGGCCGCACTCACGCCGCCCGCGTCCTGGATGCATTGACGAACCGCGGCGTAGGGCGGCGCCGTGAACTCGTCGACGCCATACGCGTCGAAGGCGGGGGCGACCAGGTCGGGGCGCTGAAGGGCGAGCTTGAGCAGCTCGCGCTCGACCAGGCGTGAGGGGCTGCGGAGGTTGAGTGCCGGACCGCGAGGCACCGGAGGGGCAGCGGTCGTCGGCGCCCCCCTGCCGGCCGCGGCGCGCGTCTCGGTGCGTGCGGGGCCCTGCGGTGCCCGCCCAGCACGACTGCGGGCCAGGCCCCGTACGCGACGGATGATCGACTGCTCCTCGGCCTGGCTGGTGATGCCCACCATGCCGACCAGCCGAATGGCATAGCGGTCCCGCAGGCTGGTGTCCTTGATCGCAGCTACGACGGTCACAGCCTCGTCGACAGCCGCGATGCGTCCTTCCTCGGTGTCGAGGTTGTAGCGCGAGACGATCGAGCGCAGGGCGAAGGCGAACAGGGGGGTACGGGACTCCACCAGGCCGGCGACGGCCGCGTCGCCCTCGGCCAGGCGCAGCTCGCACGGATCCATGCCGCCGGGCGTGATCGCGATGGAGGTCTCGGCGGCGAACTTCTGGTCGTCCTCGAACGCGCGCAGCGCGGCCTTCTGGCCGGCCGCGTCGCCGTCGAAGGTGAAGACGACCTCGGAGCCGGAGTTGTCCATCAGGAGGCGGCGCAGGATCTTGATGTGGCCCTCGCCGAAGGAGGTGCCGCAGGTGGCGATGGCGGTCGTGACACCGGCGAGATGGCAGGCCATGACGTCGGTGTAGCCCTCGACGACCACGGCCCGGTTGGTCTTGGCGATCTCCTTCTTCGAGAGGTCGATGCCGTAGAGGACCTGGGACTTGCGGTAGAGGGGGGTCTCGGGGGTGTTGAGGTACTTGGGGCCGTTGTCGTCCTCGCGCAGCTTGCGGGCGCCGAAGCCGACGACCTCGCCCGCGATGTCGCGGATCGGCCACATCAGGCGGCCGCGGAAGCGGTCGATGGGGCCGCGGCGGCCCTCCTGGGAGAGGCCGGAGAGAGTCAGCTCCTTGTCGCTGAAGCCGCGGCCGCGCAGGTAGCGGGTGAGGTGGTCCCAGCCGGCCGGGCTGTAGCCGACGCCGAAGTGCTGGGCGGCGGCCTGGTCGAAGCCGCGCTCGGCGAGGAACTTGCGGCCGATCTCCGCCTCGGGGCTGTCCAGCTGCTCGACGTAGAACTGCGCGGCGATCCTGTGGGCCTCCACCAGGCGGGTGCGCTCGCCCTGCTGGCGGCCCGGGGTGTAGCCGCCCTCCTCGTACCGCAGGGTGATGCCGGCCTGGGAGGCGAGGCGCTCGATGGTCTCGGCGAAGGACAGGTGGTCGACCTTCATGATGAAGTCGACGGTGTCCCCGCCCTCCTGGCAGCCGAAGCAGTGGTACAGGCCCTTGGCGGGGCTGACGTGGAAGGACGGGGACTTCTCGTCGTGGAAGGGGCACAGGCCCTTCAGGTTGCCGCCGCCGGCGTTGCGGAGCTGGAGGTACTCGGACACGACGGCGTCGATCGGGATCGCCTCCCGTACGGCCCTCACGTCGTCATCGTTGATCCTGCCTGCCACGGGGTGAATTCTACGGTGGGCCGGTGACAGCCGGATCCCGCGCGGGGCCATGACGCCACGGGGCCCGTCGCTACTCCTCGACCAGGGACTCCAGCGGGGTCTGCGGGTCGGCGAGCGCCGTCGGGTCCAGCCGGGCGCCGGAGCGGATGAGCCGCTGGATGGAGTCGGTGACGTCCCACACGTTCACGTTCATCCCGGCCAGCAGCCGGCCCTCGCGCAGCCAGAAGGCGATGAACTCCCGCTTGCCGACGTCTCCGCGGCACACCACCTGGTCGTAGGAGCCGGGCGGCGCGTAGCCGGAGTACTCCATGCCGAGGTCGTACTGGTCGGAGAAGAAGTACGGCACGCGGTCGTAGGAGACCTCCTGGCCGAGCATGGCGCGGGCGGCCGCGGGGCCGCCGTTGAGGGCGTTGGCCCAGTGCTCGACGCGCAGCCGCACGTCCAGCAGCGGGTGGTCGGCGGCGGCCACGTCGCCGGCCGCGAAGATGTCGGGGTCGGAGGTGCGCAGCGAGGCGTCGACGGCGATGCCTCCGCCGCGCGCCCGGTCCACCACCTGGAGGCCCGCGGCCTCGGCGAGGGCGGTGCGCGGCGCCGCGCCGATGGCGGCGAGGACGGCGTGGGCGGGGTGCTCCTCGCCGTCGTCGGTCTGGGCGGCCAGCACCATGCCGTCCTGGCCGACGATCTCGGTGAGCCGGGCACCGAAGTGGAAGCGGACGCCGTGCTCGCGGTGCAGGTCGGCGAAGAGGGTCCCGAGCTCGGGGCCGAGGACCGCGTGGAGCGGGGTGGGCTCGGGCTCGACGATGGTGACCTCGGCGCCGTAGCCGCGGGCGGCGGCCGCGACCTCCAGGCCGATCCAGCCGGCTCCGGCGATCACCAGCTGGCCGTTGTCCCGGCCGAGGGCGGTCAGCACCCCGCGCAGTCGCTCGGCGTGGGCCAGCCTGCGGAGGTGGTGGACGCCGGCCAGGCCGGTGCCGGGGATGTCGAGCCGGCGCGGCTCGGCGCCGGTGGCCAGCAGCAGCCGGTCGTAGGGGACGCGGGTGCCGTCGCCGAGGACGACGGCCCTGGTGGCGCGGTCGAGGCGGACGGCGGGCTGGCCGAGGTGCAGCTCGATGTCGGCCTGCGCGTACCAGGCGGGCTCGTGGACGAAGACGCTGTCGCGGTCGTCCTTGCCGGTCAGGAAGCCCTTGGACAGCGGCGGTCGCTCATAGGGGTGGTCGCGCTCGTCGGAGATCAGTATCACCCGGCCGGTGAAGCCCTCCTCGCGGAGGGTCTCCGCGGCCTTGGCCCCGGCCAGGCCCCCACCGACGATGACGAATGTCTGGTCTGCGTCGACCACTTGCTGCCTCCTCGCCGCCAAGCAGGACGTCTGCTTGTCGCTACCTACTGGTCACTTTTCGCCTAGGTGAGCGTCCCGCACCGAGCGGGATGCGGGAAGGGGCAGTACGCCGGACGGTCCAGCGATCACGCCTCCCACCAGCCCTCTCGGCCCGCCCCTCCCGGGGCTTTTCGTCGTGCTCGTCCGTGCGTCGATCTCCCCTCGGATGTCCGGGCAATGTCCGTTGGATGTCCGTCGGGTGTCCGTCGGTTCCGCCCCGGCCGGCGGCGGGTCCCGGGGACGCCCCGTGAGTCCCCGGGAGTCCGCACGAGTCCCGGCAGGCCCGACGTGTCCGCGCCTGTCCCCGGGGTTCCGCGCGTCCCCGCGGGGTGCCCTGGGATTCCGCGGGGTTCCGCCGTTCCCGACCGGTGGGCCTCCGACGAGCACACGGCCGATGTGCTGGAGCCGGCGCGAGCGGGTCTCGGCGGGCGCGGGCCCGCCAGGCAGTCCGGCGGGGCCACGCGGGACCCGGCAAAGGGCCGCGACCGCACGAAATTCCGTGGGGTGCGGCCCCCGGTCACGGTCGGTGCCGCACCAGTCGGGCGTGGAGGGAGCGGGCGGAGGCGTCGGTGAGGGCGGCGATCTGGTCCACGACGGCACGCAGCCGCGCCGTCTCGTCACCCGCGGCCTCGGCCTGGTTGAAGATCGCGCGGAACTGGGGGTCGAGCCCGTCCGGGGCGCGGGCGATGAGCGCCTCGCCCAACTCCGCGATGATCACCCGCTGCTCGGCGCGGAGCAGCTCCTGGTCCTCGCGCTGCATCACATAGCGGTCGGCCACGGCCTTGAGCACGGCGCACTCCAGCCGGGTGGCGCGCGGCACCACCAGCTCCGCGCGGTAGCGGGTCAGGCGGCCGGGGCCGTACGCCGCGCGGGTAGCGGTCTCAGCGGCCAGGCAGAACCGGCCGATGAGCTGGCTGGTCGCGTCCTTGAGCCGGGCCTGGGCGACCGCCGAGCCGTCGTAGCCGTGCGGCCACCACTCCTGGTCGAGCAGCCGGTCCAGCGCCTCGGCGAGCTCCTGCGGGTCGGCCCCGGGGGCGTACCGCACCGCGGCGACGGCGAACACCTCGCGCCGCTCGGGGTCGGCCAGCAGGCAGGCCGGGTCGAGGTGGCCGGCGTGCAGCCCGTCCTCGACGTCGTGCACCGAGTAGGCGACGTCGTCGGACCAGTCCATGACCTGCGCCTCGAAGCAGGTGCGGTGGCCGGGGGCGCCCTCCCGGAACCAGGCGAAGACCGGCAGGTCGTCCTCGTAGACCCCGAACTTCCGGGAGGCGGGGTCGGCCGGATGTCCACCGCGCGGCCAGGGGTACTTGGTGGCGGCGTCCAGGGCGGCGCGGGTGAGGTTGACGCCGACGCTGACCGGCTCGCCGCTTTCCGGGTCGGCGACGAACCGCTTGGGTTCGAGGCGGGCCAGCAGCCGCAGCGACTGGGCGTTCCCCTCGAAGCCGCCGCAGTCCGCGGCGACCTCGTCCAGCGCCTGCTCGCCGTTGTGCCCGAAGGGCGGGTGGCCGAGGTCGTGCGCGAGGCAGGCCACCTCGACCAGGTCCGGGTCGCAGCCGAGGGCGGCGCCCAGCTCCCGCCCCACCTGTGCGCACTCCAGCGAGTGGGTCAGCCGGGTGCGCGGTGAGGCGTCCCAGGAGTGGGCCGCCGATCCCGGCGTGACCACCTGGGTCTTCCCGGCCAGCCGGCGCAGCGCCGCGGAGTGCAGCACGCGCGCGCGGTCACGCTGGAAAGCGGTGCGGCCGGGCCGCTTGTCGGGCTCCACGGCCCACCGCTCGATGTCTGACGCCTGGTATCCCGGGACGTCCGGGGCGCCCATGGCGGCCGTGGTGTCGGGTGCGGTCGGTGGTGTCCCGTTCATACACCGACAGTAACCGCCGGGTGTGACAACGGAGCAGACACCAGGGCCCGCTCGTACCGGTGCAGCACCAGGCGGGCCATGGCGCGTTGGTCGCCGAGCGGGGCGGCCGCGACGGAGGTGGACATGCCGAGGTCCGCGGCGGCCTCGGCGGCCTCCGCCGCACACTGGGCGGCGAAGCGACCGGGGGCGGTGAAGTACGCGGCGACCGCGACCCGCCGGCACCCCCGCGCCGCCAGCGCGGCGACCGCCTCGGTGACGGAGGGTGCGCCGGGTCCGGTGGCGGAGGCGTAGCCGGGCCGCACCGGCACCCCGCCGAGCCGCGCGCTGAGCAGGCCGGCCGTGCGGCCGGTGTCCTCGGCCGAGTGCGGGTCCCGCGAGCCGGCGGCGGCGAGCACGACACCGGTGCGGTGCGGGTCCGCCGCGCGGCGGGCGGGGTGGCCGGGGTCCGCGGGGCGCGCGGCGAGCACGGTGCTCGGACCGAGCAGCGACCGGCCGAGGAGCGGTCGGCCGGAGCGGGGCGACGCGGGGAAGGGCCGGCGGGAGATCGGCTGCTCGGGAGCCGACGGGTCGGTGAGCGGCTGCCCGGAGAGGTCCCGGCCGCAGAGCCCCTGCTCGTGAGTCGACGGGTCGGGGGCCGGCGGGTCGAGCGGCGGCCAGCCGGCCTCGACCAGCCGGGCGGCGAGGGCCTCGGCGAGGAGCGGGTGGGGGCCGAGCGGGGCGGCGACGCGCACGCTCAGATGGGGGGCGGCGAGGGCCGCGGCGGGCAGGTCGACCTTGACGTGGTGGCCCCGGCCCAACAGCAGCGGTACGAGGACGACCTGGCCGCGCAGCCCGGCGAGGACGTCGCCGAGCAGCGGCTCGTTGAGCTCGATGTGCCCCAGCCGCACCGGCAGGCCGGGCCGCAGCCGCCGGACCCGTTCCAGCAGCGGGGTCACGGTCCGCAGCGCGTTCGGGTCGCGGCTGCCGTGCGCGACGGCGAGCAGAGTGGGCGTCATGTGCCGAGCCTGTCAGCGGCGCGTTGCCCCGCCGTTGCGGGCGGATGACCTTTGGTTTCACCCGCTTCACAGGCGCGGAGCGGAGCCGCTGAGGCGCGGCCCGGGCCAGCCGGCCGGCTGGCAGGCTGGCTGGCAGGCTGGCTGGCTGGCAGGCAGGCAGGCAGGCAGGCTGGCGGTGGGCCCGGGCGCCGTACGACCCGCGGCTCACGCGCGGTGCCTGACACGGGCGGTGCCTGACACACGCGCGGTGTGCGGCTCACGTGTGGTCGCGCCTCACGCTCCGTGCGCGGCTCCCGCGGTCACAGCTCACGCGCGGTGCCCGGCTCACTCCCGAGGCCCGACACACGCGCGGTACGCGACTCCGCGCGGTGCGCAACTCACAACCGGGCCCGACTCAGCCGCAGTGCCCACTCACGCGCGGTCGCCCCTCACCCGGGGTACCCGGCCCACCCGCGGTGCCCGACCCCGGCCCGGCGCCCAACCCACGCACCGTGCCCGACTCCCGCCCGTGCGCGGCTCACCCGGGGCGCGGCCCACGCGCAGTCGCGGCTCACGCGCAGTCGCTACTCACCCGCGGTGCGCGTCGACCTCCTTGAGGTACGCCGCGCGGAGGTCCTTCTCCAAGAAGGCGGCGTGGAAGGAGTTGCGGGCGAGGGTGCGCAGCGCCTCCTGGTCCAGTCCGAGCGCGTCCCGCACCGCGGTGAAGTTGTCGTCGACGTAGCCGCCGAAGTAGGCAGGGTCGTCGGAGTTGACGGTGACCAGCAGGCCGGCGTCGAGCATGGCGCGCAGCGGGTGGTCGGCCAGCCGGTCGTAGACCCGTAGCCGCACGTTGGAGAGCGGACAGACCGTCAGCGGAACCTGCTCCGCCACCAGTCGTGCCACCAGCGCCTCGTCCTCCAGGCAGCGCACCCCGTGGTCGACCCGGTCCACCTTGAGGACGTCCAGCGCCTCCCAGACGTACGCCGGCGGGCCCTCCTCCCCCGCGTGCGCCACGCACTTCAGCCCGGCCTCCCGCGCCAGCGCGTACACCTCGCGGAACTTCGACGGCGGGTGTCCGACCTCCGCCGAGTCCAGCCCCACAGCCGTGATCCGGTCCAGGTACGGCCGCGCCGCCTCGAAGGTCTCCAGGGCCGACTCGGCGCTCTCGTCCCGCAGGAAGCACATGATCAGCCGGGTGGTGATGCCGTACGTCTCCTCCGCCGCGTCCAGCGCGCCCGAGAGCCCCTCGATCACCGTGCCGATGTCGACCCCGCGCGAGGTGTGGGCCTGCGGGTCGAAGAAGATCTCCGCGTGCCGCACCCCCTGCCGGTGCGCGCGGGCGAGATAGGCGTCGGCGAGGTCCGCGAAGTCCTGCTCGGTGCGGAGCACCGCCATGAGCGCGTAGTAGAGGTCCAGGAACGACTGGAGGTCGACGAACGAGTACGCCGCGCGCAGCTCGTCCTCCGTCGCGTACGGCAGCACCACCCCGTTCCGCTCCGCCAGCGCGAACGCCAGCTCCGGCTCCAGGGTGCCCTCGATGTGGAGGTGCAGCTCTGCCTTGGGTATCGGGGGCACGGTCGGTGACACCTGCCTGCTCGTTCTGGCGCGCTCCGCGAACGGCGCGGACGCCGCGGGTTCTGTGACGTACGTGATTCAGGCTATCGAGAGAGGAGAGTGGGGGCGCGGCGGTGTCTGGTCGAACACCTGAGGCAACCACGCCCCCTCCCCCGACGTCGCACCGGGTGACGTGATCGGCGGATCCGGAGGGGCGGGTGCGAGGCGTGGGTGGGGCAGGGGCGCTGCGGGACGGGGTACGGGCGGGGCTGCGGAGGGTGCGGAGGATACGGCCGCGGTGGCCCCGGACGCGGCGGGGGCAGCGGCAGGCGTTCCAGGTGGTGGTGCTGGTCTGCGTGCTGGGACTGCTGCCGGCGACCTGGTTGCGGCTGAGCACGGACGACCGGGTGCGCACGGTGGCGGACGTGCCGTCGGCCCCGGTGGCGGTGGTGTTCGGGGCGGGGCTGTACACCGGCCGGCCGACGCCGTACCTCGCGCACCGGCTGGACGCGGCGGCGGAGCTGTACCGGCGGGGCAAGGTCCGCGCGGTGCTGGTGACCGGGGACAACAGCCGGCGGGACTACGACGAGCCGAGCGCGATGCGGAGCTACCTCGTCGAGCACGGCGTGCCGGACCGGCGGATCGTCAGCGACTACGCGGGCTTCGACACCTGGGACAGCTGCGTGCGCGCCCAGCGGATCTTCGGGGTGCGCAAGGCGGTGCTGGTGAGCCAGGGCTTCCATATCCGCCGAGCGCTGGCGCTGTGCGAGGCGGCGGGGGTCGACGCGTACGGGGTCGGGGTCGGCGAGCCCAACGACGCGACCTGGCAGTACGGCGGGTTGCGGGAGATCGTGGCGGCGGGGAAGGCCGCGCTCGACGCGACCTTCAAGCCGGATCCCACCTTCCTCGGCCCGCGCGAGCACGGCGTCACGGACGTGCTCGCGCTCGACCGGTGACCGGGCCGGATCGCTCCCTGCACACCCGGCCGCGCCGGGGTCACTTCGGCGACGTCTCCGCCACCACCCACGCCAGGTACCCCTCGCTCCCGTGGGTGACGGGCGTGGCGATGACCTCCGGCGTGTCGTAGTCGTGGTTCCGGCGGACGTACGCCTCCAGCTCCGGGTACCGCGCCGTGGTCGTCTTGAACAGCACCTGCCACTCGGCGGCGGTCTCCACCATCCCCTGCCACCGGTACACGGACGTGACCAGCTGGCTGATCTGCGCGCACGCCGCCACCCGCGCCTCCACGGCCCCGCGCGCCAGCGCCTCGGCCTTCTCGGGGCTGTCCGTGGTGGTCAGTACGGTCAGGAAGTCCGGCACGAGTCCTCCGCTGCGTCGGTCCGCGACTGGCGCGCACCACGCTAGCCGGTGACGATTGAGACATGCCGCCGACGGTCCGGAAGCGAACAGCCAAGCCGAGGTAAGCCATGGACGACCTCCCCACGCTCGCCCGCCGCCACCTGGACCAGGCCAAGGAGGACCCGCACGGCCGCAGCGCCCATCTCTTCCTGCACAGCGGGCCGCTGCGGCAGAGCGTGATCGCGTTGGTCTCCGGGACCGCGCTGGACGAGCACAACGCGCCGCCCGCCGCCAGCCTGCAGGTGCTGCACGGCCATGTCCGGCTGACGACCCGGGACCGGCAGCAGGACCTCATCGCCGGGCAGGTGCAGTGCCTCCCACCGGAGCGGCAGGGGCTGACGGCGGTCCAGGACTCGGTGGTGCTGCTGACGGCGGTGACGGCGACGACGGGCTGCCCGACGCCCGGCGATTCCCGCGACACCGGCGGCTGAGTCCGGGGACACCGGCGACTGTCCGAGTCCGGGGACACCGGCGACTGTCCGAGTCCGGGGAAGCTCGCGGGCGCCGCGCCGTTCGACCGGCAGGACCGCCGGGTACGGCTCAACCGCTACGGCGCCGCCTTCCTGCGCCGGGTCGACCACGCCCTGGGGGAGCTCGACGACGCCTGCCGGGCGCTCGCCGACGCCGCCGGCCCCGGACTCGGCCTGATGCCCGCCATGGCCCGCGCCGCGCAGGGCGCCGTGACCGACGCCCCGGTCGGCTGGCCGCACGTCGACCACCCCGACTGCCACCGCACCCTGCCCCTTGTCTGGCGCCGCGGCTACCCGTATCGGCTACCGAATAGCAGGCATGTTTCCGTTCCGCCAGTCGTCCACGCGCTTTCGAATGCTCGGAACCATGGGGAGCGCGTCAATCTCTCCCGGCGCGAACCAGCGCACATCCGTGGATTCGTCGGAAACGGCTACGTGCCCACCGATGGGTCGAGCCAGGAAGCAAATGGAGAATTCTTGCCGCACTTCGCCGTCGTCATAGGCGAAGACGTGACCAGGGTTCGTGTATGTTCCGACGATGCCGACGATCTCGACATCGATCCCGGTTTCTTCGCGCGTCTCCCTGACGGCACAGTCCGGCAGTGACTCACCGATGTTCATGACGCCGCCGGGGAGCGCCCACATGTCGTTGTCGCGCCGACGCTGAAGCAGGATGCTCCCCGAGTCATCGACGACGACCACGGAAGCAGCGGGAACCAGGCTGTTCGCCGCCGGAGCATCGGGGTCGCCCTCATAGTCTCGCCTACCCATCGCGCACCTCTCCCCCCACCGGCGTGCCCCGCTCCCACAGTTCCTCTACATGTGAAGCGAAGCGATCAAAGATGCCATCGTCCTGCCGGCGGCGCAAATGCAACGTGGGCGCATCGTGACCCACGCTGTGAGTCAGCAAAGGCGTGACAATCATGTCGTCGTCGAAGCGGAAAACGGACAGGTGTGCGTGCCCGCTGCTGTACTTCGCCTCGATGCCCGGCTGCCCTTTGATCTTCTCCAATTCTGCGAGAGTCACCCGGATGCGCGTCGACAACGAAAGGGCGACTCCTTCGTCATCTTCCCGAGACTTCGTGAGCTCGCTGTCCGGGTCGCCGACCAGAAAGCGCACCTGACACCCGCGGGATGCCTTGCGGCGCAGCGTGGCACCGAATCTGGCCTGTTCGAGCCACAAGAAATAGTTGGTGTAGCCCGCGAACGTCAGCTCCCGTTCAGCCCCTGCGATCAGTGATTGCCACAAGGAGGCCGGACAGTTGGATCGATACGGGTACACGGAAACGATCTCGCGGTCGGGGCCGATCTTGATGGCCTTCTGCGTGGCTGCCGGCCATAGCGCCGCCTCGTCTGCACCGAGCGCCTCGCAGATAGCCCACCGATGGCGGGCGCGAGGTACCCGCCCACTCTCGGTAATCCATCGGCCCACGGTCTTGATGTCAACGCCGCAGCTTTCGGCTAACTGACGATCCGTTACGCGGGATCGAAGCATGGCGCGTCGCAGTCCTTCGTTCACAGGCACTCCCTGGGACGTTAGGCACGCTTCACACGGTAGACCCCCTCCGTGCCTAACGGTCACCGAACGCGGTAGGAACGCACCGCCACAGGCGGGAGTGTGGGCGCAAGTCACGCAAGGACCCCCGCGACGGGCGAACGTCCGGGGGCATGGCCACCAACCCACGGAGTTGATGACATGCACCGCGCTATCGGGTGGATCTTCGATTCCCCGCTGACGGGGGCGGCACGGTGACGCACCAGCGACTGACCCCCGCCGATCACGGCCGGTCCGCCACTGACGCCCCCGGCAGAGTCCTCGGCCGCACGACCGGCGTCATCGACGAACACCGAGACACCGTCGCGATCGAGGACGCCCAGGTGTTCATGTGCGGCGAGTTGCTCGGGCACGCCCGTTATCTGCTCGACCGGCCGGAGGTCGACGTGGACGAGCTGCGGTTCCTCGCCAAACGCCTCGTGGAGGCGCTCCACATGGCGGTGAACGTCGCCGAGAGCCGCGACCAGCGCTCGATGCCGCTGACCCCCATGCCGGCGGTCGGCGACCCTGTGCTGGACGCCATGACCGGGCGTGTGGGCCTGTTGATCGGTTGGGCGGGGCCGCAGCGGGCCCGGGTGACCCTCCGACCGCCGGACGGCCAGGGCAAGCCGTGGGACACCGCTACGTTCCGTCAGCCGACGGCGGAGGAGTGGCCCGCGTTGGAGGACGCCGGCCCCCCCGGCTCGTCGGCTCCATAGCCCCTGGCCCCCCGCCACCTCCCGGTTCCGGGGGGCCAGGACCAGCGCCCGCCCCTACAGGGCCAGCACCCCCGCGCAGACACCCGTGGGGAGCGGGTCACCCCGTCCCGGTCGTTCGCCTCTTCCACGGGACGACGCGACCGGGGCGAATCAGCAAGGGCACGACGGCCGGGGACGGCCCCCGGACGGACCACTTGAGGAGAGCCCGACATGGGTACCGACAACGTGAACGGGTACGACCTGGGCGCGAACGAGACGATTCAGCCCGCCGACCCGCCCGCAGAGGAAACGAACGGCGACGAGGACGACAGCGGAGATGACCAGTAGCAGCACTCCCGAAGGCGGCGGCGTGCGGGCCACGCTGCGGCGGTTCCTCAAACACGACCTGTCGGAGGAGTCGGAACTGTCCTGGCTCTGTCAGGTCCACAAGGACCCGGCTGCCATGCGGCTGATACTCCGTTCCCGGTACGTGTGCGATCACTGCGCACGCGAGGGTGCGCACCCGCGCTGACCCGCTTCGACGGCCCCGTTCATGATGCCCTCGCAGCGCGTGAACGGGGCCTTGCGCCGCCCCGCACTCGGAGTGGAGAGGAGCCTCAGCCGGCGATCAGGGAAGATCACTCTCCCCACCCAAGTTGGCGATCATGCGGCGCAGGACGTTCAGCGCCGCCACATACTCCTCCGTCTCGATGCCCTCGTGCATCTGTTCATGGGCCCGCGCGTTGCGCTCCCTGGCGCGCAGTCGGCCGGCCTCGCCGGCCTCGGTCAGGGTCAGCGCCCCGTCCTGCTCCGTCATCCAGCCCCGGGCGACCAAGTCGTCGAAGACCGCGTCGAAGTCGGTGTCCTGGTCGTCGAAGAAGGTCAGGCGCCGGGCGAGCCGGGTGCGGTCCCAGGCCGCGGGGGCGCCGGCCACGTGGTTGAGGATCCACCAGTGCGGCTGGGTCAGCGACTCCACGGCCAGCTCCGCGCGGATCCGGCCGACGACGACCCGGCCGGCGTAGCTCGCCCAGTAGCCGATGGGCTGTGCGGCGAGGCGCTCTCGGGGGTACTCCTTGATGACCACGGCGGCGGCTCCTTCTCGTCTTCGAACGGCCGGACGTGATCAACGTAGAAGTTCACCTTTGGTTGAAGTCAAGGGGCAGGCTTCTCGGGTGCCTCGCGACCGGCCAGGGGCTCACGCCAGCCACTGGTCGTACGCCAGCTTGCAGACCAGCGAGACCACCACCACGACCAGCACGCCCCGGACGAAACCGCTGCCGCGCTTGAGGGCCATGCGGGCGCCGATCGTGCCGCCGGCGAAGTTGAAGACGGCCATCAGGGCGGCCAGTCGCCACAGCACGGTGCCCTGGTAGGCGAAGGTGAGCAGGGCGCCCAGGTTGGTGCAGACGTTGACGACCTTGGCGGTGGCGGAGGCGGTGACCAGGTTCATCTGGAGGGTGGCGACGAGGGCGATGACCAGGAAGGTGCCGGTGCCGGGGCCGATGAGGCCGTCGTAGAAGCCGATGCCCAGGCCCGCGACGGCGATGCCCGCCACGACCCGGGCGCGGGTCACCGGGCCGGTGGCCGGTGCGGTGCCGAAGGCGGGCCGCAGCAGGACGAAGGCCAGCACCGCCAGCAGGACGGCCATGATGAGCGGGCGCAGCACCTCGCTGTCGATGCCGGCGGCGAAGAACGCGCCCGCCAGCGAACCGCCCGCGGCCGCCAGGCCGATGCGCAGCGCCGAGCCCACGTCCACCAGGCCCTTGCGGGTGTAGGTGACCGCCGCGGCCGAGGTGCCGACCACGGCGACGGCCTTGTTGGTGCCGAGGATGTAGGTGGGTGGGAGGTGGGGCAGGGCGACCATGAGGGCGGGGAGTTGGAGGAGGCCGCCGCCTCCGACGACGGCGTCGATCCAGCCGGCCGCGGCCGCCGCGACGCACAGCAGCACCACCGTCGTCAGGGATATGTCAGGCATGATCGCGACCCTAGCGAGCCCGCCGGCGCGCATGATCGGAATATCCGCCCGGCGCCCGACGCGGCGGCGATCGGCCGGGCGCGCCGGCCGGTTCGCGCCCGCGCGCCCCGTCCACCGGTCTACGCGGCCGACTCCAGGTAGCGGAGGACGGCCAGCACGCGGCGGTGGCCGGTTTCCGAAGGCGGCAGGTCGAACTTGGTGAAGATGTTGGCGATGTGCTTCTCGACCGCGCGCTCGGACACGGTGAACGCCGCCGCGATGGCCTGGTTCGTACGGCCTTCGGCCATCAGGGCGAGCACCTCGCGCTCGCGCGGGGTGAGCGCGTCCAGGGCGGAGCGGCGGCGGCTGGCGCTGAAGAGCTGGGAGACGACCTCGGGGTCGAGCGCGGTGCCGCCGGCGGCCACCCGGCGCAGCGCCTCGGTGAACTCGCCGATGTCCACGACCCGTTCCTTGAGCAGGTAGCCGACGCCCGCCGAGCCGTCGCCCAGCAGTTGGGCGGCGTACTTCGTCTCCACGTACTGGGAGAAGATCAGCACGCCGACCGGCGGTGACGCGCGGCGCAGCGTCACGGCGGCCCGCAGGCCCTCGTCGGTGTGGGTGGGCGGCAGCCGGATGTCGACGATGGCGGCGTCGGGGCGGTGTTCGGCGACGGCGGCCAGCAGCGCGTCGGCGTCGCCGACCGCGGCGGCCACCTCGACGCCGCGCAGCTCCAGCAGTTGGGCGAGCCCGTCGCGCAGGATCGCGGAGTCCTCGGCGATGACGACGCGCATGACCTTCGAAGTTCCCTATCGGTGGAGGGGACGGGGGGTGTGGGGGGCGTGCGGGAGTGCGACGGTGACCACCGTAGGGCCTCCTGGCGGACTGTCGCAGGTCAGGGTGCCGTCGACGGTGCGGATACGGGCCAGCAGGCCGGTCAGGCCGCTGCCCGCGCCCACCGCCGCGCCCCCGCGCCCGGCGTCCCCGACGGAGAGCAGCAGCACGCCGTCGCGCGTCCGCACGTCGATCATCACGCTGGGCGCGCCGCTGTGCTTGGCGGCGTTGGCGAGGAGTTCGGCGGCGCAGAAGTAGGCGATGGACTCGATGGCCGGGGAGGGGCGGGCGTCGAGGGCGGCGGTCAGCTCCACGGGGAGCGCGCTGTCGGCGGCGAGGGTGGCGAGCGCCGTGTCGAGGCCCTGGTCCAGGACCGGCGGATGGATGCCCTTGACGAGGTGACGCAGGTCGGCGACGGCCTGCTTGGCGTTGGACTGGGCGGTCTCGACGACGGCCAGCAGCCGGTCCCGGTCGGCGTCGGCGACGATCAGTTCGCGCACCATCGTCAGCTGCATGCCGAGGCCGACCAGCCGGGCCTGGGTGCCGTCGTGCAGATCGCGCTCGATGCGGCGCAGCGTGGCCGCCGCGTCGTCGACGGCGTGCGCGCGGGTCTCCTCCAGCGTGCGGATGCGCTGGTCGGCGTGGTCGGCACGGCCGGGGCCGAGGAGCGAGCGGAGCAGCAGGCGGTGCGGGGTCAGCGCGTACCGCAGCAGCCACGGGACGGCGAGGAGCAGGAGGGCGCCGACGGCCACCGGCAGCAGCCAGCGCGGCCAGGAGTCGAGCTGGACGTCCGCCACCTCCAGCGAGACACGGCGTACGGAGCCGTCGGGTCGGCGCACGGTGGTGTGGTTCCAGCGCTTGACGACGGGGTGGGCCAGCAGCAGCGCCCCGTACACGTAGCCGACGCCCACCGCGAGGAGCGGCAGGACGGCGGTGACGGGGGTGAGCAGGGCGCAGCCGACGGCCCGCCAGCCGGCCCGGTCGCCGAGCGTGGCCCGCCGCCAGCCGAAGGCGCCGGGCGCCCCGCGCCGCGCGGGCGGGTCGATCGTCCACCCCGGGAGGCGGGCGGCGAGCGCGCGTTGGAGGGTGCCGAGCGCGAGCGCGCCCCGTACGGTCAGCGCGATCAGCCACGGCCCGAGCGGCGTCACCGACAGCACCCCGCCGACCGCCAGCCCGGCCAGTACGGTGAGGAACCCGGTCAGGGCGAGCGGCAGGGCGAGCAGCGCGTATCCCACGGCGGCCAGCGCACGGGGCGTGAAGGGCGCGGCGGTCAGGGCGCGCAGCCGGTGCGGCGGGCGGGACCGTATGCCATGGGCCGGGGCGGACGGCTCGGGGAGTGACGGGTGGCGCATGCCGCTCAGCCTCCCAGGAGCCGGCGGGTGGCCCGGTCCTGGAGGGCGAGGCAGCCGCGGATCAGCAGCAGCGAGCCGATCTGGAAGCCCAGCGCCACGCAGGAGTGCACGAACCACGCGCCCACCAGCGTGGGACCGCCCCAGGAGGTGTGGAACCGGTCGTCCGGCGTGAAGGGGTGGCCGATGGCGAACGAGGCGTCCGGGCGGATGAAGTAGAGGTATCCGGCGTAGACCCCCCAGGCGATCAAGGCCGCGCAGACGAAGGCCACCAGGGCCGGGAGCAGGACCGCCGCACTGTGGGCGAGGACCCTCAGCGGTCCGGGTCCCACGGACCGGTCGCTCGCCCGGCCGCCGGCCTCGCGCGTCGCGGCCCACTCGGCGGCCCTGCCCCTCGCGGTCCGGTCACCGGCGTCGCCCGGCCCGAAGCGCCGGACCATGGCCCGCTGGGCGCGGGCGGCCGGGCCCCAGGCGCCCACCAGGGTGAGCGGCACCGCGGCGAGGGCCAGCGGCAGCCCGGCCGCACCGCGCACCGTCGTGCGCCAGGACCACCGCCACACACCGCGGAGGGCGGGCGTGAGGGACTGCTTGCGGGGCTGCTGGACGGAAGTCCGCGCGAGGGCGTTCGTCGTGTCGCTCGTCATGCCCTCAAGGCTCGCGTGCGGGCGGCCCCCGGACGATCGTGCCAGCACGGAACCCGGGGGTTCGGTTTACCCCACCCCCGTCCCACCGTTCACCACCCCTCACCCCGCCCCCTCACGCACCGTGGGCCCGCGCGCTGAGGGCAGCGTTGCCTGGGGGAAACGGAGGCGATGCGGCCGGGAAACAGGGGCGTCGCAGGCTTCGTGGCATGAGGCCGGACCCCGGGCCGGACGGGTGGCGCTGTGCGAGGACGACAGCGTGCGATCGCGCCTCGGCCGCCGCGCGCTGTCGCGCGTCGCTCACCAACGATGGAGGCTCCTGACGATGACGAAGCCGGTGAAGCCGACGATCGTGCTGGTCGGCCATGGGATGGTCGGCCAGCGGTTCCTGGAGGCGCTGGCCGAGCGGGGGGTCACCGAGGCGGCGCGGATCGTGGTGCTGTGCGAGGAGCCGCGGCCGGCCTACGACCGGGTGCAGCTGTCCGCGTACTTCGCCGGCCGCGGCGCCGAGGAGCTCTCGCTGGTCGAGGAGGGCTTCCTGGAGCGGCACGGGATCGAACTGCGGCTGGGCGACCCGGCGGTGACGATCGACCGCGGCGCGCGGACGGTGACCTCGCGGTCCGGGCTGACGATCGGCTACGACACGCTGGTGCTGGCCACCGGCTCGTATCCGTTCGTCCCGCCCGTCCCCGGCCGGGACAGCGCGGGCTGCTTCGTCTACCGCACCATCGAGGACCTGCTGGCGATCGAGGAGTACGCCAAGGGGTGCCGGACCGGCACGGTGGTCGGCGGCGGGCTGCTCGGGCTGGAGGCCGCCGGGGCGCTCCGCGGGCTGGGGCTGACCACGCACGTCGTCGAGTTCCAGCCGCGGCTGATGGCCCTCCAGGTGGACGCGGGCGGGGGTGCCGCGCTGCGCCGCACGATCGAGGACATGGGGCTGGTCGTGCACACCGGCGTCGGCGGCAAGGAGATCGTCGCCGACGACTCCGGCGCGGTGGCCCGGATGGAGCTCTCCGACGGCTCCGGCATCGACACCGATCTGGTGATCTTCTCGGCCGGGGTCCGGCCCCGGGACCAGCTCGCCCGCGACTGCGGGCTGCGGGTCGGCGAGCGCGGTGGGATCGCGGTCGACGAGCGGTGCCGCACCGAGGACCCGGCCGTATACGCGATCGGCGAGTGCGCGCTCGCCACCGACGGCCGGGTCTACGGGCTGGTGGCCCCCGGCTACGAGATGGCGCTGGTCGCCGCCGCGGACATCGCGGCGGGCGCCGCGGGCCCCGGCGACGCCCCGTCGTCCCCCGGTTTCACCGGCGCCGACACCTCCACCAAGCTCAAGCTGCTCGGCGTCGACGTCGCCTCCTTCGGCGACCCGCACGGCGCCGCGGACGGCGCGCTGGACGTGGTCTACTCCGACGCCCGCGCGGGCGTCTACAAGAAGCTGGTCGTCGGCGCCGACGGCACCCTGCTGGGCGGCGTGCTGGTCGGCGACGCCGACGCGTACGGCCTGCTGCGCCCGCTGACCGGCAGCGTCCCCCCGGTCCCGGCCGAGCAGCTGGTGCTGCCCGCGGGCACGGGCGGCGGGGCGGCGCTCGGCCCGGCCGCGCTGCCCGACGCCGCGGTCGTCTGCAACTGCCACAACGTCACCAAGGGCGCCGTCCGCGCGGCCGTCGCCGACGACGGATGCACCTGTGTGGCCGAGGTGAAGAAGTGCACCAAGGCCGGTACCGGCTGCGGCAGTTGCGTCAAGACGCTGACCGCCCTGGTCAACGCCGAGCTGGAGGCGGGCGGGATCAGCGTCGACAAGGGGCTGTGCGGCTGCTTCGCCTACACCCGTGCCGAGCTGTACGAGATCGTGCGGACGCTGCGGATCACCAGCTACGCGCGGCTGCTGGACAGCCACGGCCGCGAGGAGGCGCGACGCGGCGACGGCTGTGAGGTCTGCAAGCCCACCGTGGGCTCGATCATCGCCTCGCTCGCGCCGACGCTCGGGGCCAGCGGCTATGTGCTCGACGGCGAGCAGGCGGCGCTCCAGGACACCAACGACCACTTCCTGGCCAACCTCCAGCGCAACGGCTCGTACTCGATCGTGCCGCGCATCCCCGGCGGCGAGATCACCCCCGAGAAACTGATCGTGATCGGCGAGGTGGCGCGGGACTTCGGGCTCTACACGAAGATCACCGGCGGGCAGCGGATCGACCTGTTCGGGGCCCGCGTGGACCAGCTGCCGCGGATCTGGGCGCGGCTGGTGGACGCCGGCTTCGAGTCCGGGCACGCGTACGGCAAGGCGCTGCGCACCGTCAAGTCCTGTGTGGGACAGACCTGGTGCCGCTACGGGGTGCAGGACTCGGTGCGGATGGCGATCGACCTGGAGCTGCGCTACCGGGGGCTGCGCGCCCCGCACAAGCTGAAGTCGGCGGTCTCCGGCTGCGCCCGCGAGTGCGCGGAGGCGCGCGGCAAGGACTTCGGGGTGATCGCCACCTCCAACGGCTGGAACCTGTACGTCGGCGGCAACGGCGGGGCCGAGCCGCGCCACGCCGAGCTGCTGGCGCAGGACCTGGACGACACGGAGCTGATCCGGCTCATCGACCGGTTCCTGATGTTCTACATCCGCACCGCGGACCGGTTGGAGCGCACCTCGGCGTGGCTGGAGCGGATCGAGGGCGGACTCGACCACGTACGGGACGTGGTGGTGCACGACTCGCTGGGGCTCTGCTCCGAGCTGGAGGCGCTGATGGCCGACCACGTCGCCCACTACCGCGACGAGTGGGCCGAGACCCTGGACGACCCGGAGCGGCTGCGGCGCTTCGTCTCCTTCGTCAACGCCCCGGACGCGCCCGACCCGACGGTGAAGTTCGTCCCGGAGCGCGAGCAGCTCAAGCCGGACCTCACGATCCTGTCCGGCCCCACCATCCCCGTCCGCGCCTTCGACACCCTCGAAGCCCTCGAAGGGAGCCCCTCCCGATGACCCTGGCCCCCGAGCACACCGATCTCCGCGTCGAGCTGCTGGTCGACCAGCGCTGGTTCCCGGTGTGCGCGCTCACCGACCTCACCCCGGGGCGAGGGGTGGCGGCGCTGCTGCCGGACGGCCGTCAGGTGGCGGTGTTCCTGGACCGCGCCGGGCGGGCGTACGCCATCGCCAACCGCGACCCGTTCACCGGCGCGTATGTGCTCTCGCGCGGGCTGCTGGGCTCCGCCCGGGGCCGGGCCTTCGTGGCCTCGCCCCTGCTCAAGCAGCGCTTCGACCTGGCCACCGGGCGGTGCCTGGACGACGCCTCGGTCAGCGTGACGGCGTACGAGGTGCGGACCGGCTGACGTATCCGGATCGCTCCCGATCCCTACGCGCCGCCGCCCCGCGGGGCCTAGGCTGGCCGCATGACGGGCTGGACGGTGAGTGACACCCCCGAGCAGACCGGCCGCACCGCCGTGGTCACCGGTGCCAACAGCGGCATCGGCTATGTCACGGCGCGCGAGCTGGCACGGCGGGGCGCGGAGGTGGTGCTGGCCTGCCGCAGCGCGGAGCGCGGCACGGCGGCCGCGGAGCGGATCCGGGCCGAGGCGCCGGGGGCGCGGGTGCGGGTGGCCCCGCTGGACCTGGCGGACCTGGCCTCCGTCCGTGACTTCGCGGCGGAGCTCACGGCCCGTCTGCCGGGCGACCGGCTCGATCTGCTGATCAACAACGCCGGGGTGATGGCGCTGCCCCGGCTGGAGACCGCCGACGGCTTCGAGATGCAGTTCGGCGTCAACCACCTGGGGCACTTCGCGCTGACCGGGCTGCTGCTGCCGCGGCTGCTGGCGGCCGGCCGCGGGGCGCGGGTGGTGTCGGTCTCCAGCAGCGCGCACCTGATGGCGACCATCGACCCGGCCGACCTCAACAGCACCCGGCGGTACGGGCGGTGGACCGCCTACGCCCGTTCCAAGACCGCCAACCTGCTCTTCACCCACGAGCTGGCGCGGCGGCTGCGGGCGGCCGGCGCCCCGCTGACGGCGGTCGCCGCGCACCCCGGGTACGCGGCGACCAACCTGCAGACCGCCGGGCCGCGCATGGAGGGCCGGCGGGCGGCGACGCGCCTGATGGAGCTGGGCAACCGGGTCTTCGCGCAGAGCGCCGAGGCGGGCGCCCTGCCCACGCTGTACGCGGCGACCGCGCCCGATGTGCGGGCGGACGAGTTCTTCGGGCCACGGCTGCAGCTGTGGCGCGGCGCGCCCACCCGCTCGCTGCGCGCCTCCTGGGCCCGCAGCGACAAGGCGGCGGCCCAGCTGTGGGCGGCCTCGGTGCGGCTGACGGGGGTGGCGTACGAGGCCCTGGAACCGCCGGACGGCTCGCCGGCCGCGGAGGGTCCCCGGCCGGGGTCAGTCCAGCCCTGAGGACTCCAGCAGCCGGCGGGCGCCGTCGCCGTCGATGCGCGCGGCGAGGGCGCGCAGCGGGGCTTCGCCGCAGCGCAGCAGGCCGCGTTGGAGCGAGCGGCGGGCGCCGCGGTCCAGTTCGTGCCAGAGCAGCGGGTTGGCGGTGAGGACCTTCGGGTCGAGCTCGACCCGGTGGCCGAAGACGTCCCGCAGCACCAGCCGCGGGGCCATGCCCTCGGCGCGCACGACGCTGGTGAGCAGGTCGGTGTGGACCCACCGTTCGCGCAGCAGACCGCGGCTGGCCAGCCAGCCGTCGCCGGCGCTCACCCGCGAGGGGTGGAGGACGGCGAGGAGCAGCAGCGCGACGGCCGTCCAGCACAGGCCCCGGGGCGCGGTCAGGGTGCCGTTGGCGAGGTCGAAGACGGCCATGAGGGCGAGCATGACGGTGGCCACCCGGACGGCGGAGCGCCGCTCGCCGGCCCAGTGCCGGTCCACCGCGAGCGTGGCCGACGGGGGCCCGACGAGGACGGCCGGCTCCGAGCCGTCGGGCAACGACCAGGCGCGGTCGGTGACGGGCAGCGGACGAACACGGTCGTCGGCGGGCAGCGACCGGGCGCCCTCGTCTGCGGGCCGCCGCCGGGCGCGATCGGCGGGGGCGTCGACGGGGTCGGCCGCGGCAGCCGGCGGAGGGGTGTCGGGCGGCTCGTGGCGCCGCCGCCCACCGTTCCGGTCGGCGTCGTCGCCGCCGGTCATGGGGCCGCATCCGGGTCCGGGTTCCATACTTCCGGACGGTAGGACCGGTTCGACCGGTTGTGCGGGTCGTTGACGTAGTGCTGACTCGTCGCTGCCTTTCCTTGACGCACCGCTGATGTCGGCGTCAAAGATCCGTAGGGATCCGGCGGTTGCGCGCCAAGAGCGCGCCAAAGGGACGCGCATGGCGGAAAACACCCCCTCACGCTGGGGACTCCTCCTCACCGGAGGAGCACAGCACCAGCGGAGGTAGACCCACCCATGTCCATGTTGTCGAAGGGGCAGACCGCGGCCGGAGGGGTCGCCGGCGACGAGGAACCGCCCGATACCGGGGCCGCGACGTCCGGCTCCGCGCAGGCCGGAGAGGCCGCGGAGGACCACGGCGCCCGGCACAGGCTGACCACGATCACCGGGCTCGCCGCCCTGTCGCTCGACGCGATGGCCTCGGTCGCCTACGGGCCGGAGGCGATCGTCCTGGTCCTGGCCGCGGCCGGCGCGCACGGGCTGGGCTTCACCCTCCCCGTCACCCTGGCCATCGCCGCCCTGCTCGCGGTGCTGGTCGCCTCCTACCGCCAGGTCATCGCGGCCTTCCCGGACGGCGGCGGCTCCTACGCCGTGGCCAAGGCGCACCTGGGTCGGCGCACCAGCCTGGTCGCGGCCGCCTCCCTGGTGCTGGACTACGTGCTCAACGTGGCGGTCGCGGTGACCGCCGGGGTCGCCGCGCTGACCTCCGCCTTCCCCGAGCTGTACGACGCCCGGCTGTGGCTGTGCCTGGGCGTGCTGGTGCTGATCACCGGGGTGAACCTGCGCGGCATCGTGGACTCGGCGCGCGCCTTCATCGTCCCCACGGCCGTCTTCATCCTCTCCATCTGCGCCCTGATCGTCGTGGGCCTGTTCCGGTCCGCTCCGGTCAGCACCGAGGCGTCGGCGGGCCATGCCTCCGTACTCGCCGACGACGCCACCACCGTGGGCGCGCTGCTGCTGCTCAAGGCGTTCGCGTCCGGGTGCTCCGCGCTCACCGGCGTGGAGGCGATCGCCAACGCGGTGCCGGCCTTCCGGGCCCCGGCGGTCCGGCGCGCGCAGCGGGCGGAGGTGGCGTTGGGCGCGATCCTGGGCGTCATGCTGATCGGGCTCTCGATCCTGATCTCCCGCTTCCACCTCGAGCCGGTGGAGGGCGTGACGGTGCTGGCACAGCTCGCGGACGCCTCGCTGGGCCACAACTGGGCCTTCTACCTGGTGCAGTTCGCCACCATGGCGCTGCTGGCGCTCTCCGCGAACACCTCCTTCGGCGGGCTGCCGGTGCTGCTCAAGCTGCTGTCGCGGGACAACTACCTGCCGCACGTGTTCGGACTCAAGGCCGACCGTCAGGTGCACCGGCACGGCGTGCTGACACTGGCCGGGGTCTCCGCCCTGCTGCTGGTCTTCTCCGGCGGCGACACCAACACCCTGGTGCCGCTCTTCGCCATCGGCGTCTTCGTCGGCTTCACCATCGCCCAGACCGGCATGGTGCGCCACTGGCGGGCCCAGCGCGGCCCCGGCTGGCGCGGCAAGGCGCTGCTCAACGGATTCGGCGCGGTGCTGACCGGGGTCAGCGCGGTCGTGGTGACCGCCACCAAGTTCCACGACGGGGCCTGGCTGATCGTCGTCGCGCTGCCGCTGCTGGTGGTCTGCTTCGAGCTGGTGCACCGCGCCTACGGACGCATCGGCGAGGCCCTGGGGCTGGGCCGGGTGCCCGAGGCCCCGCACCGCGACCGCTCGCTGGTGGTCGTGCCGGTCTCCGGGCTGTCCCGGCTGACCTGCGAGGCGCTCACCGCCGCGGCCTCCCTGGGCGACGAGGTGCTGGCGGTCACCGTCACCCACCCCGACCCGGAGGACCGGGAGTCGGCCGCGCTGCTGCGCCGCGACTGGGAGCTGTGGAACCCCGGCGTCGAGCTGCTGGAGCTGCCCTCGCCGACCCGCACGGTGGGCCGCCCGGTGGCCTCCTTCGTCCGCGAACTCGGCGCGCGCCACCCGGGCACCCGGATCACCGTGCTCATCCCGGAGGTGGAACCCGCCCACGTCTGGCAGCGGCTGCTGCAGAACCAGCGCGGCGCGGTCGTCGCCCACGCGGTCCGTCGGGACACGGACGCCGTCATCTGCCGCCTCCGCTTCCGCCTGTCGGTACGGGGCTGACTCGACCCGCCGTCCAGGCGGTTGCCCGCCACAACGGCGCCCCCACCCGGCCGGAAGCCCGGCGCTCCGCCCACGCGGCCCACCGGTCGCACCCGGCCCCGCATCCCTCGTGCGGGTGACAGACGGCCGCAATCCGCCTGTCGTCCTCCCCCTCCATGGTTGATCGTTGGATGGGTGAACCCACGAGACGAGGGGGCGCACGGACATGTCCATCAGCCGCAGACGACTGCTCGGCACGGGCACGGGGCTCGCTCTCACCGGCGCGCCGGCCGCCGGGTGCGGGTCCGACACCGGCCGTGGATCAGGGGATTCGGGTGGCCGGCCGGTCATCGAGCAGTGGTACCACCAGTACGGCGAGGCGGGCGTCGAGCAGGCGGTGCGCCGGTACGCCGCCGGCTATGACCGGGCCGAGGTGCGGGTGCAGTGGCGGCCCGGCGCCTACGACCAGCAGACCGCCACCGCGCTGCTCACCGACTCCGGGCCGGACGTCTTCGAGGGCGGCCCGACGCTGGAGCAGATCCAGGGCGGGCAGGTGGTGGACCTCACCGATCTGCTCCGGGGCGTGCGGGAGGACTTCAACCCGGCGGTGCTGGCGCCCAAGACGTACGAGGGCCGGATCTGGGGCGTCCCTCAGGTCATCGACACCCAGCTGCTCTACTACCGCCGAAGCCTGCTGGCCGACGCCGGCGTCGAGCCGCCGGCCACGCTCGACGCGCTGGTCGATGCGGCGCGGGAGCTGACGCGGGGCGACGTCAAGGGGCTGTTCCTCGGCAACGACGGCGGCGCGGGCGTCCTCCAGGGCACCCCGCTGCACGCCGCCGGTCTGGCGCCGGTCACGGAGGACGGCCGTCCCGGCTTCGACGACCCGGCCGCCGCCCGGACGCTCGGCAAGCTGCGCCGGCTCTACGCCGACAAGTCGCTGCTGCTCGGCGCGCCTTCCGACTGGTCGGACCCGTCCGCGTTCCTCCAGGGGCTGACCGCGATGCAGTGGTCGGGGCTGTGGGCGCTGCCGCGGGTGCGGAAGGAGCTGGGCGACGACTTCGGGGTGCTGCCGTTCCCGGCGGACGGCGCGCACGGCCGGCCCGCCGTCCCGGTGGGGGCGTACGGGGCCGCGGTGAGCGCCCGCGGCCGGAACCGGGCCGCGGCGAAGGAGTTCGTGCGCTGGCTGTGGGTCGAACGCACCGACCACCAGGTGGACTTCGCGCTCTCCTACGGCTTCCACATCCCGGCCCGCACCTCGCTGGCGGCCAAGGCCGAACCGCTGCGGCGGGGTCCGGCCGCGGCCGCGGTCCGGTTCACCCGCGAGCACGGCTTCGCCGCCGAGCCACTGCGCTGGACGGTGGCCGCACGGACCGCGTACCAGGACGCGCTCAGCCGGATCGTCAAGGGCGGGGCGGACCCCGGGCGCGAGCTGCGCGCGGTGCTCCGGACGACCGAGGACGAGCTGCGGCGCGTGCGGAAGCGGCGCTGATGCGGTGGCGGCCGCGCGCGCCGGCCGGCCCGCAGAACCGCACGCTGTGGTTCTGGCTGTTCGTCGGCCCGTTCGTCCTCGGGCTCCTCGTCTTCACCTATGTGCCGCTGGGCTGGAGCGTCTACCTCAGCTTCTTCGACGCGCACAACACGGTCTCGCCGTCGCGGGAGGACTTCGTCGGGCTGGACAACTACGCGGCGATGCTGCGGGACGACGCCTTCACCGACAGCCTGCGCACCTTCGCCGTCTTCACCGCCTTCATCGTCCCGGCGACCTACGCGCTGGCCCTGGCGCTGGCCCTGATGGTCAACCGACTGCGCTGGTGGCAGGCGTTCTTCCGGTCGGTCTTCTTCCTTCCGGTGGCCTGCTCCTATGTGGTGGCGGCGCTGATCTGGAAGATGTCGATCTTCAACGGGGTGCGGTTCGGGCTGGCCAACACGGTGCTGGGGCGGTTCGGCGGGGAGCAGATCGCCTGGCTGTCGACGACCGACCCGCCCTGGTACTGGCTGGTCATCGTGACCGTGCGGCTGTGGCTCCAGGCCGGCTTCTACATGCTGCTCTTCCTGGCCGGCCTGCAGCGGATCCCGCCGCGGCTGTACGAGGCCGCGGCGGTGGACGGCGCGCGGCCGGGCTGGCAGGTCTTCCGGCACATCACCTTCCCGCAGTTGCGGGCCACCTCGGTGGCGGTGGTGCTGCTGCTGGTCGTCAACGCCTTCCAGGCGTTCGACGAGTTCTACAACCTGCTCTCGGACGCCCGCGGCTACCCCCCGTACGCCCGGCCCCCGCTGGTCTACCTCTACTACACCGCGCTCGGGCAGGGGCAGAACCTGGGGCTGGGCAGCGCCGGCGCGGTGATCCTGGCGCTGGTCATCGGCGTGGTGACGGTGGTCCAGGCCCGCTGGTTCGGGCTGGGCCGGAAGGAGGAGGTCTAGATGTGGGACGCGCTGGTGCGGGTCGGCCGGGCGCTGCGGCTGGTGCTGCTGCTCACCCTGGCCCTGCTCTTCCTGGTCCCCTTCTACCTGCTGGTGCGCAACGGCCTGGCCCGGGAGGAGGACATCACCGCGCCCGACTGGACGTTCTTCCCCGGTGAGGTGCGCTGGTCGAACCTGAGCGAGCTGTTCCAGGACCCGACCGTGCCGATGGCGCGGGCCCTGCTGAACTCCTCGCTGATCGCGGTCGCCACGACGCTGGGCACCCTGCTGCTCGCCTCGCTGGCCGGCTACGGGCTGGCGCGCATCCCCTACCGCCACGCCGACGCGGTCTTCTACGCCATCCTGGGCACCCTGATGGTGCCGGCGGCGGTCACCTTCGTGCCGAGCTTCGTGCTGGTCTCGACCCTGGGCTGGATCTCCACGCTGCGCGGACTGATCATCCCCACCCTCTTCTCCGCCTTCGCCTGCTTCGTCTTCCGCCAGTACTTCCTGGGCTTCCCGAAGGAGTTGGAGGACGCGGCCCGGGTCGACGGGCTCGGCTACTGGCGCGTCTTCTGGCGGGTGGTGGCCCCCAACTCCCGTCCCGTCTTCGCCGCCGTGGGCTCCATCGTCTTCATCGGCTCCTGGAACTCCTTCCTGTGGCCCCTGGTCATCGGCCAGGACCGGGACTCCTGGACGGTGCAGGTGGCGCTCTCCACGTTCACCACGGCCCAGACGGTCCGGATCCACGAGCTGTTCATCGCCGCCGCGGTGTCGGTGCTTCCGCTGCTCGTCGTCTTCCTGCTGCTCCAGCGCCACATCGTCGCGGGTGTGGAGCGTTCCGGAATCGACGACTGACCCGGGCGACGCCGCCGTTCGGGCGCCCGGAGGGACGCGGGTTCGCCGCTTCCCCTTCATCACTTGTTCGCGTACAGTCAACCAACCCCTCCTATGGTCCTCGGCGCACTGACCTGGCTCCTCCCCCGCGCCCGCCCGGTCGCGGGGCACCCGCGACTCCGGTGGAGTGACCATGGAACGACGCAGTCTCCTGCGCGCGGCGGTGATCGGCACCTCGGCCGCCGTCTTCGGAGGCACCCTCACCCGGGGCGCCGCGTACGCCGCGCCCGCCCAGCCCGGCCCCGGCCCGTACGGCGCGCTCGGGGCGGCCGATGCCCGGGGCATCCAGCTGCCCGCCGGCTTCAGCAGCCGGGTGATCGCCCGGTCTCGCCAGACCGTCGCGGGCACCTCGTACGGCTGGCACGACGCCCCCGACGGCGGCGCCTGCTTCGCCGACGGAAGCGGCTGGATCTACGTCTCCAACTCCGAGATCAACCCCGGCGGCGGGGTGAGCGCCGTGCGCTTCGACGCGGCGGGCACCATCACCGGCGCCTATCGGATCCTGGCCGACTCCCGGCAGAACTGCGCGGGCGGCGCCACCCCGTGGCGCACCTGGCTCTCTTGCGAGGAGGTCGACCGGGGCTACGTCTACGAGACCGACCCGTGGGGCGTGAACGCGGCGGTCCGCCGTCCGGCCATGGGGCGCTTCAAGCACGAGGCCGCGGCGGCCGACCCGGTGCGCCGGGCCGTCTACATGACCGAGGACACCGGCGACGGCTGCTTCTACCGCTTCCTCCCCACCACCTGGGGCGACCTGTCGACCGGCACCCTCCAGGTGCTCAGGGCGGGCTCCGCCACCTCCGGCACGTTCACCTGGGCGACCGTGCCGGACCCGGACGGCTCACCGACCGCCACCCGCAACCAGGTCTCCGGGGCCAAGCGGTTCAACGGCGGCGAGGGCTGCCACTACGCGGACGACACCGTCTGGTTCACCACCAAGGGCGACAACCGGGTGTGGCAGGTCAACCTCGCGGCCGGCACGTACGAGCTGGCCTACGACGACTCACTGGTCTCCGGCACGCCCCCGCTCACCGGCGTGGACAACATCACCGGCGCTCCCTCGGGTGATCTGTACATCGCCGAGGACGGCGGGAACATGGAGATCTGCCTCATCACGCCGGACGACGTCGTCGCGCCGTTCCTGCGGGTCACCGGCCACTCCGGCTCGGAGATCACCGGCCCGGCGTTCTCGCCCGACGGCCGCCGGCTCTACTTCTCCAGCCAGCGCGGCAGCTCGGGGAGTTCCTCGGCCGGGGTCACCTACGAGGTGACGGGGCCGTTCCGCGGCTAGGCCGCTCAGACCTCCGCCGGTGCGCCGCCCCGCAGCAGGGCGGCGCCCAGCGGGGTCAGCGTGTGCAGCACCGCGCCACCCTGGCGCAGGGTCAACAGCAGTCCAGCCTCGCGCAGCACGCTGGCGTGCTGGCTGGCGGAGGCCAGCGACACCCCGACCCGGCGGGCGAGTTCGCTGGTGGTGCACCCGCCGCCGACGCCCTGGAGCACCGCGGACCGGGTCTGCCCGACGAGCTTGCCGAGCGAGTGCGTCTTGCCCGGGGCGCTGACCGGTTGGCACAGCGGGCGCGGCGGGGCGCACTCGGGCGTGTGCTCCACCGGATAGACCAGCACCGGCGTCAGATCGGGATTCCGATAGGTGACCGGCGTCCGCCGGCAGAAGAACGACGGCAGGAGCAGCAGACCGCGCCCGCCCAGCCGCAGATCCCGGTCTGCGGGGTAGTCCACCTCCAGGACCGGAGGTCTCCAGCGCATCGTCGACGGCAGCGAGGCCAGCAGACCGTCCGCGCCCCCGTCCAGCAGCGCCCGACCCCGGGTGGCCCGATCGGCCTCGATACGGGCCTGTATGTGCGGCCAGTACGGCGCTATGGCCGCCTGGTGGTACGCGCGCAGCGCGCTGACCAGCCGCTCCAGCGACCGGTCCACCCCCTCGGCCAGGTCCCGTATCCACGCGGGTAGACTGCGCGCGGCGGTGAGCCGGGAGATTTCATCATGCAAGCGATTGCTATCCGTGGCCCGCAGCGCCTCCATCGCGGCGTCCGCGCCGATTATTCCCTCGGCAGGTGTCAGGAAGTCGGGGAAATAGCCGCGGAGCGGAATCAGGGGCGCCAGCAGACGCGTTTCACCCTTCAACCGGGCGCGCGTTCCGGAGCGCCATTCCCCGTATACCAACTCCCCCTGTTTGTCGCGGAGCCGGTGGAAACTTAAAACGGTTTCCCAGAGCGCGTCAGGGCGGGTCGCCATCCGCAACCGCGCCAGATCGAGTTCACTGAAGTGAACGCGTAGCACCTGACCCCCACATGCGACATGCCGTGGCCACCCCCCGATCACGGACGAGTATGCACACTAACACAGGCAGTCACCACGCCCTTTTGGCCACACTTGAAACGGGTCGCGGAGACGGGCGCCAACCGGAATGCTGTTCCCCAGGAAAGCGGGTATACGCCCCAACGCCGCAGCGGCGGGAGTGTGGCGAATGTCCGCTATTCAACAGCGGTGCTCAGGATCGGATTGCTCGTTCCCGTGGGGGGTGACGAGTGCGTACCGGCCACTGAGCACTTCTGTTGCCGCTCGGGCCGATGCGAGCGGCAACAGCTCCCGTGGGGGGAGTGAGAGGGGGCGGCACCTCCGCACAGGTGCCGCCCCCTTGTAAGCCGGAACCACGGCCGGGCTGAGGGTAGTGCCCGGCGTACGGACTCCGGTCGTCTGTCGACCGTCGAGACCGCCTTCAACGCATCAAGCCGGCGACCCGCCGTCGAGCCGTCTCAAGGCCGTCCGCGGAAGGTCGCGGCCGCCGTCTTCGGACGGACGGCCCACCGCGGTCGCGCCCCTGCCGGCCCGCTCGCGCGGGCCGGCGAGGGCCGCTGCGTCAGCGGCTGTCGCTGCCCGTGCTCTGGGCCGCCGCGCGGCCCGCCTCCAGGCGCGCCACCGGGATCCGGAACGGGGAGCAGGAGACGTAGTCCAGACCCACCTCGTGGAAGAAGTGAACGGACTCCGGGTCGCCGCCGTGCTCGCCGCAGACGCCGAGCTTGATGTCCGGGCGGGTGGCCCGGCCGGCCTGCACCGCGCTGCGGACCAGGGCGCCGACGCCGTCCTTGTCGATCGTCTCGAACGGGCTGACGCCGAAGATGCCCTTCTCCAGGTAGGCGGTGAAGAAGCTCGCCTCCACGTCGTCCCGGGAGAAGCCCCACACGGTCTGGGTGAGGTCGTTGGTGCCGAAGGAGAAGAACTCGGCGGCCTCGGCGATCTGACCGGCGGTCACCGCGGCGCGCGGCAGCTCGATCATCGTGCCCAGCGCCAGCTTCAGCTCGACGCCGGTGGCGGCCTCGACCTCGGCGATGACCTTCTCGGCGTCCTCGCGGACGATCTCCAACTCCTGCACGGTGCCGACGAGCGGGATCATGATCTCGGCACGCGGGTCGCCCTTGGCGTTCTTCCGCTCCGCCGCGGCCTCGGCGATCGCCCGGACCTGCATGGTGAACAGGCCGGGGATGACCAGGCCGAGGCGGACGCCGCGCAGGCCCAGCATCGGGTTCTGCTCGTGCAGCCGGTGCACGGCCTGAAGCAGCCGCAGCTCGTTCTCGTGGGTCTCCTCGCGGGCCTCGGCGAGCGCGACCCGCACCGACAGCTCGGTGATGTCCGGGAGGAACTCGTGCAGCGGCGGGTCGAGCAGGCGGACCGTCACCGGCAGCCCGTCCATGGCCTCGAAGAGCTCGACGAAGTCGCCCTTCTGCAGCGGCAGCAGGGCCTCCAGCGCCTGGCCGCGCTCGTCCTCGGTGTCCGCGAGGATGAGCCGCTCCACCAGCTCGCGCCGCTCACCGAGGAACATGTGCTCGGTGCGGCACAGCCCGATGCCCTGGGCGCCGAAGCGGCGGGCGCGGGCGGCGTCCTCGGCGTTGTCGGCGTTGGCGCGCACCCGCAGCCGGCGCACCCGGTCCGCGTACGCCATGACCCGGTGCACGGCCTTGACCAGCTCGTCGGCGTCGTCGGCGCCCGCGTGCATGCGGCCCTCGAAGTACTCGACGACCGGGGACGGGACCACCGGGACCTCGCCCAGGTAGACCTTGCCGGTGGAGCCGTCGATGGAGACGACGTCACCCTCCTCGACGACCACGCCGGAGGCGGTGGTCATCCGGCGGCGCTTGGTGTCGACCTCCAGCTCCTCGGCGCCGCAGACACAGGTCTTGCCCATGCCGCGGGCGACCACGGCCGCGTGCGAGGTCTTGCCGCCGCGGGAGGTGAGGATGCCCTCCGCGGCGATCATGCCGTCCAGGTCGTCCGGGTTGGTCTCGCGGCGGATCAGGATGACCTTCTCGCCCGAGCGGGACCACTTGACGGCGGTGTACGAGTCGAAGACCGCCTTGCCGACGGCGGCGCCCGGCGAGGCGGCGATGCCGCGGCCGATCTTCTCCACGGTGGCGTTCTCGTCGAAGCGCGGGAACATCAGCTGCGCCAGCTGGGCGCCGTTCACCCGCTGGAGCGCCTCGGCCTCGTCGATGAGGCCCTGGTCGACCAGCTGGGTGGCGATGCGGAAGGCGGCCCCCGCCGTCCGCTTGCCGACGCGGGTCTGGAGCATCCACAGCTTGCCGCGCTCGATGGTGAACTCGATGTCGCACAGGTCCTTGTAGTGCGTCTCCAGCGTCTCCATGATCTGCATCAGCTGGTCGTACGACGCCTTGTCGATCTGCTCCAGATCGGCGAGCGGGACCGTGTTGCGGATGCCGGCGACGACGTCCTCGCCCTGGGCGTTCTGCAGGTAGTCGCCGTAGACGCCCTGGTGGCCGCTGGCCGGGTCGCGGGTGAAGGCGACGCCGGTGCCGGAGTCGGGGCCGAGGTTGCCGAAGACCATCGAGCAGATGTTGACCGCGGTGCCCAGGTCGCTGGGGATCCGCTCCTGACGGCGGTAGAGCTTGGCACGCTCGCCGTTCCAGGAGTCGAAGACCGCCTTGATGGCGAGGTCCATCTGCTCGCGCGGGTCCTGCGGGAACGCGCGACCGGTCTCCTTGGCCACGAGGTCCTTGAAGACGGCGACCAGCTGGCGCAGGTCGGCGGCGTCCAGGTCGACGTCGACGGTGACGCCCTTGGCGCGCTTGGCCTCCTCCAGGGCGTCCTCGAACAGCTCGCCGTCGACGCCGAGGACGGTCTTGCCGAACATCTGGATCAGACGGCGGTAGGAGTCCCAGGCGAACCGCTCGTCGCCGGCCTGCGTCGCGAGCCCGGAGACCGACTCGTCGGAGAGCCCGATGTTCAGGACGGTGTCCATCATGCCGGGCATGGAGAACTTGGCGCCGGAGCGCACCGATACCAGCAGCGGGTCGTCCGCCTGGCCGAGGCGCTTGCCCATGGTCTCTTCGAGCGCCGTGAGGTGGGCGCTCACCTCGTCACGCAGTGCCGTGGGCTCAGAGCCGCTCTCGAGGTACACACGGCACGCTTCGGTGCTGATCGTGAAGCCGGGAGGGACGGGAAGACCCAGGTTGGTCATCTCGGCGAGGTTGGCACCCTTCCCGCCGAGCAGGTCCTTCAGATCCTTGTTGCCCTCGGTGAAGTCGTAAACGAACTTCTGCTGACCTTGTGTATCCGACACGGGACTCGATCTCCTCCGGACGGCTGCCCTGACGGCGGGGAGCGTACCCAGATCGAAGGTTCCTGGGTACGTCCACTTGGCCGTCATGCGGCCGTAACCACCCGTCCGCCACTAGATCGAAAGTCCTCACCCTGGGTTGCACCACGGAGGGTCATCTTCAAGAGTCGAACACATGACTACCGTACGCCAGCGCCATGCGCGGTAATACATACGGAGCGTGAGGATAGCCCGAAGGGAACGAACACCAAAGGGGTGGCACCCAGTGCCACCCCTTGGAAAGATGGATCCGCCTCGAAAACGCTCATATGAGCAAACCATGCATCAAGCGTGGCGAGAATCACGCACCGCCCACTGGCCGGATCCCATCATTCGGACCCGTTACGGCCGCGCTACGAGGGCGTCATCCCCCCGAGGTGTCCAACTCCGCGTCGACGTCGACGGATGCCTGCTCATACGGATCATTGAGCCAGCCATCCGGCAGGACGACCCGGTTCCTCCCCGACGTGCGTCCACGCGGGCCGTCGGCACCCATCGGCCAGGGCTGGTCGAGGTCGAGCTCGCTCATAAGAGCGTCCATTTCGTCCAGCGATGAGGTGATCGCCAGTTTCTTCCGAACCTCGGAGCCGATCGAGAAGCCCTTGGTGTACCAGGCGACGTGCTTGCGGAAGTCGATGACACCGCGCGCCTCGTCCTCCAGCCACTCCCCCAGCAGCTCGGCGTGGCGCCGCATCACCGCCGCCACCTCGCGCAGCGTGGGTCGCGCGGGGCTCCCGCCGCCCTCGAACGCGGCGACCAGGTCGCCGAAGAGCCAGGGGCGCCCCAGGCAGCCGCGCCCCACGACCACGCCGTCGCAGCCGGTCTCGCGCATCATCCGCACGGCGTCGTCCGCCGACCAGATGTCGCCGTTGCCCAGCACCGGGATCTCCGGCACGGCCTCCTTCAGCCGCGCGATGGCCTCCCAGTCGGCCGTGCCGCCGTAGTGCTGCGCCGCGGTGCGACCGTGCAGGGCGATGGCCGTCACCCCCTCCTCGACCGCGATCCGGCCCGCGTCGAGGTAGGTGAGGTGGTCGTCGTCGATGCCCTTGCGCATCTTCATCGTCACCGGCAGGTCGCCCGCGCCGGTCACCGCCTCGCGCAGGATCGCGCGCAGCAGATGGCGCTTGAACGGCAGCGCCGAGCCGCCGCCCTTGCGGGTCACCTTCGGCACCGGGCAGCCGAAGTTCAGATCGATGTGGTCGGCGAGGTCCTCTTCCACGATCATCCGGACGGCCTTGCCGACGGTGACCGGGTCCACCCCGTACAGCTGGATGGAACGCGGTTTCTCGGTCCCGTCGAAGTGGACCAGCCGCATGGTCTTGGCGTCCCGCTCGACCAGCGCCCGCGTCGTGATCATCTCGCTGACGAACAAGCCCTTACCGCCCGAGAACTCGCGGCACAGGGTGCGGAACGGCGCGTTGGTGATCCCGGCCATCGGCGCCAGCACCACCGGCGGCTGGACCGTGTGCGGTCCGATCTGCAACTGCTGCGTCAGGGTCATGGGCGGCTTCCTCGGGGTGCGCGGGCAGGAGGGACGACCTCCCATTGTCCCGCACCCACGCGGACGCATCGCCAGCGCCGGAGCGGCGCTGCCGCTGTAGCGTTCAGATCATGCCTGAGCTGAGCCAACGGCGGCGCCTGCTCGTGCTCGCCGTCTGCTGTATGAGCCTGCTGCTCGTCAGCCTGGACAACACCGTGCTCAACGTCGCGCTGCCGGTGATGCGACGGGACCTGGACACCTCGGTCTCCGGCATGCAGTGGACGATCGACGCCTACGCCCTGGTGCTGGCCTCCCTGCTGATGCTGTCCGGGTCGACCGCCGACCGGATCGGCCGCAAGCGGGTCTTCCAACTCGGACTGGTGATCTTCACGGTGGGCTCCGGGCTGTGCAGCCTCGCCCCGAACCTGGAGCTCCTGGTGGTCTTCCGGATGGTGCAGGCCGTCGGCGGCTCGATGCTCAACCCGGTGGCGATGTCGATCATCACCAACACCTTCACCGACCCCCGCGAGCGCGCCCGCGCCATCGGGGTATGGGGCGGGGTGGTGGGCATCAGCATGGCGGCCGGGCCGGTGATCGGCGGAGTGCTGGTGGAGTCGGTCGGCTGGCGCTCGATCTTCTGGGTCAACCTCCCGGTCGGCATCCTCGCGATGGCGCTGACCGCGCGGTACGTGCCGGAGTCCCAGGCCCCCCGCCCGCGCCGGGTCGACGTCGTCGGCCAGCTCCTGGTCATCGCGCTGCTCGGCTCCGTCACCTACGCGATCATCGAGGCGCCGGGCGTGGGGCTGGACGGGCCGCTGATCCCGATCTGCGCCGCGATCGCCGTGCTGGCGCTGGTGGGGCTGATCCACTACGAGCGGCGCCGGGTGGACCCGCTGATCGAACTGCGCTTCTTCCGCAGCGTCCCGTTCAGTGGGGCGACCGTCAACGCGGTGTGCGCCTTCGCCTCGCTCAGCGGCTTCCTGTTCGTGAACGCCCTGTACCTCCAGGAGGTGCGCGGGCTGTCCCCGCTGGACGCCGGGCTGTGGATGCTGCCGATGGCGACCATGTGCCTGGTCTTCGCGCCGCTGTCGGGGCGGATGGTCGGCGGGCGCGGGCCACGGCTGCCGCTGCTGCTGGCGGGGCTGGCGATGGGCGGCTGCGGGGTCCTCTTCGCCGGCTTCGACGCCCATGCCCACAACGCCACGCTGATCACCGGCTATGTGCTCTTCGGCATCGGCTTCGGCCTGGTCAACGCCCCGATCACCAACACCGCCGTCTCGGGCATGCCCCGCGCTCAGGCGGGGGTCGCCGCCGCCGTCGCCTCCACCAGCCGGCAGATCGGCACCTCGCTGGGCGTGGCCGTGATCGGCTCCGTCCTGGCGGCGGGCATCGTCGGCGGCGTCGCCTCCCTGCACGGCGCCGCCTCCGCCGCCGACTTCGCCGCCGCCAGCCGCCCCGCCTGGTGGATCATCGCCGGCTGCGGCGGCGTCATCCTGCTGCTGGGCGTCCTCACCACCACCCCCTGGGCCGACCGCTCCGCCCGCCGCGCCGCCACCCTCTTCGACGAGCCCGCCCGACCGGGCCGCCCCCCGGCCAACGCCGACATGTGTCCGCCGCCCGGCGTGGGGCCGTCGTGACCTCAGCGCTCCGCGCAGGTCCCGCGACCGCCCTCCGGCGATCGCCCTCGGACCGGATCAGGCCGGGGTCAGGGCCAGCGCGTGCAGCCGTTCCAGACGCTCGCGGGACTCCGCGTCGGCGGGGACGTACGTCAGCAGCCTGGTCCCGACGCCCGGGGTCTGGGCGGTCCAGAGAGGGGTGTAGTTCAGGCGCAACAGGCCGACGCTCGACTGGCGGAAGACCTTGGTCTTCTCGCCGGGCCGCAGCACCTCGTGCCGCCGCCAGATCTCCCGGAACTCAGGCGACGCCTCGTGCAGCCGCCTGACCAGGGCCTTCCAGGCCGGATCGGCGACGTGCTCGGCCATGGCGGCGCGGAACTTGGCGGTCATCGCGCGGACCGCCTCGTGCGGGTCGACCAGGCTGGCGCGCCAGGCGGCGTTGGTGAAGGCCAACCAGAGGCAGTTGCGGTCCTCCGGCGGCAGGGCGTCGAGGTCGCACATCATCCGCCCGTAGACGCGGTTGTAGGCGAGGATGTCGGACCGGCTGTTCTGCACGCAGGCCGGCAAGGGCTCCAACTCGTCCATCAACAGCCGCAGCGACCGCGGCACCCCGCCGCACTCGCCGCTCGGAGCCGGGTCGGTGGCCCCGCCGAGGGCGAAGAGATGGGCGCGCTCGCTGCGGTCGAGCAGCAGCGCACGGGCGATGGCGTCCAGCACCTGGGCGGAGACCTTGATGTCGCGGCCCTGCTCCAGCCACGTGTACCAGGTGACGCCGACGGCGGAGAGCTGGGCGACCTCCTCGCGGCGCAGGCCGGGGGTGCGGCGCCGGGCGCCGCGCACCAGCCCGACCTGCTCGGGGGTGATCCGCTCACGACGGCTGCGCAGGAAGGCGGCGAGTTCGGAGCGCCGGGTCTCGGTGTCGGTGCCCGCGGGCCGCATGATCGTCGTACTCATGATCTCAGCCTGCCGGAGCGCCCAGCCGGTTGCCAGGTACCTCTTGTACCAGGATAAAGAGACTCTGGTACCAGGCTGGGGCGGCGACGAGGCTCGTCGGCGTGAGCGATACCCGGATACGAGCCCAGGCTCCCCCCACCTCGACAGCACCCATCTCGACCTCGACGTCGACTTCGACCTCGACCACGTCCCGGGGCCGGGCCCCGGCCAAGGACCCGGCCGGGCTGACCGCGCCCGGGTTGATCACCATTCTGCTGGGCTCCGCCCTGCCGATGATCGACTTCTTCATCGTCAACGTCGCCCTGCCCGCGATGGGCCGCGACCTCGACGCGAGCCCGGCCGTGCTGGAGCTGGTGGTGGCCGGGTACGGCGTGGCGTACGCCGTGCTGCTGGTGCTCGGCGGCCGGCTCGGCGACACCTTCGGGCGCCGCCGGCTGTTCCTCGTCGGCATGGCCGCCTTCGGCGTGACCTCGCTGGCCTGCGGGCTGGCACCGGACGCCTGGACGCTGGTCGGGGCGCGGGTGGCGCAGGGCGCGGCCGCCGCGCTGCTGCTCCCCCAGGTGCTGGCCACCATCCAGGCCACCACCTCCGGCCCGCGCCGGGCCCGGGCGCTGAGCCTGTACGGCGCCACCGGCGGTCTGTCGATGGTCGCCGGCCAGATCCTGGGCGGGGTGCTGGTCGCGGCGGACCTGGCGGGCACCGGCTGGCGCGCGGTGTTCCTGGTCAACGTGCCGGTCGCGCTGTTGGGGCTGGTGCTCGCCGCCCGTACCGTCCCGGAGACCCGCTCCGACCGCCCGGCGCCGGTCGACGTGGCCGGCACGGTGCTGCTGGCGCTCTCGCTGGTCACGCTGCTGCTGCCGTTGACGGAGGGGCGGGCCGCGGGATGGCCGCTGTGGACCTGGGTGCTGCTGGCGCTGTTCCCGCCGGCCGCGGCCGCGTTCTTCGTGGTGGAGCGGCGCCTCGACGCCGCGGGCCGGCCCGACCGGGTCCCCCTGGTGCCGCCGAGCCTGTTCGCGCTGCCGGGGCTGCGGCGCGGCCTGGCGCTGGTGGTGCCGTTCTCCACCGGCTTCGGCGGCTTCATGTTCGTGGTGGCGGTGGCGCTCCAGGAGGGCCTGCGGTTCGGGCCGGTGGCCGCCGGGGTGGCGCTGGTGCCGATGGCGGTGGCCTTCTTCTGCGTCTCGCTCGCGGGCCCGCGGCTGGCGGCCCGGTTCGGCAGCCGGGTGATCACGGTCGGCGCGGTGGTGCAGGGCCTGGGCCTGACGCTGCTCGCCGTGACGGTGCTGCGCGGCTGGCCGGACCTGGACGTGTGGGCGCTGCTGCCGGGCATCGCGCTGGCCGGCTTCGGCCAGGGGCTCCAGTTGCCGCTGCTGTTCCGGATCGTGCTGGCGGAGGTGCCGGCCGAGCGGGCCGGGGTGGGCAGCGGGGTGATGGTCACCACGCAGCAGTCCGCGATGGCCCTGGGCGTGGCCACCCTCGGCACGCTCTTCCTCTCCGTGGAGTCCGCGGCGGGGATGCGGGACGCGCTGGTGACGACGCTCGCGGTGCAGGTGGCGGCCATCGTGCTGACGGCGCTGCTGAGCCTGCGGCTGCCGCGCGCGGTGGGCTGACGGGGCGGTGGGCTGACGGGGCGGCGCGGGTTCGAGCGACACTGAACAGAATCTCGATGACAAATATTGAAATCTGTCATCGCACATGTCATTCTCGATGGCGTCAGCCGCTCTCCCACCCCCAAGGAGCACCCCGTGCAGACCCGCACCCTCGGCACCACCGGCCCCCAGGTCTCCTCCCTCGGTCTCGGCGCGATGGGCATGTCCGCCCTCTACGGCGAAGCCGACCGCTCGGAGTCCATCGCCACCGTCCACGCCGCCCTCGACGCCGGCATCACACTGCTGGACACCGGCGACTTCTACGGCATGGGCCACAACGAGCTGCTGCTCAACGAGGCGCTGCGCACCGCCCCCGCGGCGCTGCGCGAGCAGGCCCTGACCAGCGTCAAGTTCGGTGCCCTGCGCGGCCCCGACGGCAGCTGGCTGGGCTACGACGGCCGCCCGGCGGCGGTGAAGAACTTCGCCGCGTACTCGCTGCAGCGCCTGGGCACGGACCACATCGACATCTACCGGATCGCCCGGCTCGACCACTCCGTCCCGGTCGAGGAGACCGTCGGCGCCATCGCCGAGCTGGTGGAGGCCGGCTATGTGAAGCACATCGGGCTGTCGGAGGTGGGCGCGGAGAGCCTGCGCCGGGCCGCCGCCGTGGCCCCGATCGCCGACCTCCAGATCGAGTACTCGCTGATCTCGCGGGAGATCGAGCGGGAGATCCTGCCCACCGCGCGCGAGCTGGGCATCGGCGTCACCGCGTACGGCGTGCTCTCCCGCGGCCTGATCAGCGGCCACTTCGCCCGCGACCGCAAGCTCGCCGCGAACGACTTCCGCGGCATCAGCCCGCGGTTCCAGGGGGAGAACCTCGACCGCAACCTGGACCTGGTGGACGCGCTGCGCGAGATCGCCGAGCGGAAGGGCGTGACCGTCGCTCAGATCGCCATCGCCTGGGTGCTGTCCCGTGGCGAGGACATCGTGCCGCTGGTCGGCGCGCGGCGTCGGGACCGCCTGGCCGAGGCGGTGGGCGCGCTGGACGTTACGCTCGACGGCGACGACCTGGCCGCGATCGAAGCGGCCGTTCCGGCGGGCGCCGCCGCGGGCGCGCGCTACCCGGAGGCCCAGATGGCGCACCTCGACAGCGAGAAGTAAGGGACCCGATGCCGCCCGAGCAGCTGACCCCCGACCGCATCCTCGAAGCCACCGAGGAGGTGCTGCGACGCTTCGGCCCGGCGAAGGCCACCGTGGTGGACGTCGCCCGGGCGCTGGGGGTCAGCCACGGCAGCGTCTACCGTCACTTCCGCACCAAGGCGGCGCTGCGCGAGGCGGTCACCGAGCGGTGGCTGGACCAGTCGCACGCGGAGCTGTCCGCGATCGCCGCGGGGTCCGAGCCGGCGGCGGACCGACTGCGCGCCTGGCTCGCCGCCCTGTTCGCCGCCAAGCGGCGCAAGGCCGGCGACGACCCGGAGCTCTTCGCCACCTACATGGCGCTGGTCGGCGAGAACAGCGCCACGGTGGAGCACCACATCGACACGATGGTCGGGCAGCTCGCGACCATCGTGGCCTCCGGCGTGGCCACCGGCGAGTTCACCGAGCTCGACCCGGCAACCACCGCCCGCGCCCTGTGGGACGCGACCAACCGCTTCCACGACCCGGCGTACGCGGCGGAGTGGTCGCTGCCGGAGATCGACGGGGCGTTCGCGGCGGTGTGCGACTTGCTTTTGTGCGGACTGCGGACCTGAGCTCCCCGGATCGGATGATGGCACCAGCGATTGCCAGCGGGACTGACTACGGTGAGTGTTGGCTGGCCTACTGACGCTAGGAGGCGCATCATGACGACCATGTTGGACTTCCCACCACCGACGATAACGACGCCAGGAGCCGCCAGCTTCGCGCAGCTGTGTGAAGCCCTGGAGGCCATGAACGAGCATGTACCGGCAGGCTTCAGCGCCGAGATCATCGGGGGAAAGATCGTCTTGTCGCCTTGGTCGAAGCCCTCATACCAAGCGCCCATGCTCTCGCTGCGCGACCAGTTGCGGCCCCGCCTACCCGTCGGCTCCAACGTGGACACCTCGCCGTTCCTGTTCGTGTTCGCTGACGCCGAGCGTGCCTACGGGCCGGATGTGCATGTCACGGAGGCAGCAGCGTTCGCGAGCGTATCCGAGGGCATCCGGATTCCTGGTGAGGCTCTCTCCCTGGTCGCCGAGCTGACCTCCGCCTCAACACGCGACATCGACTACCAGGACAAGCTGGCTGTCTACGGCCGGCATGTGCCCGTCTACCTGCTGCTGGACATGCAGGAACGGGTGCTCACGGTGTTCTCCGGGCCCTCCGAATGGGGTTACACCACACGGACACCGTGCAAGTTCGGCGACAAGGTCCACATCCCCGCCCCCTTCGACTTCGAGCTCGACACCGCCGGCTGGGAGGCGTAGGCCACCGCACCGCGCCACACGCACGAGGCCCCGGCCTCCGTACGCTCCGTACGGAAACCGGGGCCTCGCCGCGCTCAGGCCAGGCCGGCAGGCCGAGCCGTCAGCAGCCGATCAGGCGGCCGCCCAGGTAGCTCTGGATCTGGTCCAGGGAGACGCGCTCCTGCTTCATCGTGTCGCGCTCGCGCACGGTGACCGCGTTGTCCTCGAGGGTGTCGAAGTCGACGGTGACGCAGAACGGCGTGCCGATCTCGTCCTGGCGACGGTAGCGGCGGCCGATGGCGCCGGCGTCGTCGAACTCGATGTTCCAGTGCTTGCGCAGGTCCGAGGCGAGGCCCTTGGCCTTCGGGGACAGCTGCGGGTTGCGGGACAGCGGCAGCACCGCGACCTTGACCGGCGCCAGGCGCGGGTCGAGGCGCATCACGGTGCGCTTCTCCATCTTGCCCTTGGCGTTGGGCGCCTCGTCCTCGATGTAGGCGTCGAGCATGAAGGCGAGCATGGCGCGGTTGACGCCGGCCGCCGGCTCGATGACGTAGGGGGTCCAGCGCTCGCCGGCCTCCTGGTCGAAGTACGACAGGTCCTGGCCGGAGGCGGCGGAGTGCGCCTTGAGGTCGTAGTCGGTGCGGTTGGCCACGCCCTCCAGCTCGGAGAACTCGGTGCCGCCGAAGTTGAAGCGGTACTCGATGTCAGCGGTGCGCTTCGAGTAGTGGGACAGCTTCTCCTTCGGGTGCTCGTACCAGCGGATGTTCTCCTCGCGGATGCCGAGGTCGCGGTACCAGTTCCAGCGCTGCTCCATCCAGTACTCGTGCCACTGCTCGTCCTCGCCCGGCTTGACGAAGAACTCCATCTCCATCTGCTCGAACTCGCGGGTGCGGAAGATGAAGTTGCCCGGCGTGATCTCGTTACGGAACGACTTGCCCATCTGGGCGATGCCGAACGGCGGCTTGCGCCGCGAGGTCTGCTGGACCTGCATGAAGTTGGTGAAGATGCCCTGGGCGGTCTCGGGGCGCAGGTAGGCGACCGAGCCGGTGTCCTGGGTCGGGCCGAGGTGGGTGGAGAGCAGACCGGAGAACTGCTTGGGCTCGGTGAAGGAGCCCTTGGTGCCGCAGTGCGGGCAGTTCAGCTCGGCCAGGCTCGCCGGGGCGTGGCCGTGCTTGGCCTCGTACGCCTCCTCCAGGTGGTCCGCGCGGAACCGCTTGTGGCAGGAGGTGCACTCGGTCAGCGGGTCGGTGAAGGTGGCGACGTGGCCGGACGCCTCCCAGACCTCACGGGCCAGGATCACCGAGGAGTCGAGACCGACGACATCGTCACGCGAGGTGACCATGGAGCGCCACCACTGGCGCTTGATGTTCTCCTTCAGCTCGACACCGAGCGGTCCGTAGTCCCAGGCGGCGCGCTGGCCGCCGTAGATCTCGCTGCAGGGGTAAACGAAGCCACGGCGCTTGCTCAGGCTGACGATGGTTTCGATCTTGTCGGCGGCCACGGTGCTCTCTTCATTGAAGACGACGAAGCGAATGCCTCAGATTACCGGCGCGTGCACCCCTTCGATCAAATCGATCGGCCCCTGAGCACTGCGACCACCGTTGTTGACAATGGTTTCCAGTTTTGTTGAAAATGAGAGTCATGAACGTCGCACGTCGCCTCATACCCTCGGCCGCCGTGGCGGGGGCCCTCGCTCTCGGCCTGGCGGCCCTCACCGCCTGTTCCACCACCGACTCCGACGGCCGGGACGGGGACGGCAAGCTCCGCGTGATGGCGGCGTTCTACCCGATGGAGTTCCTGGCCGAGCGGATCGGCGGCGATCACATACGGGTGACCACGCTCGCCAAGCCGGGCGCCGAGCCGCACGACCTGGACATCAGCCCCAAGCAGACCGCCCAGCTCTCCGAGTCGGGCCTGGTGATCTACCTCAAGGGCCTGCAGCCCGCCGTCGACGAGGCCATCGACCAGAACGGCCCCGAGCACGTCGCCGACGCCGCTTCGTACACCCCCCTCGAAGACCACGGGGCCGAGGTCGACGGCCACGACCACGGCGCCGAGGGCCACGGCGAGGGCAGCGAGGACCACGGCGATGAGGGCCACGGCGACCACGGCGATGAGGGCCACGGCGACCACGCCGAGGACCACGACGAGCCGCAGGGCGACCACGAGGGCCACGACCACGGCGAGGACACCGGCGCCGACCCCCATGTCTGGCTGGACCCGGTGAAGTACGCCGAGGTGGCCAAGGGCGTCGGGAAGGCCCTGGAGAAGGCCGACCCGAAGCACGCGGCCGACTACCGCGCCAACACCGCCAAGCTGGTCGAGGAGCTGCACGCGCTCGACCGCGAGTTCCGCACCGGACTGAAGAACCGCACCACCGACACCTTCATCACCGCCCACGCCGCCTTCGGCTACCTCGCCGAGCGCTACGGCCTGGAGCAGGAGGCCATCTCCGGGCTCGACCCGGAGGCCGAGCCCAGCCCGGCCCGGATGAAGAAGCTGCACCAGGTGGCGGAAGAGGACAAGGTGAACACCGTCTTCTTCGAGACGCTCGTGAGCGACAAGACGGCCAAGACGCTGGCCGGGGACCTCGGGCTCAAGACCGATGTGCTGGACCCGCTGGAGAGCATCGCCGAGGATTCTCGGGGCGACGACTACTTCGCGGTCCAGCGGGCGAACCTGCGGGCCCTGCAGGGAGCCCTGGGCGCACAGTGACGGAGGCGACAGAGATGACGGAGCCGGTCATATCCCTCAGCGGGGCCAGGGCCTCGCTGGGCTCGCGCCCCGTGCTGCGCGGCGTGGACCTCACCGTGCACCGCGGCGAGGTGGTGGCCCTGCTCGGCGCGAACGGCTCGGGCAAGTCGACGGCCGTGCGCGCCGTCGTCGGCCAGGTGCCGCTCAGCGAGGGTGAGCTCGAGCTCTTCGGCACCCCGCGCCGCCGCTTCCGCGACTGGGCGCGGATCGGCTATGTGCCGCAGCGCACCACCGCCGCCAGCGGCGTCCCCGCGACCGTCCGGGAGGTCGTCTCCGCGGGTCGACTGGGCCGCTCCCGGCTGGGGCTGCTGGGCCGCGCCGACCGGGCCGCGGTGGACCGCGCCCTGGAGCTGGTCGGCATGGCCGACCGGTCCCGGGACTCGGTCAACGCGCTCTCCGGCGGCCAGCACCAGCGGGTGCTGATCGCCCGCGCCCTGGCCGGCGAGCCGGAGCTGCTGATCATGGATGAGCCGATGGCCGGGGTGGACCTGGCCAGCCAGCAGGTGCTGGCCGCCACCCTGCGCGAGCAGGTCGACGCCGGCACCACCGTGCTGCTGGTGCTGCACGAGCTGGGCCCGCTGGAGCCGCTCATCGACCGCGCCGTGGTGCTGCGTGACGGCTGCGTGGTGCACGACGGTCCCCCGCCGGAGGCCGTCGGCCAGCACGCGCTGCCCGGCCACGACCACGTACATCCGCATGCGGCGCCCGACGCCGAGCCGATCCGGACGGGGCTGCTGAGCTGATGGAATTCCTGAACTACGCCTTCATGCAGCGGGCGCTGATCGCCGCCCTCCTCATCGGCGTCACCGCCCCCGCCGTCGGCATCTACCTCGTCCAGCGCCGCCAGGCGATCATGGGCGACGGCATCGGCCATGTCGCCCTCACCGGCGTCGCCCTCGGCTTCCTGACCGGCGCCAACCCCGTGTGGACGGCGGTCGCCGTCTCCGCGCTCGGCGCGATCGTGATGGAGCTGATCCGCTGGTACGGCAAGACCCGCGGCGACATCGCGCTGGCCATGCTCTTCTACGGCGGCATGGCCGGCGGCGTGCTGCTGATCAACCTCGCGCCCGACGGCGGCAACGGCAAGCTGATGACCTACCTCTTCGGCTCGATCACCACGGTCTCGCCGGAGGACGTCACCGCGATCAGCTGCCTGGCCGGCTTCGTGGTGCTGGTCACCATCGGGCTGCGCCGCCAGCTGTTCGCGGTCTGCCAGGACGAGGAGTTCGCGCGCGTCACCGGGCTGCCGGTGCGGCTGCTGAACCTGCTGCTGGCCGTCACCGCCGCCATCACCGTCACCGTCGCCATGCGGGTCGTCGGCCTGCTGCTGGTCAGCGCGCTGATGGTGGTCCCGGTCGCCGCCGCCCAGCAGGCCACTCGCGGCTTCGCCATGACGCTGGCAGCGGCGATGGGCATCGGCGTCACCGTCACCCTCTCCGGCACCGTCTACTCCTACTACGAGGACGTGCCCCCCGGCGCGACCATCGTCGTCTTCGCCATCGCCGTCTTCGCCGCGATCACCGTCCTCGCCGCACCGCTGGCCAGAAAGCGCGCCCGACGGGCCGAGGAGGCCGGCGCGGAGTGCACTCTGGAGACGCCGAAGCGGGACGACGTCCAGGTCTAGCCCCGACGCCACCGTCCCGGCTCTCGCCCCGGCTGTACAGGCCTCGCCCGGCCGCCATGCGTTACCTGGCACAATGACCATGCAAGTCCGGACGGGTGAGTTCGAGCAGCCGAGCTTGAGGAGGCAAACTGTGGCGACCGCGGGTCCCCCAGTACGCGGCCGGTCCACCAGGCAGCGCGCGGCGGTGGCGGCAGCGCTGGACGAGGTGGACGAGTTCCGCAGTGCGCAGGAACTCCACGACATGCTCAAGCACCGCGGTGACTCGGTCGGGCTGACCACGGTCTACCGCACGCTGCAGTCGCTCGCCGACGCGGGCGAGGTCGACGTGCTGCGCACGACCGAGGGCGAGGCCGTCTACCGCCGGTGCAGCAGCGGCGACCACCACCATCACCTGGTCTGCCGCTCCTGCGGCAAGGCCGTCGAGGTGGAGGGCCCGGCCGTGGAGCGGTGGGCGGACTCCATCGCCGCGGAGCACGGCTTCGTGGACGTGGCCCACACGATCGAGATCTTCGGCACCTGCGGCGACTGCGCCGCGGCGGCCAAGGCGTAGCGCCGGCCACCGGCGGCGAGAACGACACAAGGGTGCGGGGCCGGCTGTCACAGCCGGCCCCGCACCCTTGTCCGCCCTGTCACCCCTCCTTGCGGAGGAGCTCCTCATTGGGGATCGCTCCGCCGAAGCGGCGGTCCCGGGAGGCGTACTCCAGGCAGGCCCGCCACAGGTCCCGACGGTCGAAATCGGGCCACAGCACGTCCTGGTAGACCATCTCGGCGTAGGCGCTCTGCCATATCAGGTAGTTCGAGGTCCGCTGCTCTCCGGACGGCCGCAGGAACAGGTCCACGTCCGGCATGTCCGGGTAGTACAGGTACTTCGCCAGCGTCTTCTCGTTGACCTTGTCCGGGTCGAGCCGCCCCGCCGCGACGTCCCGGGCCAGCGCCTGCGCGGCGTCGGCGAGCTCCGCGCGACCGCCGTAGTTGACGCAGAAGTACAGCGTCATGGCGTCGTTGTCCTTGGTCTGCTCCTGCGCTATCTGGAGCTCCTGCACCACGGACTTCCACAGCTTGGGCATCCGGCCGGTCCACCTTATGCGGATGCCCAGCTCGTCCATCTCGTCGCGGCGGCGGCGGATGACGTCGCGGTTGAAGTTCATCAGGAAGCGGACCTCGTCGGGCGAGCGCTTCCAGTTCTCGGTGGAGAAGGCGTAGAGGGAGAGGTTCTTGACGCCCATCTCCAGGCAGCCCTTGAGGACGTCGAGCACCACGCCCTCGCCCACCTTGTGCCCTTCGGTGCGCGGCAGGCCGCGCTCCTTGGCCCAGCGGCCGTTGCCGTCCATGACGATCGCCACGTGGTTGGGGACCAGCTCACCGGGGATCTTCGGCGGCCGGGCACCGGAGGGGTGTGGGTCCGGGGCCCGGTAGTCACGTCGCCTCCGGCCCAGAATCCCGCGTCGTGCCATGCGGTGTCACGTCTCCTTCGTGGCTGGTGCTGCTTACTTCTCTACGTACCGCAGGGACCGGAGTCCCCGCTCGAGGTGCCAGTGCAGGTACGCCGCGACCAGCCCGCTGCCTTCGCGGGCGTGCCGCGCCTCGCACGCGTCCGCCGTCTCCCAGTCCCCCGTGAGCAGCGCCCCGAGCAGCGTCAGCGTCTCCGAGGAGGGTACGACGCTTCCGGGCACCCGGCACTCACCGCAGATCACGCCGCCGGCGCCGACCGAGAAAAACCGGTTCGGACCCGGCATGCCGCACTTCGCACAGTCGCCGAAGCTCGGCGCGTAGCCGTTGACGGCGAGCGAGCGCAGCAGGAACGCGTCGAGCACCAGATGCGGAGCGTGCTCCCCCGCCGCAAGCGTGCGAAGCCCGCCGACCAGCAGCAGATACTGCTGGACGGCGGGCTCGCCCTCCTGGTCCGTGAACCGCTCCGCTGTCTCCAGCATCGCGGTCCCGGCGGTGTAGCGCGCGTAGTCGGTCACGATACCGCTGCCGTACGGAGCGATGGTCTCGCTCTGCGTGCACAGCGGCAGGCTACGGCCGACCAGGTCGCTGCCGCGTGCGAAGAACTGCACGTCCACATGCGAGAAAGGCTCCAGCCGAGCCCCGAACTTCGACTTGGTCCGTCGCACCCCCCGGGCGACGGCCCGCACCCGTCCGTGGCCCCGGGTCAACAGCGTGATGATCCGGTCCGCCTCGCCGAGCTTCTGGGTGCGCAGCACGATGCCGTCGTCGCGGAACAGACTCATGGAGCCATTGTTCCGTACGGCGGCGCCCCGCGGCGCCACGCACCCGGCCGGGTCCGCCCCCGTTTCGGGGTTCGGCGGCGGCGCTCGGCGTCAGCGTGCCGCCCGCTCCTGGACCAGCCGGCGCAGGTGGCTCAGGCTCTGTTCGGCCAGGGGGCGCAGCGCCGGGGCGACGGTGCGGGCGTCGGCCCGCAGCCGGTCCAGGGCGCCGGGGCCGAGGGCGTCCCGCGCCTCCGCGACGAAGCCGGGCTCGGCCAGCCACTCGTCCAGCAGGGCGGGGGTGACCTCCAGGTGGAACTGGAGCCCCCATGCCGCGGGCCCGACGCGGAACGCCTGGCAGGAGGTGGTCTCCGTGCGGGCCAGGGCGGGCCCGTCCAGGACGATGCGGTCGCCGTGCCAGTGCAGCACTCCCGGGGCGTCGGCGAGCGGACCGACGACCGGGTCACGGCGGTCGACGTCGTGGAGCGGGGCCCAGCCGATCTCGGGGCCCTGGCCGAGGGCGGCACCGGGCAGCACCTTCATGTCCTGCGAGCGGGCGAGCAGTTGGGCGCCCAGGCAGACGCCGAGCGTCGGCACACCGGCCGCCACGGCGTCCGCCAGGAGCTCCCGCTCCCGGGCGAGCCCGGGGTGTGCGGCCGTGTCGTCGGCGTTCATGGGGCCGCCCATGACGACCAGCCCGGCCAACTCGGCCGCCGCGGGCAGCTCACCGGCCGGGGCGCCCGGCGCCGTCGTGAGCAGGTTGCGGATGTCGACCTCGACGTCGCAGCCGGCCAGCGCGTCAAGGATCATGCCCGGCTTCTCGACCTCGACATGCTGCAGGATCAGTACGGTGCGCGCGGGCATGCCGTCTCCTCGCTTCGGTGGGGTGGTGGCGTGGGTCCGGCCCATGATCCTCGCACGTCAGTACGTGGCCGCGTTGAGCAGGGAGATCCCGGCCGCGGTGGGGGTGTGCAGCACGGAGTTGCGGTGGCGGCTGCTGGTGGTGAGGCCGGCGCCGCGCAGGATCGTGGCGTGCTCGCTGGCGCTGGCGGTGGCGATCCGGGCGTGGTCGGCGAGTTCGCTGGTGGTGCAGCCGGGGTGGTCGGCGATGGCGCGGAGGACGGTGGCGCGGGTACGACCGAGGAGGGCGGTCAGGGACTGGGGCACCCCCGCGCGGGCGGACTCGGTGGTGGCGGCGAGCGGGACCAGGATGTTCTCGTCGACGCAGATGGGGAAGACGATCCAGGGCTGCGGATCGGCGTCGTTGAGCACCGGGAAGGTCGACTCGAAGTAGGAGGGGACGAGCAGCAGCCCGCGGCCGCACAGCGGGAGGTCGCCGCTGAGGCCCGAGGCCAGGGTCACCTCCAGGACGGGCGGGTCCCACCGGATGTAGCGCGGGTTGAGCCCGCCCAGCAGCCCCGCGAGCCCCTCCTCGGTGAGCTGGCGCATGCGGACGGCCCGGTCGGTGCGGGCATGCTGCTCGATCTGCGTCCAGTACGGCGCGATCACCTGGTCGTAGGCGTGCTCCATGGTGTCGACCAGCCGTTGCAGCTGCCGGGGTTCGTCCATGAGCCGGCGGGTCCATCGCGGTATTCGCGGTCGCTGCTCCGCCCACTCGGCCAGGTCGGCGCGTAATCGGGCGCTCGGGGTGCGGCGCACCTCCTCCAGCAGCGCCGCGGGGTCGCCGTACGCCTCGGGGGTGAGGAAGTCCAACGACCAGCCGGACGCCGGGATCAGCTCGAAGAGCGTCCGCACCCGCGGGCTCAGCCGGGTGAACGCCCGGTGCCGCCAGGCGTCGAAGCAGACCGGATGCGTCGAGGTGTGCGTGGGCTTCTGCAACAGCCGGATCGCGCTGCCCAGTTCGAGCAGCGGCCGCGGCCGGTCGGCCAGCCGGGTGCGCGCCAGATCCTCGGCCGTGAAGTGGATGCGCAGCACCATGGGCTGATCCTCCCGATTCGCCGTCCTTCGGGCCTCGCCGAAACACGTCGACGTGGCCTCGCCTGCCATCCAGTCTGGTTACGCGGCACGGAGGTACCGGTTGTTCAACGGGGGGAGGTGCCTCCGTGTCGCACCCTACTCTCGCGCCACGGCCACGCCCGCGCACCACAGACGGCCGCGTCGGCCCGTGGACGCCGCGTCGGCCCGTGGACGGCCGCGTCGCCTCCCTTGACGCATCGCGTCGGCGCCCTGGACGGCCGCGTCGGCCCGCGTATCGTCGGCCCGCGTATCACCGCCCCGCTTCCGAGCACCCCGACACCCGAAGCCCTCACGCTCCGGTCCGCGGGCGCGTCAGGGCCAGCGGCGCGTCAGGACGAGGTCCGCGTGGTCGCCAGCAGCCGCGCCGTGTCGTCCGGGCCGATCATCAGGGCACGGCCGACGGTTTCGAGGACGGCGCGCTCGGCGGGGCGGTAGGGGCCGTCGGCGACGGCGATGCGGGCGCCTTGGAGCAGGATCGCCTCGCGGCCGGCGGGGGCGAGGTGGGGGGCGAGGGGTTCCAGTGCCTCGTGGAGCTCTATGGCGAGCGCGGTGCCGCAGGGGTCCAGTCCGTCGCGGGAGGCGCAGGTGTCGGGGAGGCGGCCGGTGTCCGCGGCCAGGGCCTCGATGAGGGTGAGCAGCTGCTCCTCGTCGCAGTCGTCGAAGCCGGCGTTGCGGACCGCGCCGACGGCGGCGTCGCGGACCGGGCGGGCCTCGGTGCCGCCGGCGGCGAGGACGGCGAGGGTGACGGTGTGCACGGCGTCGCGCAGCATCGCGGAGAAGCGGGTGGTGGTGGGGTGGTCCAGGGCCTCCATGCCGAAGCGGCCCCGGCAGGAGGCGCATTCGAGGACGGGCGCGACCTGGCTGCGCGGCAGCAGCGGGAGCGGGAGGCCGAACAGCACGACGCGCCGGCGGCCGGTGCGCCGGCGGTAGTTGCGGTCGCCGCCGCACTCGGTGCAGAAGAACTCGCCGTCACCGACGGTCTTCCAGAGCGTGCGCACACCCACGACGCACAGCTCCCGGCCGCTCCGGCCGTCGCCGCCGCCGCGGCTCTCCGTGTGCACCACGTCGCACCTCCATCACGCTCCGGCAACGTCGCCGCGTTGACGTGATGTTAGCCACATCGCCAATGTGTCGTCAGTACCCCGTACGGAGACAACAGGCCAAACCCGGTGGCCCACCCACCACACGGGTGAGCGGGCACCGGGCGGGGCGTGGATCAGCGGTGCGCCCGGTTGACCGCCGAGACGACGGCCTTCAGGGAGGCGCGGGTGGTGTTGGCGTCGATGCCGATGCCCCACAGCACCTTGCCGTCGATCGCGCACTCGATGTACGAGGCGGCCTGGGCGCTCGCGCCCTCGCTCATCGTGTGCTCCTGGTAGTCCAGCAGTCGGGCGTCCACCCCGATCGCGGCCAGGGCCTCGAAGAACGCGGAGATCGGGCCGTTGCCGGAGCCGGTCAGCACGGTCTCCACGCCGTCCACGACCGCCTCGACGGTGAGGGTGTCGATGCCGTCCTTGTCGGTCGTGGTCTGGCCCGCGCGCAGCTGGATGCGGCCCCACGGGTCGGCCGGATTGGGCAGGTACTCGTCCTGGAAGACGGCCCAGATGTCCTTGGGCGTGACCTCGCCGCCCTCGGCGTCGGTCTTGGCCTGAATCGTCCTGGAGAACTCGATCTGCATCCGGCGCGGCAGGTCCAGCTTGTGGTCGTTCTTCAGCACGTAGGCGATTCCGCCCTTGCCGGACTGCGAGTTCACCCGGATGACCGCCTCGTAGGAGCGGCCCACGTCCTTGGGGTCGATGGGCAGGTACGGAACCGCCCACTCGATCTCGTCCACCGTCTTGCCGGCGGCGGAGGCGGTGGCCTCCATCGCCTCGAAGCCCTTCTTGATGGCGTCCTGGTGGGAGCCGGAGAAGGCGGTGTAGACCAGGTCACCGGCGTACGGGTGGCGCGGGTGGACCTCCATCTGGCTGCAGTACTCGGCGGTGCGACGGATCTCGTCGATCTGCGAGAAGTCGATCTGCGGGTCCACGCCCTGGGAGAACAGGTTCATGCCCAGCGTCACCAGGTCGACGTTGCCGGTGCGCTCGCCCTGGCCGAACAGGCAGCCCTCGATCCGGTCCGCGCCCGCCATGATCGCCAGCTCGGCGGCGGCGACGGCGGTGCCCCGGTCGTTGTGCGGGTGGACCGACAGGCACACGTGCTCGCGCCGGGACAGGTTCCGCGACATCCACTCGAAGCGGTCGGCGTGGGTGGAGGGGGTCGACCGCTCGACCGTGGCGGGCAGATTCAGGATGATCTCCCGCCCGGCCTCCGGCTGCCAGACGTCCATGACGCCCTCGCAGACCTCCAGCGCGAAGTCCAGCTCGGTGTCGGTGAAGATCTCGGGGCTGTACTGGTAGCCGAAGACGGTCTCGTCACCCAGGATCTTCTCGGCGTACTCCATCACCAGCCGGGTGCCGTCGACGGCGATCTGCTTGACCTGCTCGCGCGAGCCGCGGAAGACGACGCGGCGGAAGACCGGCGCGGTGGCGTTGTACAGGTGCACGGTCGCCTTGTGCGCGCCGCGCAGCGACTCCACGGTGCGCTCGATCAGCTCCTCCCGCGCCTGGGTCAGCACGGAGATCGTCACGTCCTCCGGGATGGCGCCTTCCTCGATGATCGACCGTACGAAGTCGAAGTCGGTCTGGCCCGAGGAGGGGAAGCCGACCTCGATCTCCTTGTAGCCCATCCGGACCAGCAGGTCGAACATCTCCCGCTTGCGGGCCGGGGACATCGGGTCGATCAGCGCCTGGTTACCGTCCCGCAGGTCGGTGGAGAGCCAGCGCGGCGCGGCGGTGATGCGATGGTTCGGCCAGGTGCGGTCGGCCAGGTCCACCGCCTCGTAGGGGCCGTACTTGTGGATCGGCATCCCGGACGGCCGCTGCGTGACGGTCGCCGCCGTGATGGGCGTGGGACGGCCGACGGAATGCTCGGGAGTGGAAGGGACCGACATCTGCGTGGGGCTCCTGTGGTGTCCGCGTGGATTCATGGGATGCACTGGGACGGCCGACGGGGCGCGTATGGCGCAACACCGCACTCCGCGGGGAGGGGGTCGACCTACGACAACAGGCCCTCGCCGCGGCAGCTAAGAAGAAGCAGCCCGAAACGCATGATGGAAACGACCATATCCGAGCCGTACGGCATGTGGAGCCCCCGTTTCACTATGCGGGACGAGTGGGGGTCGGCGCCGCCGTTGCGTGCGAATGGGAATCAACCACTCGATTTCATCAATCATTGCGCCAAGTAGTGACAAGCCCATGACGCGCTGCCACATTGCCCGACATGGCTGAAACCCTCTTCTGCACCATCGTGCCACCGCACATCCTGGACAAACTCGCCCGCCACGGCGAATCCCGGATCGCCGACAAGGCCAGCCGCACCCTGGAGCACGACGCCCTCCAGCGCACCCGCCGCCGCATCACCACCGTGCGCGCCCTGGCCGCGCCCACCGGCGCCCCCTCCGACAAGCCGAACCGCACCATCTACGACGCCCAGGGCGCCGAGCGGCTGCCGGGCAGGAAGGTCCGCGGCGAGGGCGACCAGGCCACCGCCGACACCACGGTCAACCGCGCCTACGACGGGCTCGGCGCCACCTTCGAGCTGTTCCTGAAGGCGTACGGCCGGCACTCCATCGACGACTCCGGGCTGCCGCTGGACGCCAGCGTCCACTTCGGCGAGGACTACGGGAACGCCTTCTGGGACGGCCAACAGATGGTCTTCGGGGACGGCGACGGCGAGATCTTCCTGGACTTCACCGTCTCGATCGACATCATCGGCCACGAGCTGACCCACGGTGTCACCCAGTACACCGCCAACCTGGAGTACTGGGGCCAGTCCGGGGCGCTCAACGAGTCCATGTCCGACGTCTTCGGCTCGCTGATCAAGCAGTACTCCCTCGGTCAGACCGCCGACCAAGCCGACTGGCTGATCGGCGCGGGGCTGCTGGCCCCCGGCGTCACCGGCGAGGCGCTGCGCTCGCTGAAGGCTCCGGGCACCGCCTACGACGACGACGTCCTCGGCAAGGACCCGCAGCCCGCGACCATGGACGACTACGTCAGGACCAGCCGCGACAACGGCGGTGTGCACATCAACTCCGGCATCCCCAACCACGCCTTCTACCTGGTCGCCACGGCCCTCGGCGGCAACGCCTGGGAGCGGGCGGGCCGGATCTGGTACGACACGCTGACCGGCGGCGAGCTGTCCACCGACGCCACCTTCGCGGACTTCGCCCGGCTGTCGGTGGCCGCCGCCCGCGCCCGCTTCGGCGAGGGTGCGGAGCTGGAGGCGGTCGACAAGGCGTGGAGCCAGGTCGGCGTCCCGGCGCAGTAGCGAGCGGCCACCGCGGAGCGCCACGCCCACGGGACGGCACGCCGGGAGGCGACGCGCCCGGGGCGGATCGGGGTAGCACTCCGGGCCGCGGGTCGTAAGGATGGAGCCATGCGCATCTCTGTGATCCGCTCCGGCGGCTTCGCCGGCATCGAGCGCCGGGCCGAGCTGGACACCTCCGGCCGGCCCGACGCCCGACACCTGGAGGCCCTGGCCCACCAGGCCGTGTCGGCGAGCCCGGCCGAGGCCACCGCGGTCCGGGGGGTGCCGGACGGCTTCTCCTACGAGATCACGGTCGACGGGCGCACCGCGCACTGCGCCGACCCGCACCTGAGCGACGCCCAGCGCGAGCTGGTCCGCGCGGTGCTCAGGGAAGGGGCCTGAGGGAGTCGCCTGAGGGAGTCGCCTGAAGGGCGGTCCCGGGCCCCGCCGGGGCCCGTGACCTGGCGCCCAGGGAAGGCGCCCGGGAGGGCGCCCGCGGGAGCGCGCCCGGAGGTCGCTCCCGGGAGGGCGCTCAGAAGCCGAGCTTGCGCAGCTGCTTGGGGTCCCGCTGCCAGTCCTTGGCGACCTTCACATGCAGGTCCAGGAAGACCGGGGTGCCCAGCAGGGCCTCGATGTGCTTGCGGGACTTGGTGCCGACCTCCTTCAGGCGGGCGCCCTTGGGGCCGATGATGATGCCCTTCTGGCTGGGCCGCTCGATGTAGACGTTGGCGTGGATGTCCAGCAGCGGGCGGTCGGCCGGGCGGCCCTCGCGGGGCAGCATCTCCTCGACCACGACGGCGATGGAGTGCGGCAGCTCGTCGCGCACGCCCTCCAGCGCGGCCTCGCGGATCAGCTCCGCGACCATCACCTGCTCGGGCTCGTCGGTGAGGTCGCCCTCCGGGTACAGCGGCGGGCTCTCCGGCAGCAGCGGCACCAGCAGATCCGCGAGCAGCGCCACCTGGCCGGCCCCGCGTCCGCCACCGCCCACGACCGCCGGGCCGCGGCCGCCCTGCTTGTCCGCGTCCACCGCGGAGACCGGGATGATCTCCTGCCACACGATGCCCAGGTCCTGGCCCAGCTTGTCGATCGCGATCAGCTGCTCGGCCAGCCGCTTGGAGTCGACCAGGTCGGTCTTGGTGACGATGGCGACCTTGGGGGTCTTCTTGATCCCGGCCAGCTCGGCGGCGATGTAGCGGTCGCCGGGGCCGATCTTCTGGTCGGCGGGCAGACAGAAGCCGATCACGTCGACCTCGGCCCAGGTGGTGCGCACCACGTCGTTGAGCCGCTCGCCGAGCAGGGTGCGCGGCTTGTGCAGGCCGGGGGTGTCCACGAGCACCAGCTGGGCGTCCGGGCGGTGCACGATGCCGCGCACGGTGTGCCGGGTGGTCTGCGGCCGGTTGGAGGTGATGGCCACCTTGGTGCCGACCAGAGCGTTCGTGAGGGTGGACTTGCCCGCGTTGGGCCGGCCGACGAAGCAGGCGAAGCCCGCGCGGTGCGGGGCCGGCTGCTGCTGGGTGGTCTTCGGCGCGGTCTCGGGGGACGGGGAACGATCGCTCATGCCGCTCATTGTCCCCGATGCGCCGCACTACGCCGACCAGCCCGGGGCAGCGAGGCCGGGAGCGGCCGGGGCCGGGGGGCCGCGGGCGGCCGGGACCGGGGAGTCGCGGGCGGCCGGGACCGGGCGCCAGGCCAGGCCCGGCGGTGGGCTTCCAGGCCGAGCGGTCGGGAGGGGCGGCGGACCGGGGGACCAACGGGAGGGGGCGCCCGCCCGGGGGCGGTGCAGGCTGGGAGCGGCCGGCGCCCGGCCCCGTCCCTGCCCGGAGGGGCCCCGGCCCGTCCCCGCCGGCAGGGCCCCCGGCCCCGTCCCCGCCGGCAGGGCCCCCGGCCCCGTCCCCGCCGGGAGAGCCCCGGGCCCGTCCCCGCCGGCAGGGGCCCCGGGGCCGGGGCCGGCCGCGTCGGGGCTCCCTCAGGACGGGAGCAGCAGCAGCTTGCCCGTGGTGCGGCGGGACTGGAGGTCGGCGTGGGCACGGGCGGCCTCCGCCAGGGGGTAGCGGCCGCCGACGGCGAGCTCCAACCGGCCGTCGCGGAGCCAGTCGAAGACCTCGGCCGCGCGGAAGCGCAGCTCGTCGGGGTCGGTGGCGTAGTCGACCAGGGTGGGGCGGGTGAGGAAGAGCGAGCCGCGGGAGGCCAGGGACTGCGGGTCGAGCGCGGGGGCGGGCCCGGAGGCGGAGCCGACCAGGACGAAGAGGCCGCGTCGGCGCACCGCGCCCAGGCCGGCCTCGAAGGTGTCGCGGCCGATGCCGTCGTAGACCACGTCGACACCCCGACCGTCGGTGAGCTCGCGGACTCGGGCGGCCAGCTCACCGCCGTCGGCGAGCGCGCCGCCCTCGGCCCGTACGAGGACCTCCTGGGCGCCGGCCGCGCGGGCCGCCTCGACCTTCTCCGGGGCGGAGACGGTGGCCAGGACCCGTACGCCCTGCGCGGTGAGCAGCCGGGTGAGGTGTCGGCCGAGGCCGCCGGCCGCCGAGTGGACCAGGGCGGTCTCGCCCTTGGCCGCCGGGTGGACGGAGGTGGTGAGGTAGTGCGCGGTGAGGCCCTGGAGCAGCACGGCCGCCGCGTCCGCCGCGGTGATGTCCTCCGGCACCGGTACGGCCGCGGCGGCGGGGACGATCACCTGTTCCGCATAGCTTCCGGGTGCCGCCCACCACGCCACCCGGTCGCCGACCGCGAACCCCTCGGCTCCGGGGCCCAGCGCCAGGACGGTGCCGGCGCCCTCGCTGCCGGGGACGAAGGGCGGCGTCGCGCGGCTGCCGGCCTGGCGCTCGTAGACGTCCTTGTAGTTGACGCCGGCCACCGCGAGCCGCACCAGCAGCTCACCCGGGCCGGGCACCGGGTCCGGCAGCTCCGTCGGGACCAGCACCTCCGGGCCACCGGCCCGCTCCACCACTACAGCGCGCATCAGGCGCCTCCCCTCTCTGGTGTTTCTCGTGTTCCTCGTGTCTCTCGCATGACGTGGCGTTCGCTACGTTCGCGGCGTTCTCAGGTCGTTCGGATGTCCGCGGGCCTCGCGCGGGTCACAGCCGGCATGCTGTGGCGCACCACCAGCGCGGCCGCCGCGAATCCCAGGGCCACCAGGGCCAGACACACCCGGAGGCCGGCGTCGCCCCGCCCGTCCAGCAGCGGTCCGAAGAGCGCCACGCCGATCGCGCCGCCCACCTGCCGCAGCGCGTTCAGCGAGCCGGAGGCCAGCCCCGACTGGTCCGGGGGGAGCGAGCGCAGCACCACCGTGGGCAGGCTGGGACCCATCAGCCCGGCGCCGAGTCCCAGCAGACAGCTGCCGACCGTGAAGAGCGGCCAGTCCCGACCGCCGGAGAGCGGGAGCAGCGCGAGGGCGCCGGCGGCGGCCCCGGCGGAGCCGACGATCAGCAACAGCCGGGGGCCGGTACGGGTCACCGCGCGGGCCAGCACGAACGACGCGAAGGCCCAGCAGCTCGCGAACGGTACGAAGGCCAGTCCGGCGCCCAGCGCGCCCAGCCCCCAGCGGTGTTGCAGATGGAGCGAGAGGGCGAACTGGCCGCCGTAGGCGCCGAACTGGAACAGCGCCCCGAGCCCCAGTCCGGCCGCGAACCCGGGCCGGCGCAGCACGCCCAGCGGGAGCACCGGGTGGCGGGCCGCGCGTTCGGCGAGCCCGAAGGCGACGGCCGCCAGGGCCGCCGCGCCGAGCAGGGTCAGCGGCAGCGGGGCGGACCAGCCGTGGCTGCCGCCCTCGACCAGCGCCCCGATACCGCAGCCGACCACCACCGCGGCCGCCAGCTGGCCCCAGGGGTCCAGGGGCACCGCGCGGGTCGGCGAGGGGGCCAGCCGCCGGCGGCAGCCGGCGACGGCGAGCAGCCCGATGGGCACGTTGATGAGGAAGATGGCGCGCCAGCCGACGGCCGCGGTCAGGGCGCCGCCCGCCACCGGGCCGATGACCAGGGCGAGGGAGCTGACACCGCCCCAGATGGTGAACGCCTTGGCGCGCCGCGCGGGTTCGGGGTACATGTGCGCGATGACCGCGAGCGAGGCGGGCAGCAGCCCGCCGGCCGCCACGCCCTGCACCGTGCGCGCGGCGATCAGCGCGCCGAGTCCGGGGCTGGCGGCGCAGGCGGCCGAGGCGGCGACGAAGAGCAGCAGGGACAGTTCGAAGAGGCGACGGGCGCCCAGCCGGTCGGCGAGTGCGCCGCCGCCGAGCAGGCAGGCCGCCATGGCGATGGTGTAGCTGTTGACCGTCCACTCCAACGGGGCCAGTCCGCCGCCGAGTTCCGCGCGGAGTCGCGGCAGTGCGACATTGAGCGCGCTGGCGTCCATGAGCACCATGAAGAAGCCGAGACAGACCGCCGCCAGGGCGGTTCCGCCGCCCGGGTTCGCGGGCTCCGGTACCTTCGAGGGCGCCCGACCGCGCGGCGCCGGAGCCGCCGGACCGCTCTCCAGGGCTTCACTCACCTGACAACTCGCATCCACTTCCGGGGCGAACGCCGGACACGGCGACGCCCGCACGGTCTATAGTGTTCGATGGAGGTCGATCACGATGAATAAAAGCCGCTCTCCTGACACCGAGTCAAGTACGGCCGCCTCTCCCGACGACTCCTCCCTGAACGAACGCTCTCTGGACGACTCCCCTCTGGACGCACGGCCGTGCGAGCACCTCCCGGCCGCCGACCCCCCACCGAGCGACGCCCGCGCCCGCGTCTCGCAGCGCGCCCGCCGCCTCACCCACACCGACCCGGCCCAGGCCACGCTGCAGGACGCGCTGGGCGCGCTGGGTGACCCGGTGCGCCGCGCCATCATCCGGGAACTGGCCGACTGTCCGGACTGGAGCCGCGCCTGCGGCACCTTCGACCTGGGCGTCAGCAAGGCCACCCGCAGCCACCACTTCACGGTGTTGCGCCACGCCGGACTGCTCGAACAGCGCGACGTGGGCGCCCGGAGGCTCAACCGGCTGCGCCGGGAGGAGTTCGACGCCGCCTTTCCCGGCCTGCTCACCCTGGTCCTCACCGAGCGCCCGCCGGCGCCGACATACCGATGCCCCTGAGTTGCTTGCCAGTTGACTGGCGGTGTCATAGCGTTGTCATACGGGCGGTGTCGACGCCACCACCCGGACTACGGCCACTCCAGGTCGGTGGAGCTCCCCGGCCCCGTCGGGCGCGACACCGCTCGGGCCACGAACCGGCCACCCGATCGCTCATCCTCGGTCAAGGTCGGCACAGCGCAGGTCTGGGCCGCCGCCTGGACCGTGAGCGACATGACCAATGCAGCAAGAAGTCTTAACATGTCCGGATTTCTCCCCAAGGAAGTAATGGGCTTGCCATGACGGTGGTCAACCAGCCCGAGTTCGGTCAGCGGCTGAGGCAACTGCGGCTGGAGCGCGGGATCAAGCAGACGGAGTTGGCCGGTGGACCGGTGTCCGCCAGCTACATCTCACGGCTCGAGATGGGCAACCGCCTTCCCTCTCCCGCGGCCCTCGGTTACCTCGCGGACAAGCTGGGCGTGCCCAGTGAGGCCCTGATGACCTGCGCGCCGTCGAAGGGGGCGGAAGCCGGCTCGGGCGGCGCGGGCCCCGGCGGAGCGGACGATCCGCACTCCGCCCGCAGCCTGCTGCTGGCCGAGGCGGCCACCGCGCTGCGCGACGGCGACACCGCCCGCGTCATCGAGCTGCTGGAGCCGCAGTTGGACCAGGCGGAGGCGGCCGTCCCGTTCGGCTGGCACTGGCATCTGCTGTGGACACTGGCCGAGGCGTACGGCCGCCGGCAGGAGCTGCCCGCGCGGGTCCGCGTGCTGCGCACCATGCTCGACACCAGCGCCACCTGGCCGGACGCGGCCGCGGTCCGGGCCGGCATCCTGGCCGACCTGTCCGCCGACGAGCGGGCCCTGGGCCATTTGCCGGCCGCTCTGGAGGCGGGCGAGCAGGCGGTCGCGGCCGCCCGCGGAGCCGGAGCGCCCGAGCAGGCGCGCGCGCTGATGGCGGTGGCCGCGGCCGAGACCGAGCTGGGCGCGGTGCGGCTCGCGGACAAGCGGGTGCCCGAGCTGCTGGCCCTGGCCGACGCCACCACTCCCCGCACGGCCGCCCAGATCTACTGGACCTGCGCCGGGGTGCGCAGCCGTCAGGGGCGGGCCGAGGAGAGCGACCGGCTGATGCTCAAGGCCCTGGCCATCCTGGACAGCCGGGACGACCTGCTGGCCTGGGCGCGGCTGCGAATGGCGGCCAGCGCGCTGCGGCTGCGCAGTGGGCGCACCGACGACGTCCGGGGCTGGATCAAGGAGGCGCGCCGCGCGGTCGATCTGGTGGGCGGCCCCGGTCAGAGCGCCGCACTGCTGTCCCTGACGGCCTGGCTGCTGTGGATCGAGCGCGACTACCGTGCGGCGATCGCGGCGGCCGACCAGGCCGAGGAGACCGGACTGCTCGCGTTTCATGACGGTCTGCGCAACCGGCTGCTGCGCAGCCGCTGCCTGTTGCGGATCGGCTCCGAGGCCGAGGCGCGGACGCAGATGCGGGCCGTGGCCATGCAGGCGGAGGACTCGGGGTACCTCGACCTGGCCACCGAGGCGTGGAAGTCGCTGGCCTCGGCGCTGGACGGGGCCCAGACGGAGGGCGACCGGAGGATCGGCGCCCCGCGCGGGGGGACCCTCACCGGCGAGACGGACATGACTCCGCTGGAGGGGGCGCTGTTGGACGCGACCCGGCTGGACGAGACCCAGTGGGCGGGGACGCCGCTGGACGGGCCCCGGCCCCCGGCCAGGGACGGCGTTGTCAGAGGTGTCAACGGGAGCGGGGGCAGCGGCAGGCGGCCGGAAAGCCCCGCCGCGCACGACTGACTCCGCGAGTGTGGGACGCGCCATGGAGCTCCGGGGCGCGGGGCACCCCACCGGCGTCGGGGGCGCGGGGCGCCGCACGCCCAGGGCCTGAGCCTCCGCCGCGGCCCGGCGATCCGGGACCCAGGCCGTCGCGCACCGGACGAGGCGGCCGGAGGTCGTCCTCCCGCGGGCGACACACGCGGAACGGGACGACCCTGAAGGGACTTCGGGAAAGAGGCGCTCCTCGGCGCCCGCGGCACGGGCGGTAGGCACCGGGCCGGTCGGCCTCGAAGCGCCGGCTCCTCTGACACCGACGGCCGCGAAACCGGCTGCCGCGACACCGAGGGCCACAAGGCCGGTCGGCGGGGAGCGGGTCGTCTCGGTGAGGATCCTCGGAGCGGTGGTCGACGGGGCACCTTCCCGCCTCGCGGAAGCCGTTGCCGCGGCGTCCGGCGCGGCCCTCCCGAACCGCCTCGCGCCGCGGCGGTGACACCCGGCCGTAACGCGGCCGCAGTCACGCCCCGCTCCTCCGGCATCCCGGTACTCCCCCCACTGTCCAGGACCATGTGTGACGTACACAGGTTCGTTCAACAGTCCTAAATAGCCTAGCCCATGTGCGCGCGAACTGACTAGTCGTGACTTGATATGACCAATGCTTGACTGCCCCTGGCAGACCTGAGTAGCTTGGCACCGCCCGCCAGTCAGATGGCACGTCACAAGGTCGCGCCTCCAGAGCGCCGTGCCGCTGGCAGTGGCCCGCCACCTCCCGCGCCTGTTCCGTACCCCGCTCCGCCGGTTTCACCGCTGTACGGCCCCCTGCTCTCCGCACCTGGTTCTGCCTGTACACCCCCTTCGGCCATGCCGCCACGCAGAAAAGGCCCCCGCCCACCATGAGTGCCAGCAATGCGTCCATGTCGACCGCGGATGCCACACGCGAGTCCATGCGGGTCTTACCCGGCCCGCTCCAGTTACCCCTCACCTTCCTGACCGGCAAACCGCTGGCGGGCCAGCGTCCTGTCAACCTGTCGCCCGGATTCCACCTGACAACGGCCGTCCTGAGCATGCTGGCCGGCATCGCGCTCTCCAGCTCCGCGCTCGTGCTCGGCGGCGGCTGGCTGCCGCTCCTGGTCCCCGGCTGGGCGATGACCCTGCACGGCCAGCGCAACCTGCGCATGATGATCTATCACCAGTGCTCGCACCGGAACATGTTCGGCCGCCGCCGACTGGACGCCGCCATCGGCTACGCCGTCTCCAGCCTGCTGGTCATCCAGAACTTCGAGCGCTACAGCAAGGAGCACGTGGCCGACCACCACGCCGTGCACCACATGACCCTGCGCGACCCGACCGTGCAGGCGTTCCTGGTCAGCCTGGACCTGCATCCCGGGATGACGCGTCGACAGATGTGGCGCAGGGTGCTGCTCAAGCTGGTCTCCCCGCGCTTCCACCTGGCCTTCGCGGTGGCGCGCGTGCGCTCCTTCTGGAAGAACTCCGCCCGCGCCGAGAAGGTCCTGGCGCCCCTGCTCTACGGAGCGCTCGCCGTCGCCGCCGTATGGACCGGTCTCGTCGTACCGGTGCTGGTGGTCTGGTTTCTGCCGCTGATCTTCTTCTACCAGATCAGCAACACCCTCCGGCTGTGCGTCAAGCACACCTTCCCGGCGCCCGACGCCACCGTCCGGCGCGGCAAGGAGTACTTCGCCAGCCTCACCAACGCCATCTTCATCGGCGAACCCGCCCCCGCGCCCGGGCTCTCGGCGGGGCGCGCGACGGCCGCCTGGACGCGCTGGACGCTCCGCATGACCCTGGTGCACTTCCCCACCCGCTACCTGGTGCTCACCGGGGACACCGTGGTGCACGACTACCACCACCGCTATCCGGCCAGCCGCCAGTGGTACGACTACGTCTTCGTGCGCCAGCAGGACATCGCCGACGGCCATCGCGGCTGGCCCCCGTACACCGCGGAGTGGGGCCTGGTGGCCGCCATCAACCGGGTCTTCGACTCGCTGTCGGTGGCCGACTCCGAGGAGTTCGACATCGCCCGGCTCCGGTCGGTCAGCCGCCGCGAGCTGTTCGCCGCCTTCGACGACTGACGGCCGGCCTCGCCCACCCCCTCCGTACCGCCAGAGAGGTTCCGCAGGATGACCATGTCCGCCACCCCCGACTCCCCCGAACGCCTGGTGATCCTGGGCGTCGCGGCCAGCGACGCGCACGCCGTCGCCAACCATCTGATCGCCCACTCGCTGCGCGCCGACGGCTTCACCGTCATCAACCTGGGCACCTGCACCCCGGTCGCCGAGTTCGCGGACGCCTGCGCGCGCCACCCCGAGGCGGAGGCCGTCATCATCGGCAGCCTCAACGGTCAGATCCACGCGGATCTGCACGACCTGGCGGACGCCAAGCGGGCGGGACGGATCCGCTGCCCCGTGATCGTCGGCGGCAACCTCTCGGTCGGCAGCGTCAAGCAGGATTCCGCGATCGACCGGCTGTACGCGCTGGGCGTCGACCATGTGCTGGACAGTCCTTCGCAGCTGACCCCGCTGCTGGACACCCTGCGACCCGCCGTCACCCCGGTCGGGGCGGGCGCCGGTGCCGCCGTCCGCGCGCTGGCCGGTGCCGCGGCCCGATGACCGACGCACCGGCCGGGCCGGAAGAGCTGCCCTCCCTCCGGGAGTCGGTCGCCTACATCGGCCGGTTGGGCAAGCCGACCGCCGCCGAGGTGCTGGACCTCGCGCAGGCGACGGGCCGGGTGGCGCTCCAGCCGCGCTGCGGCGTCGGCGGCCACCGGGAGATGGCGGCGCTCCTGGCCGAGTTGGAACGCGAGGGCCGCCCGGACATCCTGACCCTGACCATCGACGCGCACACCCGGCTGCTCCGCTGGGAGCACGCCGAGCGGGCGCTGCGCGCCGACCCGCTCGGGCTGAACGGCTATCCGCTGGTCACCCACGGCTGGCGGCGGGGCCGGGAGCTGAACGAGAGCGTGTCGGTGCCGCTGGAGATCCGACATGGCTCGCCGGACCCGCGCGCCCTGTTCGCCACCTCGGTGGCCGCCGGCATCACCTCCTTCGAGGGCGGCGGGATCTCGTACAACCTGCCGTACTCCAAGGACGTGCCGCTGGCGCACTCGCTGGCCGCCTGGGCCGAGGTGGACGCGGCCTGCGGCGAGTTGGCGCGGCTGGGCACCGTGGTGGACCGGGAGCTGTTCGGCACGCTGACCGCGGTGCTCGTGCCGCCGTCGATCTCGCTGGCGATCAGCGTGCTGGAGGCGGTCGCGGCGACGGCCGAGGGCGTGCGCTGCGTCTCCGTCTCGTATCCGCAGAGCGGCCATCTCGCCCAGGACGTGGCGGCGCTGCGCGCCATCCCCGAGCTGGCCGGCCGCTATCTGCCGGCAGGGGTGCGCACCCACGCGGTGCTCCACGAGTTCATGGGGGTCTTCCCCAGGGAACGGCACCACGCCGAGGAGCTGATCTTCTACGGGGCGTTGACCGCCCGGCTCGGCGGCGCCTCCAAGATGATCACCAAGACGTACCAGGAGGCGCACGGCATCCCGGACGCGGCGGCCAACGTGGCCGGGCTGCGGCTGGCGGGCATCGCCAACTCCCAGCTGTTGGACTTCGTCACGGTCGACGAGGAGGCGGTGTCCGAGGAGCAGCGGTGGATCTGCCGGGAGGTCGCGGAGATCGTCGAGCCGGTGCTGGCCGCCCCGCGGCTGCACAGCGCCATCGTCACCGCGTTCGCCGAGGGCCGCCTCGACATCCCGTTCAGCGCCAGCCGGCACGCCCACTCGGCGATCATCCCGCGGCGGGACCCGAGCGGGGCGATCCGCTACCACTCGCACGGTCGGCTGCCGCTGTCGCCGGCCAGCGTGGCACGCAACCAGCGGCTGTTGGCGGCCGGGCCCGGCGCCGCCCCGGGCGCCACCCCCGGCGGCGACCTCTTCCAGGCGCTGCGGTTCGACATCGACTACTTCCCCCACCTGTTCAGCGAAGCCGGAGACGGCGGGTCGGCGCGGTGACCCGCCCCGGCCCCGCGAAGGACCCCGCAACCGAGAGGAACGCACCCGTGGCTACCAGCCAGTCGACCATACGAGTGGGCATAGTGGGCGCCGGCCCGCGCGGCGTCGTCGCGCTCGAACGGCTGTGTGCCAACGCCCCGCTGCTGGCTCCCGGCGTGACCGTGGAGGTCCATCTGATCGATCCCTGCCCGCCGGGCGGCGGCCGGGTCTGGCAGCAGGACCAGGACCGCTCGCTGCTGATGAACACCGTCGCCTCGGACGTCACCGTGTTCACCGACGACTCCGTGCCCTGTGAGGGGCCGATCGTCCCCGGGCCCACCCAGTACCAGTGGGCCCGGATGGTGACCGAGGGGCTGATCGACGACGTGAGCGCCGCGGACCGGGCCGAGTGCGCCGGGATGCTGCCCTGGTCGTACGGGAGTCGGGCGCTCAACGGCGGCTATCTGCGCTGGGCGCTGGGCCACATCATCCGCACCGCGCCGGCGGAGATCTCCGTGCGCACCCACGCCACGCGCGCGGTGGCGCTCGACGACGCGTCCGGCGGCCGGCAGGTGCTGCGCCTTGAGGAGCGCGAGGATGGGGCGGAGACGGAACTGCTGCTGGACGCGGTGGTGCTGGCCCAGGGCCACTTCGACGTCGCGCCGACCGAGAGCCAGCAGCGGCTGCGGCACTTCGCCGCCGAACACGGCCTGGTCTACCAGGAGCCGGTCAGCCCCGCCGAGGCCGATCTGTCCGACTTCCCCGCCGGCGAGCCGGTGGTGCTGCGCGGCCTGGGGCTGAGCTTCTTCGACTACGTCACGCTGCTCACGCAGGGCCGCGGCGGCCGGCTGCACCGGGACGAGGCCGGCCGGCTGCGCTACGAGCCCTCCGGCAAGGAGCCGCTGCTCTACGCGGGCTCGGGCCGGGGTGTGCCGTACACCGCGCGGGCCGAGATCCACCTGGAGGTCGTGCCGCGCTACCAGCCGCGCTTCCTGACCGCCGAGGTGATCACCGAGCTGCGGCACGGGGCCGGGCGTGGCGAGACCGACTTCATGAACCACCTGTGGCCGTACGTGGCCAAGGAGGTCGGGTTCGTCTACTACCGGGCCCTGCTGGGCCGGGCCCCGGAGGCGGAGCGGGAGGCGTTCCTGGCGGAGTACTCCCGGCTCGACTGGGACAGCGCCGCGATGCTGGAGCTGATCGAGCGCCATGTCCCGGACCCCGCCGAGCGGTGGGACTGGGCGCGGGTGGACCGGCCCGGCCTCGGCCGACGGTTCGCCGACCGCGCGGAGTACGACGCCTGGGTGGCCGGCCGGCTGCGCTGGGACCTGGAGCAGTCGGCGGCCGGCCCCGCGACAAGCCCGTTCAAGGCCACCGCGGCCATCATGCGCGACCTGCGCGACGAGATCCGGCAGGTCATCTCCCACCAGGGGCTGCGCGGGGCGTCGTACCGGGAGCACGTGGACCGCTGGTTCAGCGGTTTGAACAACTATGTGGCCTCCGGTCCGCCGGTGGCCCGGATCGAGGAGCTGGAGGCGCTGGTCGCGGCCGGGGTGGTGCGCATGGTCGGCCCCCGGATGCGGGTGGAGTGCGACGCGGAGCGCGGCCGCTTCCTGGTCTCCTCGCCCGAGGTCGACGAGGCGCCGCTGGAGGTGACGGCGCTGCTGGAGGCGCACCTGGCGCTGACCGACGTGCGCCGCGCCACCGATCCGCTGCTGCGCCACCTGCTCACCACGGGCGGCTGCCGGCCGCACACCATCCCCGACACGGAGGGCCCGGGCTACGAGACGGGCGGCGTGGACGTCGCCGAGACCAGCTTCCGGCTGATCGACGTCGCCGGCACCCCGCACCGCGGCCGCTTCTCGTACGGGCCCCCGGTGGAGTCGGTGCAGTGGGTGACCGCGATCGGCGCCCGGCCGCACGTGGGCTCCCGCACGCTGCTCCAGGGCGACGCGATCACCCGCGGCTGTCTGCGCACCGGGGTGGAGAACCTCGGGCAGCGCCGCATGGCCGTCGCCTGAGCCTCGTTCCCCCTTCCCCTGCCCCTTCCCCTTCGTTCCTCTTCCCTCCCTTTCCCTTTGGCCCCCTTCCCTTCTGACTTCCGCACGCAAGGAGACGCAGGATGACCGACGGCGCAGCGGCCTCGCGCAGACTGATGGACCTGATGATCGGCTACTGGGCCTCCCAGGCCGTCTACACCGCCGCCAAGCTGGGCCTCGCGGACGAGCTGGCGGACGGTCCGGCCACCCCCGCGCAACTGGCCGACCGCACCGGCACCCATGAACCCTCCCTCGCCCGACTGCTCCGCTTCCTGGCCGAGTTGGGCGTCGTCGAACGGGACCCGGCGCGGGGCACCTACCGCACCACCGAGGTGGGCCGGACCCTGCGCACCGAGGAGCAGGGCTCGATGCGCGATCTGGCGCTGCTGTACGGCGAGGAGTTCTACGCCGGCTGGGGCAATCTGACGCACACCGTGCGCACCGGGGAGAACGCCTTCACCGCGCTGCACGGGGCCGCGATGTACCCGTACTTCGGCCGGACCCCGGAGCTGACCGCCAAGTTCGACCGGGCCATGGCGGCCAGCTCGGCGTTCTTCGACCCGATCCCGACCCTCTTCGACTTCAGCGAGGCGCGGACCGTGGTGGACATCGCGGGCGGCAACGGCTCGCTGCTGACCACCGTGTTGCGGGCCCATCCGCACCTGCGCGGCGTGCTGTTCGACACCGAGCACGTGGTGGACGCGGCCCGCACGGAGCTGGCGCGGACCGAGCTGGCGGACCGGCTGGACTACGCCTGGGGCGACTACTACGAGAAGGTCCCGGCGGGCGGGGACGTCTACCTGCTCTCGCGGGTGCTGCACGGGCGCGACGACCAGCGGTGCCTGGAGGTGCTGCGGCGCATCCGGGAGGTGATCCCGGAGGACGGCGCGCTGTTGATCGTGGAGCGGGTGGTGCCGGAGGACGGTTCACCCTCGCTGGCCGCCTGGTTCGACGTGCACATGCTGGCGATCGCGGGCGGCTCGGAGCGCACCGCCTCGGAGTACGCGGCGCTGCTGGAGCAGTCGGGCTTCGCGCTCTCCGTCGTCCACGGGCTGCCGCTGGACAGCGAGCTGTTGGTGGCCGTGCCGCGGACGCGGTCCGCGGACGCCTAGCCGACGTCTCCGTCCGCCGCGGGGCCGGGCGGGTCCGGACGCCGCCGCGCGGCGCCCCGGGGGTCCGGGGTGCCGCGGCGGGCGGCTCAGACCCGTCCGGCCTCCGGCTCGATGGGGCTCAGCAAGCGGTGCGGCCGGGCCAGGGCCCGGGAGACCGGGTCCTGCCGCAGTTCGTCGTCGGCGCCGGGGCCCGGCCGCATCGAGATGTCCCCGGGGGCCACCGGCACGGCGCAGGAGGGGCAGTTGCCGAGCGGATCCAGCCGCGTCCCGCAGGGGACATGGCTGAAGACGGTCCGCGACCGGCCGTCGGAGGCGTGCCGCTCGCCCCACTGGGCGAGGGCGTAGATCGGCAGCCACAGCGCCCGCCCCGCGTCGGTGAGCACATAGCCGTGGCGCACCGGCGCCTGCTGGTACGGCTCCTTGCGCAGCACGCCCGCGGCGACCAACGACTGGAGCCGCTGGGTGAGCACCGCGCGCGGGATGTCCAGGTGCGCGAGGAAGTCGTTGAAGCGCCGCACGCCGTAGAAGGCGTCGCGCACGATCAGCATGCTCCAGCGCTCGCCGACCACCTCCAGGGCGCGTGCGAGCGAGCAGTCCTGCTGTGCGTAATCCGTTCCCAGCGCCATGGCATGAGTCTAACGAATAGGTTCGGTGAACGAATTAACCGTGGTACGTTCACCTAAGTTCGTTGAACAGACTTACTTGACCAGAGCTACGCCGTCGGCCCGACCGGCGTACGAGGACCGACAGAGGACCCGCCATGGCGCCCCACGCCTCACCCTCCGCGTTCCGCAGCCCCGGCCTCACGCTGCTGACCGCCAGCTTCGGCACCCTGCTGGTGCTGATCGACTACACCTCGCCGCTGACCACGCTCTCCCCCACCGCCGCCGCGCTGGACATGACCCCCTCCGCCCAGACCTGGGTGCTCACCGGCACCCTGGTGGGTCTGGCGGCCTTACTGCTCACCATGGGCAGCGTCGCCGACGACTACGGCCGCAAGCGGGTGTTCGGCGCCGGGGCCGGGCTGCTGCTGGTGTCGACCGCGCTCTCCGCCGCCGCCTCGGACACGGGCCTCTTCCTGACCGGGCGGATCCTCCAGGGCTGCGCCGCCGCGGCCATCCTGGCGCCGAGCCTCGGACTGATCGGCAACGCCTACCCGGTCGGCCCGGCGCGGGTGAAGGCGCTGGGCATGTGGGGCGCCTCGGTCGGCCTGGGCATCGCGCTGGGCCCGGTCTACGCGGCCCTGGTCGAGCGGGCCGGCGGCTGGCGCGCCATCTACTGGGTGCTGTCCGCGCTGTCCGCGCTGCTCATCGCGCTCACGGCCGTGACCCTGGCCGAGTCCAAGAACGACCGCCCGCGCCGGCTCGACCCGCTCGGCGTGCTCACCCTGGGCGCCGGCTCCTCCTGCCTGATCGCCGGACTCGCCGAGGGCCGCTACGGCTGGGGGCGCACCCAGGTGCTGACGCTGCTCGGCGCCGGGGTGCTGCTGCTCGCCGCGTTCGTGCTGGTCGAGGCGCGGGTGACGGAACCGATGCTGGAGCTGGGGCTGTTCCGGACGCCCGGCTTCATCGCCTCCACCAGCGGCGCCTTCTTCACCGGGATGTCCATCGTGGGCCTGATGAGCTATCTGCCCACCGTGGTGCAGAAGTCGCTCGGCGAGTCCCCACTGACCGCCTCCGGCGTGCTGGCCATCTGGTCCGGCCTCTCGGTGGTCTCGGCGCTCCAGGCCCGCCGGCTGGCCGCCAAGGTGGCCGCCGCCACCCAGGTCGCCGGTTCACTGCTGCTGTGCGGCATCGGCGAGGCGGCCCTGTACGGGCTGGACGCAGGCGACTCCTGGGCACACCTGGTGCCCGGACTGGTCATCGCCGGCATCGGCAGCGGCGTCCTGAACGCCGCCCTGGCCCGACTCGCCGTCAGCAGCGTGCCGCCGCACCGGGCCGCGATGGGCTCCGGCGCCAACAACAGCGCCCGCTACCTGGGCTCCGCCCTCGGCGTCGCCGTCATGGTCACCGTCATCAGCCGGTCCGAGTCGGCCGCCGGCCCCGGCCAGGCCATGGCCGACGGAGCGAACAACGCCTTCCTCGTCGCCGCCGCGCTCTGCCTGGCCGGCGCCGCCATCGCCCTCTGGGCCCGGCTCGCCGAGTCCCGCGCGGAGGCCCGTACGCCCGCCGTCGAACCGCCCGTCACGGAACACCCCCGGGTGGCCTCGCCCAGCTGACCCACCCAAGGGCCGGCACCCCCTGACGGCGCCGCAGGCCAGCACCCGGGCGCGCCGCGGCCCAGCGCCTTCGCCCCGCCGCCGACCAGCACCTTGATGCCGCCGCGACGGCGCGCGACCACACCGGACCGGCACCCTTGTTCCCCCACGGCCCAGCACCCTGACGGCGCCGCAGGCCAGCACCCGGGGCGCGCCGCGGACCAGCACCTTCGACCGGCCGCGGACCGGCACCTTGATGCCGCCGCGACGGCGCGCGACCACCACGTCGCGGACCGGCGGTGCCGAACCGACAGAACCGACGGCACCGTCCGCGCCCCAGGACAGGGGCAAGCCCCCAGCCCCCAGGGAGACAGGGAGACGAGGACGAGCCCTCAACCCCAGCCGGGGGGGGGACGAGGGCGAAGCCCTCAACCGCCGCCAGGCGTCACGTTCGGGCGGTCACCCGCAGCTCACCGTCCGGCCCCGCCAGGAGCACCGGGGTGCCCGGGCCGCCGAGGTCGCGCACCGCGGCGAGGTCGATGTCGGCGGCGTCCGCCGCCTCGGTGACCACGGCGGCCGCCTCCAGCGACTTGGCACCGCTGGCCACGGCCATGGCGACCGCGGTCTGCAGGGCGGTCAGCCGCAGCGAGTCGAGGGCGACGGTGCCGGCCACATAGGTCCGGCCGGTCTCGTCGCGTACGGCCGCGCCCTCCGGCACCCCGTTGCGGGCGCGCGCGGAGCGGGCGAGCGTGATGATCTTGCGGTCTTCGGGGTCCAGCGGTGCAGCGTCGCTCATGGGGACGAGGATATGCGCACGCCCCGCTCAGCCCGCGACCGAGTACATCCCGTCGCGACGGTCCTCGGGGGACATCAGCCGCTCCAGCTTCGCCGCCGTGCCGGTCTCCGGCACGGGGTTGTGCAGCACGATCGTCAGGTCCGGCCGGGCCGGGACCCGCAGTTGGGTGGACTCGAAGAACAGCGCTCCGACCCGCGGATGTTCCATCTCCTTGACCAGTTGGCCACCGGCCTGTACGTCACCGAGCGCCCACAGCTCGGCGAACTCCTCGCTGGCCTCGGTCGCCTCCCGTACGACCTCGGCGTATCCCTCGTCGTGCGGCCGCTCCGACCAGGCCGCTCGGTACTGGGCGACGACCCAGGGGGCGATCCGCTCCCAGCTCTTGGCGCGCGCACGGTAGACGGGGTCGGTGAAGAAGGCGACGACGCAGTTCGACGAGACGCCCGGCTGGCCGTAGCCCATGACCAGGCGGGCGGCCTCGTTATGGACGATGGTGTTCCAGTACGCGTCCATGATGTGCGCGGGGAACGGCATCCAGGCGTCGATCAGCCGGCGCAGCCCCTCGCACATGTACTCGGCGTCGTCGCGCTCGGGGGACGGCAACGGCGGGTTGAGCCCCGCCAGAACGTACAGATGGCGCCGCTCGGCGACGCTGAGCTGGAGCACCCGCGCGACCGCGTCCAGCACCTGCGGAGAGACCGTGATGTCCCGGCCCTGCTCCAGCCATTGGTACCAGGAGGCGCCGACCCCGGCGAGCACCGCGACCTCCTCGCGGCGCAGCCCCGGCGTGCGGCGCCGCGCCCCGCCGTCCGGGAGGCCCGCGTCGGTGGGGCTGATCCGGGCCCGACGGCTCATCAGGAAGTCACGCAGATCCTGCCGACGACGGGTCTTCGCGCTGCTCTCGGTGGCCGGTGCCACGCTTCCCCCTGCTCTCGCACTGCCTGGTGGTCGGGCCAACAGGATATTCTCCCGCTCCCCACACCCCTTCGGTTCGCATGAACCTCTTGATCATGCCGATCGATTCCCCGACACGCCCCGCCCCGTCCGACACCCCCACCCGCCCCGAGGCGCCGACCTCCCCCGCCCCCGCCCGCATGTCCGGCCGCGCCAGGCTCGTGCTGATGGTGCTGTGCGCCGCGCAGTTCATCGTGGCCCTGGACTTCTCGATCCTGAACGTGGCGCTCCCGGTGATGGGCGCCGACCTGGGGATGAGCCAGGCCGATCTGCAGTGGGCGGTGACCGCGTTCGCGCTGCCGTCCGGCGGCTTCCTGCTGCTGTTCGGCCGGATCGGCGACCTGTACGGGCGGCGGAAGCTGTTCCTCGCCGGGCTGGCGCTGTTCACCGCCGCCTCGGTGCTGGCCACCCTGGCCTGGAACCCGGCGGCCCTCCTGGCCGGGCGCGCGCTCCAGGGTCTGGCCGCGGCCGCCATCGTGCCGGCCGGCATGTCGCTGCTGACCACCACCTTCGCCGAGGGCCCGGAGCGCGAGCGGGCGTTGGGCATCAGCGGCACCCTGCTGTCGCTGGGCTTCACCATCGGCATGGTGCTCGGCGGCTCCATGACCGACACCCTGGGCTGGCGCTCCACCATGGGGCTGCTGGCGGTGTGCACGCTGCTGGTGCTGGCGCTGGCGCCGGGCCTGCTGTCCGAGTCGCGCACCCCGGACCGGCCGCGGCTGGACGTGCCGGGCGCCGTGACGGTCACCGGTGGCCTGCTGGCCGTCATCTACGCCCTGTCGACGGCGGGCGAGCGCGGCTTCGGCGGCGCCGACGTCCTCGTCACGCTGGCGGTGGGCATCGCCCTGCTGGTGGCCTTCGTGATCGTGGAGTCCCGCGCCGCACAGCCGCTGGTCTCGCTGCCGATGCTGCGACGCCGCACCATCGCCTGGGGCAACCTGGGCGGGCTGGTCACCTTCTCCATGATGAGTACGGTGATCTTCGTGCTGACCCTGTACCTCCAGGAGGTGCTGGAGCTGTCGGCCTTCCAGACCGGGCTGGTCTTCGGCGTCCAGGGCGCGCTCTCGGCGGTGGCCGGCGGCCTCGCCCCCCGGGTGACCGGCCGCTTCGGCGCCCGTCGCACGCTGGTCTTCTCGCTGCTGGGGCAGGGCCTGTTCATCGCCGCGCTGCTGGGCCTGGACTCCGACGGCCGGTCGGTGTGGCTGGCGACCGCCGCCGTCTCGCTGGCCAGCATGTGCCACCTCGGCGCGATCATCTCCTACGGGCTCACCGTCACCTCCGGGGTGCCGGACGAGGAGCAGGGGCTGGCGACCGGCCTGGTCACCAGCACCCAGCAGGTCGGCCTCACCGTCGGCATCCCGCTGCTGGGCGTCCTGGCCACCACCGGCTCCGAGCTGCTGCCGGGCGTCCGTCTGGTGCTGGGGGTCGACGCGGCGATCGTCGTGGCGGCGGGGCTGCTGGTGGCGCTGGGGCTGCGGAAGTCGGCTCGGGCCTGACGAGCCGGCCCGCGCCTGAGGCGGAGGTCCGGGGTGGGTGGACGGGACCGTCCGACCACTCCGGACCTCCAGGTCAGGACGGTGCGGGCAGCCCCGCTTCCTCGCTCAGCTCGGCGGAGGGCATGGGCTCCACCAGCACGGTGACGATCTTGTTCCGACGTCCCGCGGCGGCCTCCGCGGTCAGCCGCAGCGACCGGCCGTCCGGGAGGTCCACCAGGCCGGAGGCGCCGGCGATCGGCACCCGGCCCAGGGACTTGGCGAGCAGCCCGCCGACCGTCTCCACGTCCTCGTCGTCCAGCTCCAGCCCGTAGAGCTCGCCCAGGTCCCCGATGTCCAGCCGGGCGGTCACCCGGTAGCGGTCGGCGCCCAGCTCCTCCACGGGCGGCAGCTCCCGGTCGTACTCGTCGGTGATCTCGCCGACGATCTCCTCCAGGATGTCCTCGATGGTGACGATGCCGGCGGTGCCGCCGTACTCGTCGATGACGACGGCGACGTGGTTGCGCTCCTGCTGCATCTCGCGCAGCAGATCGCCCGCGTTCTTGGTGTCGGGGACGAAGGTCGCCGGCCGCATCGCCGTGGACACCAGCTCCGTCTCGGCGTCCCGGCTGATGTGCGTCTTGCGGGCCAGGTCCTTGAGGTAGACGACGCCGACGATGTCGTCCTCGTTCTCCCCGGTCACCGGGATGCGGGAGAAACCGGAGCGCAGCGCGAGGGTGAGCGCCTGGCGGATGGTCTTGTAGCGCTCGATGACGACGAGGTCGGTGCGGGGCACCATCACCTCGCGCACCAGCGTGTCGCCCAGCTCGAAGACGGAGTGCACCATGCGCCGCTCCTCGTCCTCGATGAGGGACTCCTTCTCCGCCAGGTCGACCAGCGCGCGCAGCTCGGCCTCGGAGGCGAACGGGCCCTTGCGGAAGCCCTTGCCGGGGGTGAGCGCGTTGCCCAGGAGGATCAGCAGCGCGGGCACCGGGCCCATCACCCGGGCCAGCGGCTGCAGCACATAGGCGGCCGCGGTGGCGGTGCCCAGCGGGTGCTGGGCACCGATGGTGCGCGGGGAGACGCCGACGGCGACATAGCTGACCAGGACCATCACGCCGATGGCCACGGTCAGCGCCTGCCAGGTCTGGTCGAACTCGCGCAGGCAGGCGTAGGTCACCAGGGCGCCGGCCGCCACCTCGCAGGCCACCCGGACCAGCAGCGCGACGTTCAGATAGCGGGTCGGGTCCTCGGTCACCACCATCAGCCGGGCGCTGCCGCGCCGCCCCGAGCGAAGGGCCTCCTCGGCGCGGAAGCGGGTGGTGCGCGCCAGGCCGGCCTCGGCGCAGGCCGCCAGCCACGCGACGACCACCAGCAGGACGGTCGCCGCGATCAGCTGTGCGGTCATCGGGTGGTGGGGGCCGGCGAGGGACCGGTGATACCGCGCTCGGCGCGCCAGCCGTCCACGATGGCGGCCTGGAGCCCGAACATCTCGGCCCGCTCGTCCGGCTCCTCGTGGTCGTACCCCAGCAGGTGGAGCACGCCGTGCACGGTGAGCAGCTGGAGCTCCTCGTCCATCGAGTGGTTGGTCGGCGCCTCCTCACCCTGGCGCTTGGCGACCTCCGGGCAGAGCACGATGTCGCCGAGGAGCCCCTGCGGGGGCTCCTCGTCGTCCTTGGCCGGCGGGCGCAGCTCGTCCATGGGGAAGGACATGACATCGGTGGGGCCGGGCAGGTCCATCCACTGGATGTGGAGCTGCTCCATGGCGTCGGCGTCGACGACGATCACCGAGAGCTCGGAGAGCGGGTGGATACGCATCCGGGCGAGGGCGTAGCGGGCGACGTCCAGGATCGCCTGCTCGTCGATGTCGGTTCCGGACTCGTTGTTGACGTCGATCGCCATGGTGCTGTGACTACTGCTTCCCGTTGCGGCTGTCGTACTGCTCGTACGCGTCGACAATACGGCCGACCAGCTTGTGTCGGACCACGTCGGTGCTGGTGAGCATCGAGAAGTGGACGTCCTGCACCCCTTCGAGGATCTCCCTCACCTGACGCAGCCCGCTCTTGGTGCCGCCGGGGAGGTCGATCTGGGTGATGTCACCCGTGATCACGACCTTCGAGTCGAAGCCGAGCCGGGTGAGGAACATCTTCATCTGCTCGGGATTGGTGTTCTGCGCCTCGTCCAGGATGATGAACGCGTCGTTCAGCGTCCGGCCGCGCATGTACGCCAGCGGGGCCACCTCGATCGTCCCGGCGGCCATCAGTCGCGGGATGGAGTCGGGGTCGAGCATGTCGTGCAGGGCGTCGTAGAGCGGGCGCAGATACGGGTCGATCTTCTCGTAGAGCGTGCCGGGCAGGAAGCCCAGCCGCTCCCCCGCCTCGACCGCCGGCCGGGTCAGGATGATCCGGTTGACCTGCTTGGACTGCAGCGCCTGGACCGCCTTGGCCATGGCCAGATAGGTCTTGCCGGTGCCCGCCGGGCCGATGCCGAACACGATGGTGTGCTTGTCGATGGCGTCGACGTAACGCTTCTGGTTGAGCGTCTTCGGCCGGATGGTGCGGCCGCGGTTGGACAGGATGTTCTGCGTGAGCACCTCGGCCGGGCTCTCGGGAACGCCCGTCTCGCCGTTGTCCGCCGCTCGCAGCATGGCGATCGAGCGCTCCACCGCATCCTCCGTCATGGGTTGACCGGTGCGGAGCACCAGCATCATCTCGTCGAACAGCCGCTGGATCAGAGCCACTTCGGCGGGGTCTCCGGTCGCACTGACCTCGTTGCCCCGGACGTGGATGTCGGTTGACGGGAACGCCTGCTCGATCACGCGCAGCAGCGAGTCACCGGAGCCCAGGACCATGACCATGGGGTGCTTGCTCGGGACGGTGAACTGGGCGTGCGCCTGCCGTTCTGTGGGTGTCTGCGTCATGGGCCGGCACTCGGGCCTGCTGCTACCTCCTCGTGCAGGGTGCCCCTGCTCGACCTCCTTGGGATATCAAGGGTACGACGGTATGCCGACATCGCCCGAGCCCTTTTCCGGAAGGCTGTTCCGGGCCGGGGGCGGGCGTGCTCAGTCCCGCGGGACCTCCGAGACGTAGGGCTTGAGGAACGCGCCGATGAGGTCCTCGATGTCCGTCAGGGACCTCTCGTGGTGGGAGATCTCGTTGCGCCGGCGCACCTTCTCCTGCTCGTCCACCCGCGCCCCGTCGATGTTCCGCTTCACGCTGACGATCAGCTCCTGGAGCCGGTCCGCGAGGGCGTCGGCGACCCCGCGCCAGTGGCCGCGCAGGTCGGCGGCGCGGTTGCGCGCGTACTGCTGGCCCGAGGCGTCGGCGGTGCGCACCAGGTGCGCCGCGAAGTCCTCCGCCACCTTGCCGCGCAGCTTGCCGACCGAGAAGACGGCCACGAAGCCGGCGCTGAGCGCGCCGAGGGCCGCGCCGAAGGCCATGGCGGCGCCGAGCGGCGGCATGGCCACGCCCAGGCTCACGGCTCCGGCGCTGGCCGCGGCGGCGAAGCCACCGCCCGCCCCCGCGCCCGCGCCGGCCCCGAACGCCATCATCGGCACCGCCCGCAGGTGGAGCGGGATATCGGGGTCCTCCCCCGCGGCCCGGCCCCGGTCCGCCGACAGGGCCAGGGCCTGCTGGAGGTAGTCGTGGTCCGGCACCGCGGGGAGGCCGGTCAGCTCGCTGCGCAGCTCCTCCAGCGTGTTCGCGTACGACTGCAGCAGCGGCTCGATGCGCTGGAGCAGCTCCGTCTGCTTCTGCCGTATGAACGGGTCCACGGTGCGGGTGCAGAAGATCTGCATCTCCCGCTGGAGGACGCTGACGTAGCCCTGCTGGATCTCCCGGGAGAGGGCGACCCGGCCGTCCCGGGTGAAGGCCCGGGAAAGCCGCCCGAGCGACCCCTTGCCCTTGGCGTCCCACTGCGGGACCTGTTCGCCCAGCTCCCGCAGGAACTCGGCGAACGACATCTTCACCTCCGACTCCACCTCCGAGATCCAGCGGTCGACGCAGTCCCGGATCTGGGTCAGGGACTGCTGGAGGTGGTCGCGGGTGCCCTGGCTGCGGTCCAGGATGGCGCGCAGTTCCTCGGCGGACTTCGCCAGCATGGCGCTTTCGCCCTGGAGCCGCCGCCGGAGCAGCACCACGTTGTGGCGGAGGAATTCCGCCAGGCGCACGAACTTCACCCGGGCGATATCCCGCTGACAGAACAGCTCCAGGGCCTTCTCGAACTCGAGGATCCCGGATTCCCGCTCCGCCGCGCCGTCATGCGAGATCCGGGCCTTGAGGGCGGTCAGGGCGCTCACGAAGAAGATGTTCGTGCCGCTTGAGGACCCCGACGCGCGACTGAACTGGGTGACGACGTTCCGACACCGGCTCTGGACCTCGGCCCGGTCCTCCTCGCCGATCCGGTCGAACTGGTTGACCACGAAGAAGATGTCCCGGTGGCCGAGCTCCCGGACGTGGTCCAGGTAGTTCTTGGTCTCGTTGAGGGTGAAGGGGCGGCCGGCGTCCGTGACGAAGACGACCGCGTCCACCTGCTCCAGGAAGCTGAGGGTGATCAGCTCCCGCTCCGGGCTCTCGTTGATGCCCGCGGAGTCGACGATCTCCACCGACTGACGCAGCAGGTCGAGCGGCTGGGAGACGACGGCCAGGCCGAAGGAGGGCTCGCGCGGCGCCCCCTCGGCGTCGATCTTCAGCGAGACCTCCTCCTGGAACTTGTCGATGCTCACCACGGTGGAGGAGCCCCGGCGCTCCACGCCGCGGTAGAGCCGGGCCTTCTCCACCTCGCCCCACTGCAGCAGGGTGGTGAAGGCGGTGGCCGGGTTCGCCTTGGTCGGCAGCAGCTTCTTCCCCAGCATCGCGTTGATCAGCGTGCTCTTTCCGCTGCTGAACTCGCCGACGACCATGATGCGGAAGGTCTCGCGCTCGAAGACGCTTTCGGTCTTCTCCAGTCGCTGGGCAGCGCCGAGCTCCCGGGTCTCGCCGATGATCTCGTCGGCGTTCTCCGCGATGACCTGCAGTCGGTGAAAAAGCTCCCGCAGTTCTCGGACGCGACTCGCCCAGTCGTCGAACCTCGCGGCCGCCGGACCGGATTCCTGCTGGATTTCCTGGCTACCGGATTCCTGCTGGATTTCCTGGCTCACGAAGACCCTCCTGGTCGCGGCATTTCTACCCCCAGTGCGGACATATGGGTTTCGACCTCCCGACGCAGCCGCGCCGCCTCGTCGCGCAGGCTCCGCCAGTGCTCACGGGAGGCCGGGGGCGCGGCCAGGGCCGCGGTGTGCAGCCGCCACCACTGCTCGTCCCGGTCCCGGGCCCCGGCCTCCAGCCGCTCGTACAGCCCGGCGACGCGGCGCTCGACGGCGGCCAGGTGCTCCTCGAAGGCGGTGTCGACCGCGTGGTCGACCTGGTCGACGGTGTCGAGCAGCCGCCGCTCCTGGCCGCGGGCCAGGGCGCCCTCCACCAGCCCGGTGGCCACGGCCCCGAGCACGGCCGCGATCGCCTCGGAGGCGACCGGCGCGAGGGCCTGTTCGACGGTGCCGCCGACCGCCTCCGGGAGCCAGGCGGCCGCTCCCTCGAAGGCTCCTCCGCCGGCCCCGGAGCGCGGCGGCGCAGGAGCCTCGTACGGCGTCGCCGGCGGGGCGGGCGTGAGCTCCGCGAAGAGGTGCTCGCCCGGCCGGCCGGCGGCCAGCCGCTCCCGCAGCCAGCCGGTGTCCTCGGCCAGTGCCGCCTCGACGGCCCCGACGATCCAGCCCTCGAACTCCTCGAGCGCCAGCTCGATGCGGGGCAGGGCCCGGAGCCGCAGGAAGGCCGGGAGGTCGGGCGCCTCGGACAGGGTGGCGGACAGCTCGGCGGCGCAGCGGGCCCGGCGCAGGCCCGCCTCGGCGCGCACCCGCCCGATGAGCGCGGCCCGGCGCCGGTCGAGCTCCGACCCGAGCACGATCCAGCCGAACCGGGCGCTCTCGTGGGCGGCGTGCCACACCTCCAGCGCCCGCGTCTGCCGCTCGGTGTCGCGCCGCGCGTCGGCCGGCCCCCGCTCGGCCGCGCCCGCCACCAGCTCGCAGGCGTCGGCGAGCAGCCGCAGTCGGCGCACGGTGCGCAGCGCGATCCGCTGCCGGGCGCCGGTGAGCGCGGTGAGGGCCGACCGGCACAGCTCCAGGTGCTCGTCGTCCCGCGTGGGCCGGCTCGCCCCCGACTCGCGCCCACGGTTCTCGCGGTCGCCGTCCTCGCGGTCGCCGCCCGTCGGAGAGCCCGCCGTTGAGGACCGGTCCGCCGGGGAGGCGTCCGGTGCCCGCTCCGGGAGCGGGCCCGGCAGCAGATGCGCCTCGGGGGCGAGGGTGCGTATCAGGTGTCTGACCCGGCGCATCACCTCGTCCCGCTCGTCTTCGACCTCGTCGAGCTTGGTGACGACCACGACGATGGCCGGCGCGTGCGGCTGGCCGGCCAGCCCCCTGATCCGGGCCTGCTCGGTGCCCAGCAGGGCCCTGCGCGCCTCGGTGGCCACCACGACCACGTCGGAGTCCGCGACGACCCGCGCCGGCTCGCCCCCGTCCGCCCAGTGGGCGGGCGCCTCCGCCGTCAGATCCCAGCCCGGCGTGTCGACCAGCTCCAGACCGGACCGCGCCAGCCAGTCGTCCCCGCCCTCCGATCGCACCACGGTCGGCGGGCGCGCGACCGGCAGCGCCGAGACCGGTACCCGCGCCGCGCCCGCGAGCCGGTTGACCAGCTGCGACTTGCCGGCATTGGTGCTGCCGACGACGCACACCCGGGCCAGCGGCGTGCCGGCGCGGCGACCCGCCCGGCGGATGAGCGCGGCGGCGCCGTCGGCTCCCGCGCGGTCCGCGAGCAGGGCCACCCGCTCGGCCAGCGCGAGCTGCGGATGGTCGGCCGGCGCGAGCCGCGCGTGCTCCGCCGAGGTGTACCGCGCGTCGCGGCCACCGGGCTTTCGGTCGTCGTCCGGTTCGGCCCTGCCGCTCGGATCTCCTTCGCCTCCTGCTCCCCCTTCGGCCCCCTCGCCCCCTTCGTCTGCTTCCCTCGGTTCACCCGGCGGTGCGCACGCCGCATCCATGCCGTATGACCACCTCGCCCCATGAGTGCGCCGACATCCGCAGGCGCGTACGGCCCCGCTCGGGCCTCCCGATGCCCGAAGGCGTCCCATGATGGCAAGCACCGCTCCCCACCCGCCGGGCTTTGGCCATAACAGGGCCACCGCCGCCCGTGGCCCCGCCCCGCCCTCTCCGCCTCTCCACGCTCACGCGGGGCCCGGCCGGGTCAGGACGAGCGGAAGCCGATCGTCGGCACGGCCCTGCGGAGCGGCCAGGGGCGGTGGGTGGCGGGCAGTATCCGGTCCAGGAAGTCGTAGCGGGACAGCGCGCACGGCGCGGAGCCCATCGGTCGTGCCGAGCGCAGCGCCTTCGCCCGCTCCCACCAGGCCGCGATCTCCGCCCACCCGGGCGCGGACAGGGAGCCGCCGAACTCCTGCACCGAGAGCGCGGCGGTGAGCCCCGCGAAGGCCAGCCGGTCGGCCAGCGGCCAGTCGGCGAGGGTGCCGGTCACGAAGCCCGCCATGAAGACGTCCCCGGCGCCGGTGGGGTCCAGCGCCTCGACCTCGATGGCGGGGACCTCGGCGGTCTCGCCGGTGCGCCCGTCCACCGCGTACGCCCCCTCGGCGCCGAGGGTGACCACGGCCAGCGGCACCCGGTCCGCCAGCGCCCGGGCGGCGGCGCGCGGGCAGTCGGTGCCGGTGTAGCGCATCGCCTCGGCGGCGTTGGGCAGGAACGCCTCGCAGTGCTCCAGGTCGGCCAGGTCGGCCGGGTCCCAGCGGCCGCTGTCGTCCCAGCCGACGTCGGCGAAGATCCGGCTGCCCTGGCGGGCGGCCTGGGCGATCCACTCCTCGCGGCAGCCGGGCACCAGCGAGGCGATGGCGGCCCGCGCCGCCGGCGGGGTGTCGGGCGTGGGCTCCGGCGGGGGCGCCTCGTGGCCGTGGGAGACCATGGTGCGCTCGCCCTCGTACGCCATGGAGACGGTGACCGGGGAGTGCCAGCCGGGGACGGTGCGGGACAGCGAGAGGTCGATGCCCTCGCCCTGGGCGAGGGCGTCCCAGCAGTACTCCCCGTAGTGGTCGTCGCCGAAGGCCGCGGCCAGCGAGGTGCGCAGGCCCAGCCTGGCCAGCGCGGTGGCCATGTTGGCGACCCCGCCGGGGCTGGACCCCATGCCGCGCGCCCAGGACTCGGTCCCGCGCACCGGGGCGGAGTCCAGGCCGGTGAAGATGATGTCGAGGAAGACGGTGCCGGTGAGGTAGACGTCCCGGGGCGGATCGGCGGGCGTGCGCAGGGCGGCGAGCGGGTCGAGCAGCGGGCTGTCCGCCTCGAACTGATCACTGCTGTGTGTCGTCACCGTGCGCTCCCCGGGTCGCTCCGCGCTCCGCGCCGGCATGGCGCCGCGGTGAGGGGTCAGCGAGGCGTCATGCCACCGATGTGCTGTGGTCTGGCCAGTGTGCCTCATGTCACTGACAACGCCCCGTCGCGGCCACCCGGCCGGCGGTCCCGGCCCGCGACCCGGCCCGTGCGCCGTCCCCGCGTGATAAAGGCGCGCGTGTGGTGCTCAACACGCTTGCGCGGGGCAGCCCTTGCGGGTCAGGCTGTGGCCCCCGTCCGCCGAAGACCGCGCGCACACCGCCTGGCGGGTGGTGGTCACGTGTGTCCTGTGCGAAGGGTCCCCATGACAGATCACGTGGTTGAGAGCTCCTCCGGTCCGCGCGTCAGCGTGACGGCGGTGACCGCCCACCCGGAGGAGATCCAGCATGTGCGACGGCTGGCGAACGAGCGGCTGCGCCACTGGGGTCACGCGAAGGAGGTCCGGCAAGTGGTCGCCCAGGGCATCAGCGAGCTGCTGACCAACGTGCACAAGCACGTCGGCCACGGCGCGCCGTGCACCCTGACGCTGGCCGAGCGACCCGAGGGGCTCGTCGTCATGGTGCACGACACCAGCCCGCGCATGGCGGTGCCGGCCGAGGCGGCGTGGGACTCCGAGACGGGGCGCGGACTCTCCCTGCTCCAGGCGATGGTGGCCGAGCTCCGGTCGGAGCCCACGCCGACGGGGAAGGTGGTGTCCTTCCTCGTCACCCACCGGACGCCGGACGCGGCTGACGACGCTTGGGCAGCGGGACCCGCATCAGATCACGGGCCACGGTGAGTTCTCCCGCGAAGCCCGCGGCCCGCGCCTGACGCTCGAACTCGGCGGGGTCGCCGTACCGCTGGGAGAAGTGGGTCAGCACCAGGTGCCGCACCCCCGCCCCGGCGGCGACCGCGGCCGCCTGGCCGGCCGTCAGATGGCCGTGCTCGACGGCCAGCGACTCGTCCTCGTCCAGGAAGGTGGACTCGATGACGAGCATGTCGCACCCCTCGGCGAGCGCGTGGACCCCCGCGCACAGCCGGGTGTCCATGACGAACGCGAAGCGCTGACCTGGGCGCTCCTCGCTGACCTCCTCCAGCCGGACCAGGCGGCCGTCGGCGCCCTGGACCGCCCCCTCCCGTTGGAGCTGTCCGATCCGCGGCCCGGCGATGCCGTGCTCGGCCAGCGCCTCGGGCAGCATCCGGCGGCCGTCGGGCTCGACCAGGCGGTAGCCGTAGGACTCCACCGGATGGGAGAGCCGGCGGGCCTCCAGGGTGTAGCCGCGGCAGGCGGCCAGCACCCCGTCCTCCGCCACCGGCCGCTCGGCCAGTTCGACGGTCTCCCGGTAGGCGGTGGCGTACCGCAGCCGGTCGAAGAAGCGCTGGCCGCTGGCCGGGTAGTGCGCGGTGACCGGGTGCGGCACCCGGTCCAGGTTGATCCGCTGGATCACCCCGGCCAGGCCCAGGCTGTGGTCGCCGTGGAAGTGCGTGACGCAGATCCGGTCGATGTCGTGCGCCGCGACCCCGGCGCGCAGCATCTGCCGCTGGGTGCCCTCACCGGGGTCGAAGAGGATGCCGTCGCCGTCCCAGCGGAGCAGATAGCCGTTGTGGTTGCGGTGGCGGGTCGGGACCTGGCTGGCGGTGCCCAGGACCACCAGTTCTCGTGCGGACAAGGGAACTTACCCCGGAGGCCACTGGAGGCCGCGGCCACCGAGCACATGCGCGTGGGCGTGGAAGACGGTCTGGCCCGCGCCCGTGCCGGTGTTGAACACGATCCGGAAGCCGGTGCCGTCGATCTTCTCCTCGGTGGCGACCTCGCCCGCCTCACGCAGTATGTCCGCGGCGATCGTCGGCTCGGCGGCCGCGAGGGAGGCGGCGTCCGGGTAGTGCGCCTTGGGAATCACCAGGATGTGCGTCGGAGCCTGGGGATTGATGTCGCGGAAGGCGACGGTGGTCTCGCTCTCCCGGACGATGGTCGCGGGCACGTCTCCCGACACGATCTTGCAGAACAGGCAGTCGGCCTGCGGTTCTCCCGCCACCGGTGGGCTCCTCCGGGTCGTCGGCTCGTACGGTTCCGTACGGTGGGGATGCTACCGGGCGGTCAGCATCCGGTGCCGCACTACTTGCCGACGGTGGGAGGTGCGGAGGTCCGCGGCGCGGACGGGCCGGTGGCGGGATCGTCGGTGGGCTGGTGGGCGGTTCGCGTGGCGCCGTCGGACGGCGGCCGCTCGCCGCCGTCGCCGCCACCCTCGCCGCCCCCGCCGCACTCGCCGATCACGTTCGCGCGGAAGACCTGCTTGCCGGCCACCTTGGCCGTCAGATCGCCGCGCACGCACCGCCCTTCGCGCGCATGGGTCACGACGCCGGTGACCCGGATCTCCGCGTCGCCCCGCTCGGTCTCCCCGCGACAGTCCACGGACGCCTCGCTGGCCGGTGAGGAGGACGCCCCGATCACCTGGTCGCCCTTGAGGTCGGCGGTGCAGGTCATCCACCGCACGCCGATGCCGCCGCGCTCCAGCGCCCGGGTGGCGACCTTGTCCGTGGTGATGGCCACGCCGATGGCGCTGAGCCCCCGACGCTCCTCGGGTTCGCAGGCCGTCACGGCCAGGACCGCAACTCCCGTGAGGCCGGCGGCAAGCAGCCGCCGCGCATGTCGTAATGCCCCCATACGGGACAGACTGCCAGCCCGCCGCGCGATCCGGAAGAGGCGCTGCCGCTCCGGTTCGCCGGAACGGTCACCACCGCGCGCCGGTCGGGCACCACTTGGGCTCCGCCGGCGTGGTCGCTCGCCTTCAGCTCGGCGGCGCGCACGGTGATGAACGGGTGACTGCGCGGTCGCCGGGGGTTTCCGTCAGGACCAGCGGCCGGTGCGGCCCAGGAGGAGGGCGGTGGCGGCCGTGCCCGCCGTGGAGGTCCTGAGGACCGTGCGGCCCAGCCGGTACGGTCGGGCGCCGGCCTCCGCGAAGGCGGCGAGCTCCTCCGGGGAGACGCCCCCCTCGGGGCCCACGACCAGCACGATGCTCCCCGAGGCGGGGAGTTCCGTGGTGGCGAGCGGTTCGCTGCCCTCCTCGTGCAGCACGGCCGCGAAGTCCGCGTCGCCGAGGAGCGCGGCGACCTCCTTGGTCGTCATCGCGTCGTGCACCTCGGGGAAGCGCACCCGACGTGACTGCTTGCCCGCCTCGCGTGCCGTACTCCGCCACTTGGCCAGGGACTTGGCGCCCCGGTCGCCGCGCCACTGGGTGACGCAGCGGGAGGCGGCCCACGGCACGATGGCGTCGACCCCGGTCTCCGTCATGGTCTCCACGGCCAACTCGCCGCGGTCACCCTTGGGGAGCGCCTGGACGACGGTGATGCGCGGGGCGGGCTCGGGCTCGGCCGCGCCGCCGGCGGTCACCCGGACCACCAGCCGGTCCTTGCCCTCGGCGGCGAGCACGACGCCCTCCGCCCAGGCGCCGCGGCCGTCGGTGAGGACCAACTCCTCACCGGCGCGCAGCCGGCGCACCGACACCGCGTGCCGGCCCTCGGGTCCGTCCAGGACGAACTCCCCCGCCGCCGGCACCGTGTCGACCACGAAGACGGGCGCCGTCATGACGCCACCCCGTCGCGCGGGGCGGCCGACTGTCCGGCCCGCGCCGCCTCCAGCTCGCCGACCAGCACCTCGACCAGCCGTCCGGCGGGGAGTTCGCGCGCCAGCCGGTGGCCCTGGCCCGCCCACAGCGCCATGCCCTGCGGGTCGCCGATCTTCGCCGCCGCCTTGCGCAGGCCGGAGGTGAGGTGGTGCACCTGGGGGTAGGCGGCGGGCGCGTACGGGCCGTGCTCGCGGATGAACCGGTTGACCAGGCCGCGGGCCGGGCGACCCGAGAAGGCTCGGGTCAGCTCGGTGCGCGGAAACAGCGGGTCGGTCATGGCCGCCTTGTGCAGCGGGTTGGCCGCCGACTCGGGGCAGACCAGGAACGCCGTGCCCAGCTGGGCCGCGCTCGCGCCGGCCGCCAGCACCGCCGCGATCTGCCCGCCACGCATCAGTCCGCCCGCCGCGATGATCGGGATCCGCACGGCGTCCCGGACCAGCGCGGTCAGCGTCAGCAGCCCGGTGCCGGCGCCGGCGCCGTCGGCCTGCGGGTCGTCCCGGTGCGTGCCCTGGTGGCCGCCCGCCTCCACGCCCTGGACGCACACCGCGTCGGCGCCCGCCCACTGCGCCGCCTCCGCCTCCTCCGGCGAGGTCACGGTGACCACGGTGCGCGTGCCGGCCTTGGCGAAGGCCTCGAAGACGGCGCGCGAGGGGCAGCCGAAGGTGAACGAGACCACCGGGACGGGGTCGTCCAGCAGTATCGCCAGCTTGACCTCGTAGGCGTCGTCGTTGCCCGAGTCGGGGTCGCCCAGCGGCGTCTCGTACCAGGTGGCCTCGGCCGCGAGCTGCTCGCTGTAGACCTCGAGGGCGGAGGGGTCGGCGACGGCGGGCTGCGGCATGAACAGGTTCACCCCGAAGGGGCGTTCCGTCTGGGCGCGGAGCTGTTTGATCTCCTCGTACATCGCCTCCGGCGTCTTGTAGCCCGCGGCGAGAAAACCGAGGCCGCCCGCGTCGGAGACGGCGGCGGCGAGCCGGGGACAAGAGGCGCCACCGGCCATGGGGGCCTGCACGATCGGGTACCGATAGAGATCGGTCAGCGCGGAGGACATGACCACATCGTGTCACGTCCCCCGCACCGCACAGTACCGACCTCGGGCCTCGGCCGCGGCCGGGCGCCCGACGGCGAGGCGGAGCCCGGAGAGGGCCTCTCTCCGGGCTCCGCGTGCCACGTGCCTAGCGCCCGTTGAACGCGTCCTTCAGACGCGAGAACAGGCCCTGCTGCCCCGGCTTGAACTCGCCCGTGGGGCGCTCCTCGCCGCGCAGCTTGGCGAGCCGACGCAGCAGCTCCTCCTGCTCCGGGTCGAGCTTGCTGGGCGTCTGCACCTCGACGTGGACGACGAGGTCGCCACGGCCGCCGCCGCGCAGATGGGTGACGCCGCGCTGGTGCAGCGGGATCGACTGACCGGACTGGGTGCCGGGCCGGATGTCGACCTCTTCCATGCCGTCGAGCGTCTCCAGCGGCACCTTGGTGCCGAGCGAGGCCGCCGTCATGGGGATGGTGACCGTGCAGTGCAGGTCGTCGCCGCGACGCTGGAAGACCGGGTGCTGAAGCTCGTGGATCTCGACGTACAGGTCGCCCGCCGGGCCACCGCCCGGGCCGACCTCGCCCTCGCCGGCGAGCTGGATCCGGGTGCCGTTGTCCACACCGGCCGGGATCTTGACCGTGAGCGTGCGGCGGGAGCGCACCCGGCCGTCGCCGGCGCACTCCGGGCACGGGGTGGGCACCACGGTGCCGAAGCCCTGGCACTGCGGGCAGGGGCGGGAGGTCATGACCTGGCCCAGGAAGGACCGGGTGACCTGGGAGACCTCGCCACGGCCGCGGCACATGTCGCAGGTCTGCGCCGAGGTGCCGGGGGCCGCGCCCTCGCCGGTGCACGTGGTGCAGACGACGGCGGTGTCGACCTGGATGTCCTTGGTGGTGCCGAACGCCGCCTCGTCGAGCTCGATGTCGAGGCGGATCATGGCGTCCTGGCCGCGCCGGGTGCGGGACCGGGGTCCGCGCTGCGAGGCGGTCCCGAAGAACGCGTCCATGATGTCGGAGAAGTTGCCGAAGCCCGCGCCGAAGCCGCCGGCGCCGGCCCCGGCACCGCCGGTGCTGGAGAGCGGGTCGCCGCCGAGGTCGTAGACCTGCTTCTTCTGCGGGTCGGAGAGGACCTCGTAAGCGGCGTTGATCTCCTTGAACCGCTCCTGGGTCTTCGGGTCCGGGTTGACGTCCGGGTGCAGCTCGCGAGCGAGCCGGCGGAACGCCTTCTTGATCTCGTCCTGCGAGGCATCCCGCCGCACGCCCAGGACTGCGTAGTAGTCCGTCGCCACTTACGACTCCGCCAGGATCTGTCCGACGTAACGTGCCACTGCGCGTACCGCTCCCATCGTTCCGGGGTAGTCCATGCGGGTCGGTCCGACCACGCCGAGTTTGGCGACCGCCTCGTCGCCCGAACCGTAGCCGACCGCGACGACGGACGTGGACGTCAGCCCTTGGTGGGCGTTCTCGTGCCCGATGCGTACGGTCATGCCCGGATCCTTGGCCTCACCCAGGAGTTTCAGGAGCACGACCTGCTCCTCCAGGGCCTCCAGGACGGGCCGGATGGTGAGAGGAAAATCATGTCCGAAGCGGGTCAGATTGGCGGTGCCGCCGATCATCAACCGCTCCTCGGTCTCCTCGACCAGGGTCTCCAACAGGGTGGCCAGGACGGCCGAGACCGTGCCGCGGTCGTCCACCTCGAAGGAGTCGGGCAGGTCCTGGACGAGCTGCGGGATGTCGGCGAAGCGCCGCCCCACCACCCGGCCGTTGAGCCGCGCCCGCAGGTCCGCGAGGGTCGTCTCGCCGACCGGAGCGGGGCACTCCACGTGCCGCTGTTCGACCCGTCCGGTGTCGGTGATCAGCACCACCATGACCCGGGCCGGCCCGAGCGCCAGCAGCTCGACATGGCGCACCGTCGACCGGCTGAGCGACGGGTACTGCACGACGGCGACCTGCCGCGTCAGCTGGGCCAGCAGCCGGACCGTGCGCCCCACCACGTCGTCCAGGTCGACCGCGCCGTCCAGGAAGTTCTGGATGGCGCGCCGCTCGGCCTGGGAGAGCGGTTTGACGCCGGCGAGCTTGTCCACGAACAGGCGGTAGCCCTTGTCGGTGGGGATGCGGCCCGCGCTGGTGTGCGGCTGGGCGATGTATCCCTCGTCCTCCAGGGCGGCCATGTCGTTGCGCACCGTGGCCGGGGAGACGCCGAGCCGGTGGCGCTCGGTGAGCGCCTTGGAGCCGACCGGCTCCTCGGTGCCCACGTAGTCCTGGACGATGGCGCGCAGCACTTCGAGTCTGCGTTCACTCAGCATGGCGCACACACACCTCCAGTCCGGCCGCCGCTCGGGGCTTGAAGTCTCTTCCCCCTGGCACTCACCTGAGTCGAGTGCCAGATCTTCCGGGCCCAGTGTACGGCCGGGTGCCAGGGCGCGGGCAAGGGCCGGCCCCGCCGCCCCGGCCCCGCACCAGCCCTGACCGGCCCGTCCGGGCCCGGTCCGAGCCCCGTCCGGGCCCGCTGCCGCCCCGCTCCCGGCGTCGCCGCCGGCGACCGCGAGCCGCCCCGGGCGCCCGCGCGACGCCGTCGTGCTGGCGCTAGCGTCTCCCTATGAGCAGCGATGGGGAAGAGGCGGGGATGAACGGTGACGGCGAGCGGGCGCGCTGGGAGCGCCTCGCGCCGGGGGTCGCACGACGCCGGCTGCCGGGCTGGGACGCGACGGTGGGGGCGATCGCCGGGGAGACGGGGGTGCTGGTCGTCGACACCGGCTCCACCCTGCGGGAGGGGGCGGAGATCCGCCGGGAGGTGACCGAGCTCTTCGGCCGCCGCCCGACGCACATCGTGCTCACCCATCCGCACTTCGACCACGTCCTGGGCACCGCCGCCTTCGCGGGCTGCGAGGTGTACGGGTCGGTGGGGCTGGCCGGGCTGCTGGAGCGGGAGCGGGACGAACTGCGCGGAAGCGCGGTCCGGCAGGGCGTGGACGCGGACGCGGCGGCCGAGGCCGTCGACTTCCTGGTGCTGCCCCACCATCCGGTCACCGGGGAGCTCACCGTCGACCTGGGCGGCCGTCGGGTGCTGCTCGCCGACCTCGGCCCCGCCCACTCCAGCCACGACCTGGTGGTGCTGGTCCCCGGCGCGCCCGCCTCCGACGAGCCGCCGGTGGTCTTCTGCGGCGATCTGGTGGAGGAGTCCGGCGAGCCGCAGGCCGGCCGGGACGCGCTCCCCGGTCGCTGGCCCGCCGCCCTGGACCGGCTGCTCGACCTGGGCGGCGAGGACGCGCGGTACGTCCCGGGGCACGGCGCCGTGGTGGACGCGGCCTTCGTGCGCCGCCAACGCGCCGAGCTGGCGGCGCGGTTCGGGGTGGCGTAGCGTCTCCCGGTGCGCAGCAGACAGTACGACCCGGATCTGACCCCTCCGTGGAAGCGGAGCGCTCCCGTGCCCGAGGTGCCGGCCGAGCCCGATCTGGTGGTCGAGGAGGTCACCACCGGCTTCTGCGGCGCCGTCGTCCGCTGTGAGAAGACCGCCCAGGGCCTCACCGTCACTCTCGAGGACCGCTTCGGCAAGCACCGGGTGTTCCCCATGGAGCCGCGCGGCTTCCTGCTGGAAGGCCGGGTCGTCACCCTGGTCCGACCGACGACCCCGGCCCGGCAGGCGGGTCCCCGGCTGACCGCCTCCGGTTCGATCGCGGTGCCCGGCGCCCGCGCCCGCGTCGCCCGCGCGGGCCGCGTCTACGTCGAGGGACGCCACGACGCCGAGCTGGTGGAGAAGGTATGGGGCGACGACCTGCGCGTCGAGGGCGTGGTGGTGGAGTACCTGGAGGGCGTCGACGACCTTCCGGCCCTCGTCCGCGACTTCGCCCCGGGCCCCGACGCCCGGCTGGGCGTGCTGGTGGACCATCTGGTCCCCGGCTCCAAGGAGTCCCGCATCGCCGCCGAGGTGACGGGCGACCACGTCCTCGTCGTCGGCCACCCGTACGTGGACGTCTGGGAGGCGGTCAAGCCCTCGTCCGTGGGCATCCCCGCCTGGCCGACGGTCCCCCGCGGGGTGGACTGGAAGACCGGCGTCTGCCGAGCCCTGGGCTGGCCGGAGCACACCGGCGCGGCCTGGCAGCGGATCCTGGGCTCGGTCCACTCCTACAAGGACCTGCGGCCGGAGCTGCTGGGACGGGTGGAGGAGCTGATCGACTTCGTGACGGTGGGAGCCTAGCGCGGCTTGCCCGGCAGGGTCAGCAAGGCGGACGTGTCAAGAGTGACGCCCAGCATGTCCAGGGGTACAGGGTCACCGAACTTGGTGGTTCGCTGGACCGAGTAGTCGGCCTCGTCTCCGGCTCCGACGGGTTCTGTGAGCAGCACGCACTGGGCAGCGAAGGGGTCGACGATCAAGTAGGCGGGAACCCGTCCGGCTGCATAGATCCGGCGCTTGATCTCGTAGTCGTAGTGGCCGCTGTTCTTGGACACGACCTCCACCAGCAGGGCAGCGGCCGGGCCGTCGACGAGTCGCCCCGGGCCCTCGAAGGCGCCCTGTTCGATGACCACCAGGTCCGGCTGCGGCTCGCTCTCCTCTCCGGGGAGAGCGATGTCCTGCGTCTGGAGTGGGTACCAGCGATCAAGAGGAATCTGCCTCTCGATGAGCAGCACATTGATGTTGTGGACCCGGTCGGGCCCAGCCATCATCACGATGTCCCCCCGCAGCAGTTCGATCTTGTAGTGCCCGAAGATCTCGGGGTACTTCTCGAATACGTCGACCATTCGCTCGTACACAGCGGTCATCTCCGTGGTCCTCCACATCCGCCGCGTGCGATTCACCCACAGCCTATGAAGACCCTAGGGAGGCATGGGGTTCACGCGCGTCAGTTCACCCGAACAGGTAATCAGTCCACCAGATCGCGCACCACCGCGTCGGCCAGCAGCCGCCCGCGCAGCGTCAGCACCGCACGGCCGGCGTCGAACGGGCCCCGCTCCAGCAGCCCGTCCGCCAGGGCGCGCTCGGCCGCCGCGCGGCCGGCCGGCTTCAGCAGGTCCAGGGGGCAGCCCTCGGACAGCCGCAGCTCCAGCAGGATCCGCTCGACCCGGCGGTCCTCCTCGGCGAGGACCTCGCGGCCCGCGCCGGGCGACCGGCCCTCGCTGAGGGCCTGGGCGTAGGCGCCCGGGTGCTTGACGTTCCACCACCGCACGCCGCCGACGTGGCTGTGGGCGCCGGGGCCCGCGCCCCACCAGTCGGCGCCGCGCCAGTACAGCTCGTTGTGGCGGCAGCGGCCCTCGGGGGTGGTGGCCCAGTTGGAGACCTCGTACCACTCGAAGCCGGCGGCCGACAGCCGGTCCTCGGCGATCAGATAGCGGTCGGCGTGCACGTCGTCGTCGGTCATCGGGACCTCGCCGCGTCGGATGCGCCGGGCGAGCTGGGTGCCCTCCTCGACGATCAGCGCGTACGCGGAGACGTGATCGGGCTCCGCGCCCAGCGCCGCGTCCAGGGAGGCGCGCCAGTCGTCGTCGCTCTCACCCGGCGTGCCGTAGATCAGGTCCAGGTTGACGTGCTCGAAGCCGGCCGCGCGGGCCTCGGCGACGCAGGCCTCGGGGCGGCCCGGGGTGTGGGTGCGGTCGAGGATCTTCAGCACATGCCGGCGGGCGCTCTGCATGCCGAAGGAGACCCGGTTGTATCCGCCCTCGCGCAGCTCGGCGAGGTAGCGCGGGTCGACGGACTCCGGGTTGGCCTCGGTGGTGATCTCGGCGTCCGGCGCCAGCCCGAACTCCTCCCGGACGGCGGCGAGCATCCGCCCCAGGTCGGCCGCGGGCAGCAGGGTCGGGGTGCCGCCGCCGACGAAGACCGTCTGGACCGGGCGCGGGTCGTCACCCAGCACCTTGCGCGCCAGCCGGATCTCCTCGATCAGCGTGTCGGCGTAGGTCTCGCGCGAGGCGAGCGCGCCGCCGGAGCCGCGCAGCTCGCTGGCGGTGTACGTGTTGAAGTCGCAGTAGCCGCAGCGGGTGGCGCAGTACGGCACATGCAGGTAGAAGCCCAGCGGCCGCCCGGCCGCACCCGCCAGCGCGTCGCGGGGCAGCGCCCCGTCGTCGGGCACGGGCTCACCATCGGGCAGTACGGAAGGCATGCAACCCATTGTCCGGCATCGCCGGAGCGACCCGGGCCGCGCGGCCCCGGGCAGGGCCCGGTGGACGGCGGGCGAGGCCGGAAACGGCGAGCGGGAGTGGTGGGCGGGGGGCGTGCGGGGGTGGCTGGCGGGACGGGGACGGCAGCCGAAGACAGGCCGGCAGCCGGAGGACAGGCCGGCGGCCGGGAAGACGGGCCGGCAGCCCGGGGATCGGGACGGCGGCCGGGCACCGGGGACGGACACCGGAGTCCGGGCGGCCGCCGGACACCAGCCGGCCGAGACGACTGCCGGGGCCCACGGCGCCGGCCCGGGCACGAACGCGGGGACCAGACGGCCGGACGCCGCGCGGGGCGGAGGCTCGGAACCGTCGCGGCGCGCGCACCGGCCCCGGGAGCCGGTCGGATCGACCCGCGGGGAGCCGGTCGGACCGGCCGTCACCGCCCCGCCCGTGGTGGGGCCGGCCCGGCCGCGGGGTGGCCCGGGGACGGTCGGGGCGCGGGACGGCCCGGGAACGGTCGCGCCGCGGAAGGGGTCGGTCCGCGGACGACCGGGCGCGGGAGCCGTGAGGGGCCGGATCCGACCGGCCCCTCAGCCTCGCTTCGCCCCGCCGGCGAGGCGCTACGCCTCGCGGGTGCCCGCGTACATCTCCTCCAGGAGGTCCTTGTACTCGCGCTCCACGAAGGGCCGCTTCAGCTTGAGGCTCGGCGTGAGCTCCCCGTGCTCGACGTCGAGGTCGCGCGGGAGCAGCCGGAACTTCTTGATCGTCTGCCAGCGCTGGAGGCCCTCGTTGAGCCGCTTGACATAGCCGTCGATCAGCTCGTGCACCTCGGGGCTGGCCACCACCTCGGCGTACGTCTTGCCGCCCAGGCCGTGGTCCTCGGCCCAGCCGAGGATGGTCGGCTCGTCGAGGGCGATGAGCGCGGTGCAGTAGTTGCGGTCGGCACCGTGCACCAGGATGTTGGAGACGAACGGACAGACCGCCTTGAACTGTCCCTCGACCTCGGCCGGGGCCACGTATTTCCCGCCCGAGGTCTTGATCAGGTCCTTCTTGCGGTCGGTGATCCGCAGATAGCCGTCCGGGGAGAGCTCGCCGATGTCGCCCGTGTGGAACCAGCCGTCCGGCTCCAGCACCTCGGCGGTCTTCTCCGGCTGCCCGTGGTAGCCCTGCATGATGCCGGGGCCGCGCAGCAGGATCTCGCCGTCCTCGGCGAACCGGACCTCCAGGCCGGGCAGCGCCTTGCCCACGGTGCCGGTGCGGTAGTTCTCCGGGTTGAGGAAGCTGGCGGCGCTGGACTCGGTGAGTCCGTACGCCTCCAGGATGTGGATGCCGGCGCCGCCGAAGAAGTAGGCGATGTCGGGGGAGAGCGCGGCCGAGCCGGAGACGGCGGCCCGCAGCCGGCCGCCGAACGCCTCGCGCAGCTTGGCGTAGACGAGCTTGTCGGCCAGGGCGTGCTTGGTCCGCAACCCGAGCGGGACCGCCGCGGTGCCGGTGCGCCGGAAGTTGTCCTGGGAGACCTTGGCGTACTCCCGGGCGACCTCGGCGGCCCACTGGAAGACCTTGTACTTGGCGCCGCCGGCCTCGCGGGCCTTCTTCGCCGAGCCGTTGTAGACCTTCTCGAATATCCGGGGCACGGCGCACATGTAGGTGGGTCGGACCACCGGCAGGTTCTCGATGATCTTGTCGACCCGGCCGTCGACGGCCGTGGCGTGCCCGACGTAGATCTGCCCGGCGGTGAGCACCTTCCCGAAGACATGCGCCAGCGGCAGCCACAGGTACTGCATGTCGTCGGGGTAGAGCAGATCGATGTTGCCGATGGCGACGGCCATGTACGACCACGCGTCGTGGGCCAGCCGCACGCCCTTGGGGCGCCCGGTGGTGCCGGAGGTGTAGATGAGCGTCGCCAGCTGGTCGGCGCGGAGCGCGTCGATCCGCTCCTGGACGGAGTCGGGGTGCTGGGCCAGATGGGCCTCGCCGCGCCGCTCCAGCTCGGCCAGGGAGAGCACCCAGCCGTCCGGGTCGTCCGGGGCGGCCACCGCGTCCGCCGCCTCGATGACCACCACGTGCGTCAGCTCGGGCAGCCGGTCGCGCTGCTCGCGCGCCTTGGCGAGCTGGGCCGCGTCCTCGGCGATCAGCACCCGACTGCCGGAGTCGGCGAGGATGAACGCGGTCTCCTCGGCGTTGGTGCTGGGGTAGACGGTGGTGGTCACCGCGCCGGCGCAGAGGACGCCGAGGTCGCTGATGATCCACTCGACGCGGGTGCCGGCGGCGATCGCCACCCGCTCCTCGGGGCGCACCCCGAGGGCGAGCAGGCCGGCGGCGACGTGGAAGACCCGATCGGCGGTCTGCCGCCAGGTCAGCGGGCGCCACTCGTCGGGGCCCTCGCCTGAGGCGGGCGGCACCGGGTAGCGGAACGCCTCGCTGTCGGGTGTCTTGTCGACGCGCCGAAGGAAGTGCGTCGCCAGGGACGGCGGCCGGTTCTCTAGCAACGTCTTCGTGTCGGTCACGGCATCCTCCGGGGCCCGCCTCAACGCTCGTCGACCGACGCCGTCGACCCTCGACTTCCGTCGATGGTCGGACTCCGTCGGCCGACTCGTCTTATTGACTCGTGGGTAACCTTCGAGTGGAGATCAGCGTAGAGGCCGTATCCGCTGTTGGTAAGGGTCTGGCGGGGACGTTGTCCGCAGAACGCGGATCAAGGGCCCGGCGTGGTGCGCCGGACCCTTGTCGGGGTCGGTGTGACGACCCGGCCGCGGATTCCACGGCCGTGCCTCGCGGGCGCGCTCCCGGGCGCCCGCGAGGCGTACGGGCTACTTCTTGCCCTTGCCGCCCGCGGAGTCGTCGCTGGAGAGCACCGCGATGAACGCCTCCTGCGGGACCTCCACGGAGCCGACCATCTTCATCCGCTTCTTGCCTTCCTTCTGCTTCTCCAGCAGCTTCCGCTTACGGGAGATGTCACCGCCGTAGCACTTGGCGAGGACGTCCTTGCGGATGGCGCGGATGGTCTCGCGGGCGATGACGCGGGAGCCGATGGCGGCCTGGATGGGCACCTCGAAGGCCTGCCGCGGGATGAGCTCGCGCAGCTTGGCGACGAGCCGCACGCCGTACGCGTACGCGGCGTCCTTGTGGGTGATCGCCGAGAAGGCGTCCACCTTGTCGCCGTGCAGCAGGATGTCGACCTTCACCAGCTGGGAGGTCTGCTCGCCGGTGGGCTCGTAGTCCAGCGAGGCGTAGCCGCGGGTCTTGGACTTCAGCTGGTCGAAGAAGTCGAAGACGATCTCGGCGAGGGGCAGGGTGTAGCGGATCTCCACCCGGTCCTCGGAGAGGTAGTCCATGCCGAGCAGGGTGCCGCGACGGGTCTGGCAGAGCTCCATGATCGAGCCGATGAACTCACTGGGCGCGAGGATGGTGGCGCGCACCACCGGCTCGTAGACCTCGGAGATCTTGCCCTCGGGGAACTCGCTCGGGTTGGTGACCGTGTGCTCGCTGCCGTCCTCCATGAGCACGCGGTAGACCACGTTGGGGGCGGTGGCGATCAGGTCGAGCCCGAACTCGCGCTCCAGGCGCTCGCGGATCACGTCCAGGTGGAGCAGGCCGAGGAAGCCGACGCGGAAGCCGAAGCCCAGCGCGGCGGAGGTCTCCGGTTCGTAGACCAGCGCGGCGTCGTTGAGCTGGAGCTTGTCGAGGGCGTCACGCAGCTCCGGGTAGTCCGAGCCGTCCAGCGGGTAGAGGCCGGAGAACACCATCGGCTTGGGGTCCTTGTAGCCGCCGAGCGCCTCCGTGGCGCCCTTGCTCTGCTGGGTGATCGTGTCACCGACCTTGGACTGACGGACGTCCTTCACACCGGTGATGAGGTAGCCCACCTCGCCGACGCCGAGGCCGTCGGCCGGCAGCATCTCGGGCGAGTTGGTGCCGATCTCCAGCAGCTCGTGGGTCGCGCCGGTCGACATCATTCGGATGCGCTCGCGCTTGCCGAGCTGGCCGTCGACGACGCGGACGTAGGTCACGACGCCGCGGTAGGAGTCGTAGACCGAGTCGAAGATCATCGCGCGGGCGGGGGCGTCGGCGACGCCCACCGGAGCCGGGACCTCCCGCACCACGCGGTCCAGCAGGGCCTCGACGCCCATGCCGGTCTTGGCCGAGACGCGCAGCACGTCGTCCGGGTCGCAGCCGACCAGGTTCGCGAGCTCCTCGGCGAACTTCTCGGGCTGCGCGGCCGGCAGGTCGATCTTGTTCAGCACGGGGACGATGGCGAGGTCGTTCTCCATCGCCAGGTAGAGGTTGGCGAGGGTCTGCGCCTCGATGCCCTGCGCGGCGTCGACGAGCAGGATGGTGCCCTCACAGGCCGCCAGCGACCGGGAGACCTCATAGGTGAAGTCGACGTGCCCAGGCGTGTCGATCATGTTGAGGATGTGGGTACGGCCCTGGTCGGGCCCCGTGGTCGGGGCCCACGGCAGACGGACCGCCTGGGACTTGATGGTGATGCCGCGCTCGCGCTCGATGTCCATGCGGTCGAGGTACTGCGCGCGCATCTGCCGCTGCTCGACCACTCCGGTGAGCTGAAGCATCCGGTCGGCCAGCGTCGACTTGCCGTGGTCGATGTGCGCGATGATGCAGAAGTTGCGGATGAGCGCCGGGTCGGTACGGCTCGGCTCCGGCACGTGGGTAGGGGTCGCGGGCACGCAGGGTCCTGTGTCTAGGCGGGACGCGGTGTTGGTTCCAGGTGTTGGTTTCCCCCTATCGTCCCATGACCAAGCGGCGCTCTCCGGTTTGGGACGCGTTAGAGCCTGCTGGTAGCCTGGTCCACTGTGCCTCGTGCCCTCTCACGCCGAGGCGCGCCCCGGATCCCCTGGGATCCAAGCGAACCATTCATTCGAACCTGAAAAGGCTCATTCGTGGCGAACATCAAGTCCCAGATCAAGCGGAACAAGACCAACGAGAAGGCGCGGCTTCGCAACAAGTCGATCAAGTCTTCGGTCAAGACCGCCATCCGCAAGGCCCGCGAGGCCGTGACCGCCGGTGACCTCGAGAAGGCCACCGTCGCCGTCCGCGAGGCCAGCAAGAAGCTGGACAAGGCCGCCAGCAAGGGCGTCATCCACAAGAACGCCGCCGCCAACAAGAAGTCGGCGCTGGCGCAGCAGGTCGCGACCCTCAAGGGCTGACCTTCCGCACGTCTTCCGGGACGCCGCCGGGTTCGGACCTCCGGGTCCTGACGAGGTGCTTCCGGAACCCACCGGGGCGTGAAGCCCCCGCCGGAACGGGCACAGCGGTCCCTCTCACCCGCTCCGACCGGCGGCCCGCAGGAGCAGTCCTGTAGAGCAAGCCTCGCTGTCTCGCACAGCGACATCGCGCCGCACGCGGCCTGCGTTCGCCACGCGGGTGCGGCGCACCACAGCTGGTACCGAAGGCCCCGTCCGCCTCCTTTCCCCCGGAGGCCGGACGGGGCCTTCGGCATGGTCGGGCGCGGGTGCACGGCGGCGAGTGCGGGCGGGCGCCACGGGGCGCCGGGGACGCGGGGAGGCATGAGCCGCTTTGACCGGGGACCCGGTGGAGGCGTGAGCCGTTTCGTGACCGGGGACGCGCCTTCGCCGTGTGCCCGTTCGGGTACTCTTCGCGCATGTCGATACCGGGGGACCAGACGCCCAATCCGTACCAGCAGCCGCCGCAGCAGCCGGGGATGCCGCCCGCGCCGCCGAACCCGTACGGCCAGGTCCCACCGCAGCCGCCGCAGCCCAATCCGTACGCGCAGCCCCCGGCCGGCGGGACGCCCGGAGCGGCGCCGGGAGCGGTGCCCCCGCCTGCCGGCTTCGGCGCCGTCACGCCCCCGTCCGGCTTCCCGGCCCCGCCCGGCGGCGGCGGAGGCGGCAAGGGGAAGGGCTGGCTGTGGGGCGTCGGCGGCGCGGTGCTCGCCTCTGCGGTCTGGGCCGGCACGCTCTTCGCCACGGGCGGCTTCGACGGCGAGGAGAAGGCCGACCTGGGCGGCTACCGCTACCAGGAGGACCTGTGCGCGTCCTCCGACTTCTCCGCCTTCGAGGGCGCCGGGTTCCGGGAGGACACCCCGGACGAGGACGAGAAGAACCCGGAGCACGAGGGCTCCGAGCACGCCGCCCTCGACGGGATGACCTGCGAGATCGAGTACAAGCCGACGGGCGCGTCCAGCGAGGACTACTCCTCGGCGAGCGTCTACACCTCCGCCAGCCTGCACAAGAAGACGGACCCGGCGCCCGAGTTCGAGGCCCAGTACAAGGCGTTCGAGACCCGGAAGGCCGGGGGCGACAAGTACGTCGTCAAGGACGTCTCCGGCGTCGGCGACGAGGCGTACCTGGTGACCGTGAAGGAGAAGGACGGCGAGGACGACGGGGCCTATGTGATCCTCGGCGTCCGCGACGGCTGGTTCACCTACCAGATCACCTGGTCCGAGTACGTGTCGTCCTCCTCCACCGGCGTCACGGCGGTCTCCCCCGACAAGGCGGGCGAACTGCTGCAGACCAGCGCCAAGGCGACGCTGGCCAAGCTCCAGAAGTAACGGGCCCCGGCCCCGGTCGTCGGTCCCCGTCGCCGTCGCCGTCGGTCCCGGTCGCCGTCGGTCCCCATCCCGGTCCCGGTCCCCATCCCGGGACCGGGACCGGGAGCGGGGGTCAGCGGCCGCGGTTCGAGCGGGCGGCGCGGGCGATGGTGACGACGGCCTTCTCCAGGGCGTACTCCGGGTCGTCGCCGCCGCCCTTGACGCCCGCGTCGGCCTCGGCCACCGCGCGGAGCGCGACCGCCACCCCGTCCGCCGACCAACCGCGCATCTGCTGCCGCACGCGGTCGATCTTCCATGGCGGCATGCCCAACTCGCGCGCGAGATCGGCGGGGCGGGCGCCGCGGGGCGCGGAGGCGAGCTTCCCGATGGAGCGGACGCCCTGGGCGAGCGCGCTGGTGATCAGGACGGGGGCGACGCCGGTCGCCAGCGCCCAGCGCAGCGCTTCGAGGGCCTCGGCCGCACGTCCTTCGACCGCGCGGTCGGCGACGGTGAAGCTCGACGCCTCGGCCCGCCCCGTGTAGTAGCGGGCGACGACGGCCTCGTCGATGACGCCCTCCACATCGGCCACCAACTGCGCGCAGGCGCTGGCCAGCTCGCGCAGATCGCTGCCGATGGCGTCGACCAGCGCCTGGCATGCCTCGGGGGTCGCGGAGCGGCCGGTCCCCCGGAACTCCGTCCGCACGAACGTCAGCCGGTCGGCGGGCTTGGTCATCTTGGGGCAGGCCACCTCGCGGGCGCCGACCTTGCGCGCGGCGTCGAGCAGCCCCTTGCCCTTGGCCCCGCCGGCGTGCAGCAGCACCAGGGTGATCTCCTCGGCCGGGGCGTTGAGATACCCCTTCACGTCCTTGATCGTGTCGGCGGAGAGGTCCTGGGCGTTGCGCACCACCACGACCTTGCGCTCGGCGAACAGCGACGGGCTGGTCAGCTCGGCCAGCGTGCCGGGCTGCAGCGCGTCCGGCATGAGGTCGCGCACATCGGTGTCCGGGTCGGCGGCGCGCGCGGCCGCCACGACCTGCTGCACCGCGCGGTCGAGCAGCAGGTCCTCCTGCCCCACGGCGATCGTCACGGGGGCGAGCAGGTCGTCGGTCGTACTCTTCCTGGCCATCGCGGACCAGCATCCCACGAGGGGCTGACACCCTCGATCCGTGCCGGAGAATATGCCCGTGAGCGATGTGCGACATGTGCTGGTCCTCCCCGACCGCGACGCGGCGGAGGAGGTGGCCGAGACCGTGGTGGAGCGGTTCGGCCTGACCGAGGAGCCGCAACTGGTCCGGGACGCGTTGGCGGGCGAGGACGACGCCGAGGACGCCCAGTGGCTGGTGGTGGTCGAGGACACGGCGGGGAACCTCCACGGCGAGGCGCTCCACGAGCTGGCGGAGGAGTACGAGGGATGGCTGGAGAGTCCGGAGTCTTAGCGGGGGCGGTGGCTCGCCGATGGAGCTGAAGGTCGTGTACGAGCACCTGTCCGACACGGTGACCGTGGTGACCGTCGAGGGCGAATACGACGTCTACGCGTCGCCCGGACTGCGCGCGGCGCTGATCGAGCTGATCGACCAGGGCCGCCTTCATCTGGTGCTCGACATGAGCGGGGTGGAGTTCGTCGACAGCACCTTTCTGGGGGTCGTGGTGGGCGCACGGAAGCGGCTGCGCGCCGGCGGGGGCGGCATGGCCCTGATGAGGATCACCCCCGAGGTCACCACGATGCTCAGCAGGATGGGAGCCGCCAAGCTCTTCAGGAACCACGCCTCGGTGGCCCACGCCGTGGAAGCCCTGACCCACACGGAACCGCGCCGGGCCCTCATCTCACCCCAGCGGTGACCCGCCGTGACCGTGGCAGCGGCCCCGCCGCGGCAGCGGGACGGGGCGCCCCGCGCGGCCGAGCCCACCGGGCGACGGCAACCGGCAACCGGCCGATCACGGGATCACGGGCGGGCAGCCGCCCGCGCGGCCGTGGGGGCCGACGGCACCCGACACCCCGGCGCAGCGCGGTGCCGAGGCCACCTCCGCGGCGGCGGGACGGGGCGCCCCGCGCGGCCGAGCCCACCGGACAACCGGCAACCAGCAACCGGTAACCGGCAACCGGCAACCAGCAACCGGCACAGCAACCACGCGATCACGGGCGGGCAGCCGCCCGCGCGACCCTGGGGGCCGACGGCCCCGACACCCCGGTGTCGGCCGACGGAGTCCGACCAGCGACGGAAGTCGAGGGTCGACGGCGTCGGTCGACCCCGGCCCAGCGCGGTGCCGAGGCCACACACCGAGCGGCCGGGGCGAAAGCCGTCGGCCCCAGGGCGGCCGGTCCACCCACACGTCCGCGGACCAGCCACCACCCGCACGGCCGATCCGGAGGGTGCCCCACACGACCATGGGGGGCTGCCCGCCCGCACAGCCGCAGGGCTGCCGGCCCCACGACCACGGCCCCGCACGGCCGGGGGCCGGTACGGCCGGGGGCCGGTACGGCCGGGGGCCGGTACGGCCGGGGGCCGGTACGGCCGGGGGCCGGTACGGCCGGGGGCCGGTACGGCCGGGGGCCGGTACGGCCGGGGGCCGGTACGGCGCGGGGTTGTCGGGGCCGCGGCCGTGCTGCGGGGTGTGGCACCGGCGATCGGGGGTGGGGGGCGCGGGGTCGGGTGAGCCGGCGTCACGGGGCGCCGGCGAAGCCGCCGGCCGCGTCGAGTCCGTGGCGCCGCCGCCGCGGCTCAAGCCGCCGGCCGCCGCCCGGGCGCAGCACGCGCAGCAGCCCGCCCCACGCCTCGGTGTCGCCCGCGTCGACGGCCGTGCGGTACGCCTGTTCCGCGCGGCGCCGGTCGCCGGTCTCCTCGTACAGTCGGGCCAGGTCGCCCCAGGCGTCCGTGTCGCCCAGCGCGGTGGCGGCGAGGTAGGCGCGTTCGGCCGCAGGGGCGTCCCCGTGCTGTTCCCGCACCCGGCCGAGGGCCGCCCAGGCGCCGGTGCCCCCGACGTCGACCGCCCGTCGAACGGCGCGCTCCGACCCCTCCCGGTCCTCGGCCCGCTCCCGGATCCGGGAGAGCGCGGCCCAGGCGTCGGGGTCGCCGTTCTCGGCCGCCTCGTCGGCCGCGCGCTCGGCGCCCACCTGGTCCCCCGCCGCCTCGCGCAGCCGGGCGAGCACGGTCCAGATCTCGGCGTCCCCGGTTCGGGACGCCTGCGCGGCGGCGTACTCGGCGCCGTCGCCGTCGCCCGCCGCCTCCCGCAACCGGGCCAGCGTGCTCCACGCCTCGCCGTCCCCGTCCCGCCCGGCGTCGACCGCGGCGCGCTCCGCGCCCGGGCGGTCCCCACACTCCTCGCGGAGCCCGGCCAGGCGGGCGAGGGCGCTGCTGGCGCCGGTGGCCGCGGCGGCCGCGTAGCCGCGCTCGGCCCCCGGCAGGTCGCCCTGCTGCTCCAGGAGCCGGGCCAGCACGCTCCACGCCTCGGCGTCCCCGTGCTCGGCCGCGCGGACGGCCGCCTCCTCCGCTCCGACCGGGTCTCCGGACCGCCGGCGCACCTGGACCAGGTGGGTCCAGGCGGCGGTGACCCCCGCCGCGGCGGCCTGACCGTAGGCGGTCTCGGCGCCCGGCACGTCCCCGGCCCGCTCGCGCAGCCGGGCCAGGCCCAACCAGCCCCAGGGCTCCCCGGCTGCCGCGGCCGCCGCGTAGGCGCGCTCCGCGGGCCCGACCGGCTCCCCCTCGACTCCCGCCGTGGCCTCCGTACCCGCCGGTTTCGGGGCTTCCTCTGATCGCGGGGCGCGGGCGTCCACCATATGGACGTTCCGGCCGGGCTGCGCCGGGAGGCGGGCGCCCGTGACCCCCGACAGGCGGCCTTCCACGACCGGTTCCACCTCGCGCGGCGGCGAGGGGCTCCTGCCGTTCACGGTCGCGCCCTCGTGCGCTCCCGTGCCGGTCGGGGTGCCGCCCCCGCCGACCGGGCCGGGCCCCGACGCCGGGACCGACGGCCTGCCGGTGACCGTCCTCGTTCCCGGGCCCGTTCCGGGCTCCGCCGCGGGCCGCGGGCGGGAGCGGGCCGGGGCGGAGCGCTCGCGCAGCCGGGCCAGGGTGAGCCACACCTGCGGGTGTCCCTCGGTGGCCGCGCGGGAGGCGATCTCCTCGGCGCCCTCCGGATCCTCGGCGTTCTCCCGGATGCGGGCCAAGGGCGCCCAAGCCCAGGGCTCTCCGGTCTCGGCGGCGACGCGGTAGGCGCGCTCGGCGCCGGGCAGGTCGCCGCCGGCCTCGCGGGCCATGGCCAGGGCCGCCCAGGCGCGCGGGCAGTCCGCGGCGGCGGCCTCCGCCCCGAGGTGGTCGCCGACGGCGTCGAGGAGCGAGGCGAGAGCCGCGCGGGCCGCGGGGCTGCCGTGGTCGACGGCGCGCTGGTAGAGCCGTAACGCGTGGCCGTACCGCCGTCGGTCCTCGGCCGCGTGGCCCAGGGCGTACAGGTCGTCGGCGGTGCGCGCGTGCCGCTCGGCCGCCTGCCAGAGCTGGGCGGGTGGGGCGAGATGGCCGCGCGAGCGACGCACGCTCTGGTCGAGGTAGTCGGCGGGGTGGTAGCCGTCGGCGGCGCCGAGACCCGGGGCGACCCGGTCGGGGACGAGCGCGGTGAGCGTGCCGTTGGCGTGCGCCCGCGGGCACAGGGCGGTGACGGCGGCGGCGAACCAGTCGCGGTCATGGGTGACCCGCGCGGTGGTCGGGAGGTATCCGGCGACGGCTTCGGCGAGCAGTTCCGCGGGGAGCGCGCTGGTGTGCCCCAGGCGTCGGGCGTCGACCGCCGCGGTGAGGACCGCGTGTTCGATCTCGGTGAAGGCGTTGCCCGGCCCCTCGTCGTACCGGCGCACCAGCTCCGGGCCGCCGGTGAGCTGTTGCAGTACCCGGGCCTCGACCCCGGCCACGCGCAGCGCGGCGGCCAGGCGCGGGTCTCGCGCGGCGGCCTCGCCGACGCGCGGCAGGCCGCCGGCGAAGTGGTCCGGCACGTGGATCTCGGCCCGATGGAGCTCCAGCAGGCCGCGGGCGTGGAAGTTCCGGTCCTGCGTCCCGGCCGGACGCGCGGTCAGCTTGCGCGCGTACTCCGGCCACATGCTGCCGACCACCGCGAGCGGGGTGACCCGCTCCAGCAGGGTGGCCAGGGCGCGGGCCGCTACCTCTCCCGCGGTACCGGAGAGGTAGCGCTGGGTCTCGTTGAGCCACAGCACGGTGCGGGCGTCGACGGCGTCGGCGGCGACCCAGCCGGCGAGCTCCTCCGCGTCGGCGGGGAACAGCAGCGGCCAGCCGGGCAGTTCGGCGCGCACCGCCTCGTAGGCGGCGCGGGTCTTGCCGGTGGACGACTGACCGACGAGCACGACCAGCACGGACTGCCGGCTGTCCGCCGCCTGCCGCAGCCGGTCCCGCAGGGCCTCGTCGTGGTTGCGCTCGATGTAGGGGGTGAGCGGATCGGTCCGCTGGCCGTCGGCGGCGACGGCGTGGTGCACGCCCAGCCGGAACGGGCCCCACTCCTCGACGGTCCGCAGCGGCGGCACGGGGTTCTCGTTGGCCGCCACCCACAGCTCACGGGTGCGGGCGACCACCTCGGCGGGGTCCCTGCCGTGGTCGGCCTCGCGGCCCAGCACGGCCGCCACCGACTCGGCGTCCTGGAGACTCGGCAGCCTTCCGCCGCTCAACAGCCGGGCGACGGTGTCCTTGCCGGGGGCGCCGGGAAGGCCGTCGTCCTCCGCGATGAGCGCGGCGATGCCCTCCAGGCTGGGCGCGCCCGCGGTGAGGTAGAGCCGGTACAGATACCGCTTGAACTCGCGCAGCGCGCCCGGCGGCACGCGCGGCGGGGCGACCGTCCGTGGTTTGCGTCCCTCGCCGCGTCCGTCCCGTCCGTCGCCGCGTCCCTCGCCCCCTCCGCCGGCCCTGTCGTGCTCCCCGTGCCTCCCGTCGCGGCGGTGGCCCCGGCCCTCCTCATCGCGTCCCATCGCATCCCCTCCTCGGCCGGCCCCGGCCCCGTCGCCACCCGTCGCCTCCGGTCGACGCCCTCGCGCCCGGCCTCATCGTGGAATCACCGGCGGCGCACCACCGCCCGCCGGCACCACCTGGCGTGACATCCGCCCGTCTGGAGGCCGCCTTGCTGCCCGTGCCCCTTTCCCTCGTTTCCCTCGTTTCCCTCGTCGCTCGCACCGCCGCCCGTTGGGGCGACGCGCTCCGCGCGGTGGCGGTTGCGGCCCTGCTCGTACCGGCGCTGTTGCTGGTCACCATCGCCAGCCTGCCCGCTCTCGCCCTGCTGCCGTTCTGGCCGGCCGGTGGGGCACGGGCGGAACGGATCGTACGTCAACTGATCTGCTGGACCCGCGCGTTGTCGCCCATGGGTGGGCACGACCCGTCCCGGTCGTAGACTTGTCAGACACGCTCCGCGCAGGGGAAGCCATGGACCTGAGCATCACCTATGAGCATGTCTCCGACGAGATGACCGTCGTCACGACGGTCGGCGAATGCGATGTCTACACCGCCCCGAAGCTGCGGGAGGTGATCATCGAGCTGGTCAACCACGGGCGCATTCTCCTGATCATCGAGATGAGCGGCGTGGACTATCTCGACAGCACGGGTCTGGGAGTCATCGTGGGCGCGCTCAAGCGCACCTGGGCACGCGGTGGCTGCGTGGGAGTGGTCTGCACCGAGGAGCGCATTCTCAAGATCTTCCGGATCACCGGGCTCCGCAAGGTGTTCCCGATCTACTCCAGCGTCGCCGCGGCAGAGGAGGGCCTGCCGCGCCTGACGGAGGATCTCGCCGGCCGTCGGGCCCGCGCCCTGCGTTTCGCGACCGAGGAGGCGGGGAGCGCCCACGGGTAGTGTGCGAGGGGCTCGCCCTTGAAACCGCATTTCCCCAGGTGAGGAGCCCCTTATGACGGTGGAGACCACGGCCGTGCGCAGCGCGGAGCAGCGACGGCGCGATCTGCTGGAGCGACTGGAGCGCGAGGAGGACATCTGGGTCGCCTCGGCCGACTCCGCGGGGGTGCCCTGTCTGGTCGCGCTGTCGTTCCTGTGGGACGGGGAGGCGATATGGCTCTCCACCCGCAGGTCCAACCCCACCGGTCGCAACCTGGGCGAGCCCGGCCGCCCGGTGCGGCTCTCGCTGGCGCACACCCGCGATGTGGCGCTGTTGGAGGGCCGGGTGGCGGATGTCGTCCGGGTGGACGAGGTGCCGGCCGCGACTGCGAACGCCTTCGCCGCCAAGGCCGGTTGGGACCCTCGCCATCCGCGCAACGGCCACGCCTACGCCTACCACCGGGTGCTGCTGACAGAGGTGCAGGTGTGGCACGAGATTCCGGAGATGCCAGGACGGCACCTGATGCGGGGCGGGGTGTGGACGGTCTGAGGGGCCGGACGATGAACCTCTGGTGACCGCTTTTCGAAGCCTCCGCGGAAGCCGTGCCTCCTTCGTAGATTGCTCGGACCCACATCCGACCATACGTGCGAGGTTGCCATGGCCCTGCCTGACACCGAGACGATTCTGGCGCTGGCCGGGCTGGTGACCACCGGGGTGCTCTGGGCGGTGGAGCGCTTTCTGCCGGGCCGCAAACGCATCGGCTACCGGGTGCAGATGGACACCGCGATCGGCGTCAATCCCCAGGCCGCACACAGCATGGTGCAGTTGCGGCTGCTGCGGGAGAACCGGGAGGTGCCCGACGCCACGCTGGCGCTGCTGCGGATCGAGAACGACGGCAGCAAGGACATCGTGCGCAACGACTACCAGGAGCCGCTCACCGTCGACTTCCCCGGCCGCACCATCATCGGCGTCGAGGTGCCCGACGCCAATCCGTCCACGCTCACCGCCATGCTCGGCCGCAACGGCGGCCTGCGCCCCGACGGCAGTCGACTCGCCATCCCCCGCGTGCCGCTCAACAAGCGGGACCACTTCAAGCTGCTGGTCCTGCTGTCCGGTTCGGGCGACTCGGTCACCCTCGACGGCTTCCTCAGCGGTGGCCACGTCAGACGCAACGCGCAGCGCCGTGGGCCGAGCACCCCCAGCCTCGCGCTCGGCGCGACCTTCATCGTCCTGGTCGGGCTGTTGGGCGGGCTGCTGCTCAACTCGGCCGCCGAGGAGCCCGTCCGCATGGAGTGCGCGTCCGGGCGGCTCACCCTCGACGGGTCCACGGCCTTCGCTCCCCCGATACGGGAGACGGCCCGCGCCTACGAGAAGCAGTGCCCGGGCGCCGAGATCACGGTGCGGGAGAGCGGCAGCCTGGCGGGGCTCGGCAACCTGGATCGCGCCGGTCGCTCGGCGCCGAACGGCAGCCCGGCCTTCATCGCCATGTCGGACGTGCCCGCCCCCAGGTCCTACCGACGGCTGGAGGGCCAACCACCGGTCGGCGTGGTCCTGCTCAGCCTGGTGGTCAACGAGCGCAACGGGGTGGACAGCCTCACCCGCCGGCAGGTGCGGGCGATCTACGACGGCACCTACACCAACTGGCGCCAACTCGGCGGTGCCGAGCAGCCGATACGCCTGGTCAGCCGGGACAGCAGGTCCGGCACCCGCAGGACCTTCGAGACCACGGTGCTCGACCGCTCCGAGCCCGGCGTCGTCTCCTCCTTCGACTGCGCCACCAAGGACCGGGACCGCCGGGCCCGCGTCACCCGCTGCGAGGTGAACAGCACCGAGGACCTGCTCGACACGATCAACCGCACGCCCGGCGCCCTCGGCTACACGGAGACCTACGCGGCCACCAAGCACGCCGGCGTGCACACCCTCCGGCTGGACGGCCATGAGCCCGACATCGAATGGGGCAGACAACGCGACTATCCCTTCTGGGCGGTCGAATACCTCTACACGTACGGGCGGCCCGAGGACGGCTCCCTCACCGCCAAGTTCCTCGCCTTCCTGAACAGCGACACCGCCCGGAACTTCATGCGCATGTACAAGCACGTGCCCTGCTCCGACCGGCAGAGCGCCCCCCACGACGTCTGCCGCCCCTGACCCGACGTCTGCCGCCCCTGACCGAGGCCCGCAGTCCGGCACCGGCACCGCTGACCGCGATCGGACCGTCGGTGTCCGTGCGTACCACCACCGCGCCCTGCCGACGCAGCGCCGCGATCGTGCGGGGCGACGGGTGCCCGTACGGGTTGTCCGCCCCGCAGGAGACGACGGCCAGCCGGGGGCGCAGCCGGCGTAACAGCTCCGGGTCCTGGTAGGCCGATCCGTGGTGCGCGACCTTGAGGACGTCGACCGGTCCGAGCCCCGGCGCGGCGGCCAGCAAGGCCCGCTGGGCGGGCGGTTCGAGATCGCCCAGGAGCAGCAGGGTCAGCCCCCCGGTGCGGACCAGCAGCGTCACGCTCGCGTCGTTCGGCCCCTCGCCCGGCCATCCGGTCGAGCCACCGGGCGCCCCACCCCGCGCGGCCGCCGCGCCGACCGGCGGCCAGAGCACCTCCCAGGACAGCGGCCCGGCCCGCCGTCGCTCACCCGGCGTCGCGGTGATCACGGGGATGCGAGCGGCCCGCGCCACGCGGCGCACGAGCGCCGCCTGGCCGGGCGGCTCGGCCAGCGCGGTCGTCTGGATCGCGCCGACCGGCCGGCCGCGCACGGCGCCCGCCAGCCCCGCCACATGGTCGGCGTGGAAGTGCGTCAGCACCAGCAGCGGGATCTGGTCCACGCCCAGGTCGCGCAGGCACCGGTCGACGGTGCGCGGCTCGGGCCCGGTGTCCACGACGACGGCGGAGCCGGCGCCCGCCGCCAGCACCAGGGCGTCTCCCTGGCCGACGTCGCACGCCACCATGCGCCAGCCGGGCGGCGGCCAGCCGGTGACCACGCGGGCCAGCGGGGCGGGGCGCACCAGCGCCACCAGGAGGAGCAACGCGCCGGCCAGGCACAACCGGGGGTGAGAGGCCAGGCGACGTCCCAGCAGGATGGCGAGTGCGGTGGCCGCCGCCAGCAGCAGCCCGCCGCTCCAGCCACCCGGCCAGCCCGCCTCGGCGCCCGGCAGCCCGGCGCCGGTCCGGGCCACCGTCGCGATCCACTCCGCCGGCCACCCGGCCAGCCAGGCCAGCGCACGGGCCACCGGGAGGGCGAGCGGCGCCACCGCGAGGGCGGCGAAGCCCAGGACCGTGGCGGGGCCCACGGCGAGCTCGGCGAGCAGGTTGCAGGGGATCGCCACCAGGCTCACCCGCGCGGCCAGCACCACGATCACCGGCGCGCACACCGCCTGGGCCGCGGCGGCCGCCGCCAGCACCTCGGCCAGCCGCGACGGCACCCCTCGGCGCCGTAGCGCGGCGCTCCACCGCGGCGCGATGAGCAGCAGCGCACCGGTGGCCAGCACGGAGAGCAGAAAGCCGTAACTCCGGGCCAACCACGGGTCGTAGAGCACCAGGGCGAGTACCGCGGCGGCGAGCGCGGGGAGCAGCGCGCGCCGGCGCCCGGTGCCGATCGCCAGCAGAGTGATCAGGCCGCACGCGGCGGCCCGCAGCACGCTGGGCTCCGGGCGGCAGACGATGACGAAGGCGAGCGTCAGCCCGCCGCCCAGGAGGGCCGTGGCCCGCAGCGGGATGCCCAGCCTCCCGGCAAGCCCGCCCCGTTCGGCCCGCGCGGCCGACCGGGGTGGGCCGATCAGCAAGGTGAGCACCAGCGTGAGGTTGCTGCCGCTGACGGCCAACAAGTGCGTCAGGTCCGTGGCCCGGAAGGCGTCGTCCAGGTCTGGGGGAATCCGTGCCGTGTCCCCGACCACCAACCCCGGCAACAGCGCCCGGGCGTCCGGCGCGAGCCCGTCGCTCGCCTCACGGAGACCGGCGCGCATCCGCCCCGCCACGCGCTGCGCCGCTGTCGGCCCTGCCATGACGTGCGGCGGCCCGGCGCCCCGCACCCGTACGACCGCCGCCGCCCGGTCCCCGGGGCGCGTCGACGGCGCCAGACGGCCCGTCACCCGCAGCCGGGTGGAAGGCAGTTGCCCGAGCCACGCCGCCCGCGCCCGGCCCTGCGGATGGACCACCACCAGCACGGGCACCTCGGTGTGCGTCACCGCCCCGCCGACCGTGGTGACGCGCAGGGTCTCGGCCGGGACCACCACGGTGGACGGCAGCGTGGCGGCGCCGCGCACCCGCGGCCGCACCTGACTCGGGTCACCGGTCAACGTCAGCTCCACCGTGGTCTCCGCGTACCGCCCCGCCAGCGCGGCGACCGGTCCCCGGCGCAGCTCAGCGGCCTGGAGACCGGCGACCGACCCGGCCGCGGCGGCGCACAACAACGCGGTCACCACGGCGGTCACCGGCCCGGCCGCCCGGCGCCGCGCCGCCGGGCCCCGTGCCGACTCGCCCTCCGGGCCGCCGAAGGGGCGGCGCCGCCGGAGAACGCTCCACCACAGCGCCACCGCGACGAGGACCGCCCCCGCGCAGCCGATCGCCACGACGACTCCCGGCATCCCCAGCGCCAGCGCGGCCGCACCCCAGGCGGCGAGAGCGGGAGGAACCAGGCGAAGGTCGGCCGGCCCCTCCTGGCGCGGATCGGACGCACCGAGCGGCGAGGCCGCCGCGCTGTGCACCGCGGCCCGCGCCCCGGCCGGCCGGCGGATCGGCGACCGGCCCGGGCCGGTGGCCCCTCCACGGCCCGGCCCGGAGGTCGGCGTCGAGGACGTCATGGCGCCGCCCTCATGACGCCCGCCACGGGCACGCGTCGACCGGGCCGCTCCGGGGTGGCCCCGACCGGGGGCGGCTGACGCGTCATGGCCGCACCAGGGGGCTGAGGTCGGCGAAGCGCTGGTCGCCGATGCCGTTGACGTCGCGCAGCTCGTCCACGGAGCGGAAGCCGCCGTGCCGCGTGCGGTAGTCCAGGATGTGCTGGGCGAGGACCGGGCCCACCCCCGGCAGCGCGTCGAGCTGTTCGGCGGTGGCGGAGTTCAGGCTGACCGGGGCGCTGCCGGGCGTGGGCGCGCCCCCGGGCTGCGGAACGGCCGGACCCCCGGGTGGTGCCGGGACCGGAGCCGGTGTGCCGCCGACGACGATCTGCTCACCGTCCGTCAGCGTGCGGGCGCGGTTCAGGCCGCTCACATCGGTGTCGGGGCGCACCCCGCCCGCCGCCCTGAGAGCGTCGGCGACCCGTGACCCCGTCGGCAGCCGGTGCACCCCGGGGTCCCGCACCCGCCCCGCCACATCCACCACGACCGTCCGCCCCGGTCCGGCAGCCGCCGTGGGACCGGCTCCCATCGGGGGCCCGGGCTCCGTGGGAGCCGCCCGCGGAGGTTCGACCTCCGGTGCCCGCACGGTCTGCGGTCGCCCGGCCCAGAAGTGGTAGACGCCGAACCCCGTCACCGCCAGCAGCACCAGTCCGAGGGCCGCGAGCGCCCTCGGCTCGACGCCGCAGCGGGTCTGCCACCACAGCGGGAGTCGCTCCCTCAGTGCCAGACGGACGCGCGGACGCAGCCGCGGCCCGCCGGGGGACGTCGGCGCCGCGCCATCGGGCTCGACGGGCGCGCCCGGCTCGTGGGCGCTGTCCGTGTCTCCGGGACGCGACAGGCCCAGGCCCTCCTCGCCTCGCGGCACGCCCGGCCCGTCTCCCGGCACGCCCGGCGCGTCTGCGGGCATGCCCGTCCTGTCTCGTGCCGCAGCCTCCCTGTCATGGAGGACGCCTGATCCCTCGCGCGACACCACCCCTCCGCCGCACGACGCACCGCCCTCCCCCACGCCCGGCTCCCCGCCCCCGGCATCCGGCTCCTCGGCGGCCGGTCCCGCTCGCGGGGCGCCACGGGGCGCGTCATGTCGAACGCGGGGTGCGTCGCGGAGCAGGCGGGCGGCCCGCTCCCGTGGGGGCGCCACCGCGGCGAAGGCCATGGCCGGCTCGATTACGGTGCGTGATCGGATGTCCATGCGCCGACGGTAGGCCGGCGTCGCGGCTACCGCTGAGCGCGCTCAGATTCCGTGGATAACCCGTGCGTTGTGGATAAGCGCGTCACCCACACGAGGGCGTCCGCCCGATACCCCGGCGCCCGCCCCCGATGTCCTGTCCCGGCGCACCGCCCGATGTCCCAGCGTCCCGATGTCCTGTCGGCGAACCGCCCAGTGTCCCGGCGCACCGCCCGATGTCCCGAGGCACGCCCGATCTCCCGGCGTACCGCCCCACATCCCCGGCGCCCAGCCGGCCCGACCGCCTACCTTGGTGAGACCACCGCGCCGAGCAGCCCCGGCCCCGTGTGGGCCCCGATGACCGCGCCGACCTCGCTGACGTAGAGCTCGGCAAGGCCGGGAACCCGCTCGCGCAGGCGTGCGGCGAGGGCGGTGGCGCGTTCACCGGCGGCCAGGTGGTGAACCGCGATGTCGACGGGGCTGGATCCGGCGCGCTCCACGACGATCTCCTCCAGGCGGGCGATGGCCTTGGAGGCGGTGCGCACCTTCTCCCGCAGCTCGATCCGGCCCTCGTCGAGCTGGAGCAGCGGCTTGACCGCGAGGGCTGAGCCGACGAGGGCCTGGGCGGCCCCGATGCGGCCGCCGCGGCGGAGGTAGTCGAGGGTGTCCACGTAGAAGTACGCGGAGGTGCCCTCGGCGCACTTCTCGGCGGCGGCCACCGCCTCGTCGAGGGTGCCGCCGCTCTCCGCGGCCTCGGCGGCGGCCAGCGCGCAGAAGCCCAACGCCATCGCCACCATCCCGGTGTCCACCACGCGCACCGGCACGGGCGCGTCCTGGGCGGCGAGCACCGCCGCGTCGTACGTGCCGGAGAACTCGGCCGACAGGTGCAGCGAGACGATCCCCGTGGCGCCGGTCGCGGCGGCCGCGCTGTAGGCCGCGGCGAACATCTCCGGGTTGGGCCGTGAGGTGGTGACCGGCGTGCGCTTCTGCAGCGCCTGCGCGACGGACCGGGCGCTGATCTCGGTGCCCTCCTCCAGCGCCTGGTCCCCCAGGACCACCGTCAGCGGCACCGACGTGATGCGATGCCGCTCCATCGCGTGCTGCGGCAGATACGCCGTGGAATCGGTGACGATGGCGACATGGCGGGGCATGACTGGGAGGTTATCGGGGGACACGGATCACGGACAGCGCGGGCCCTCCGACCGTGGTGTGCGCAGCCGGCCCCGGGCCGTACGCCGGATCCGCCCGGCACGCGACGCGCCGCTCACCGCCGCACCGCCGCTCTTCGACCAACACCGCCGTCCAGCCACCGCTCACCGCCGCAGCACCGTCCAGCCACCGATTCTTCGGCCGCAGCGCAGTTCAGCCGCCGCTCACCGACCCCACCGCCGTCCAGCCGCCGCTCACCGGCCACGCCGCCGTTCAGCCGTTGCTCTCCGGCCTCGGCTCCTTCTGCCAGCGCTGCCAGCCGTGGCCCGGCTGCCACTCGGGGTCCTCGGGGGCGGCGATCGCCCGCGGCCCCGCCTGTCCTGTGTCGAACCCGGATCCCGACCCGCCGCCGACCCCGGGCACGTCGCCCGCACCCGTACCCGCGCCGGACCCCGTTCCGCCGGCCCGCGGGCCAACCCCCTGCGCAGCCCCCGCCGGCGCACCCGACGGGGCGTCCGGCTCCGCAGCCGGCGCCCAGTGCCGCAGCGCGCCCGCCTCCAGGTCGATCTCGCGTCCCAGATCGGCCAGGTCGTCCGAGGCGAACCGGTGGGCTCGCTCCCGCGCCGCCCAGCGCAGCGAGTCGGCGGAGTGGGTGATCCGCTCCGTGCGCTCGCGCAGCTCCGGCAGCCGGGCGGCCAGCCGGGTCCGGTCCGGCTCCCGCTCCAGTCGCCTGAGCTCGCCCTCCAGCTCCACCCCGTGCGCGCTGAGCCGCTCGAACAGGGCCAGCGACTCCTTCAGGGCGGGGTCCTCGGCGACCCCCGCCTCAAGCGTCTCCCGGGTGGCGCGCATCGAGGTGCGCAGCGACAGGCGCAGCTGGGCCAGCTCTCCGGCGGCGCCGGGCGTCGCGTACCGCTTGGCGCGCAAGCGGGTGTCCTCCACGGTGCGCCGGGCCTGGGTGACGGTGCGGTCGATGCCGCGCCTCGCCGCGCGAACGGTTCGCACCGTCACGTAGGCGCCCGCCACGACGAAGAGCACGAAGAGCAGCAGCAGGATCAACCCAATGGTTTCCATGGGTGCTCCTTCACCTAACCGAAGCGAACCAGACCGAACCGAACCGGACCGGACCGGACCGGACCGGACCGGACCGGACCGGACCGAACCAACCGAACCGACGGGCGGCCTCACGGCCCTTTCACCGTAAACGCTACGGGCAGGTCGCGGGTTCCAGCGGAACCCGCGACCTGCCCGTAGTGGACATCCCCTACGCCCCGGCCCAGGGCCGGGCAGTCCCCGACCCAGGGCGGCCGGGGATCAGGCGCGGATCAGGCGGGGACGATGTTGACCAGCTTCGGCGCCCGGACGATGACCTTGCGGATGCCCGCGCCGCCCAGCGCCGCCACGACCGCCGGGTCGCCCAGCGCCAGCTTCTCCAGCTCGTCGTCGGTGATCGACGGCGGGACCTCCAGCCGCGCCTTGATCTTGCCCTTGATCTGCACCACGCAGGTCACGGCCTCGTCCACGGCGAAGGCGGGGTCGGCGACCGGGAAGTCGTGGTGCACCACGGAGTCCTGGTGCCCCAGCTTGCGCCACAGCTCCTCGGCGATGTGCGGGGCCAGCGGGGCGATCAGCAGCACCAGGCCCTCGGCCACCGAGCGCGGCACCTCGCCCACCTTGGTGACGTGGTTGTTCAGTTCGGTGATCTTGGCGATGGCGGTGTTGAAGCGCAGCCCGGCCATGTCCTGGCGCACACCGTCGATGGCCTTGTGCAGGGCGCGCAGCGTGGCCTCGTCCGGCTCGGCGTCGGTGACCGTCACCTCACCGGTGTTCTCGTCCACGACGTTGCGCCACAGCCGCTGCAGCAGCCGGTACTGGCCGATGACCGCGCGGGTGTCCCAGGGACGGGAGACGTCCAGCGGGCCCATGGCCATCTCGTACAGGCGCAGCGTGTCCGCGCCGTACTCCGCGCAGATCTCGTCCGGGGTGACGGCGTTCTTCAGGGACTTGCCCATCTTGCCCAGCTCGCGCTTGACCTGCTCGCCGGCGTAGAAGAACTTCCCGTCCCGCTCCTCGACCTCGGCGGCCGGGACCGGGAAGCCACGGACGTCCCGGTAGACGTACGCCTGGATCATGCCCTGGTTGAACAGGCGGTGGAAGGGCTCGGGGGACGAGATGTGGCCCAGGTCGAACAGGACCTTCGACCAGAAGCGGGCGTACAGCAGGTGCAGCACGGCGTGCTCGGCGCCGCCCACGTACAGGTCGACGCCGCCGTGCGGCTGACCCTCGCGCGGGCCCATCCAGTAGCGCTCGATCTCCGGGTCGACCAGCTTCTCGCTGTTGCGCGGGTCCAGATAGCGCAGCTCGTACCAGCACGAACCGGCCCAGTTCGGCATGGTGTTGGTCTCACGCCGGTAGCGCTTGGGGCCGTCGCCCAGATCCAGCTCGACGTCGACCCACGCCTCGTTGCGCGACAGCGGGGTCTCCGGCTTGGAGTGAGCGTCCTCGGGGTCGAAGGTACGCGGCGCGTAGTCGTCGACCTCGGGCAGCTCCAGCGGCAGCATCGACTCGGGCAGCGCGTGCGCCACGCCGTCCTCGTCGTACACGATCGGGAAGGGCTCGCCCCAGTAGCGCTGTCGGCTGAACAGCCAGTCGCGCAGCCGGTAGTTGACGGTGCCCTCGCCGATGCCCCGGGCCGCCAGCCACTCGGTGATCTTCACCTTGGCGTCCGGGACCACCAGCCCGTCCAGGGAGACCTCCGCGCCGGCGGAGCCGATGATCTCCGCCTCGTACGAGTCGAAGGCGTCGTCCCAGGTGGACGGGTCGGTGCCGCGGTCGTCCGAGGGGCTCACGACGCAGCGCATCGGCAGCTCGAAGGCGCGGGCGAAGGCGAAGTCGCGGGAGTCGTGCGCCGGGACCGCCATGATCGCGCCGGTGCCGTAGCCCATCAGCACGTAGTCGGCGATGAAGACCGGGACGCGGTCGCCGCTGACCGGGTTGATCGCGTACGCGCCGGTGAAGACGCCCGTCTTGTCCTTGGCCTCGGCCTGCCGCTCGACGTCCGACTTGGCCATGGCCTGCTTGCGGTAGGCGGCCACCGCCTCGCCGGGGGTGGCGTGCCCGCCGGTCCACACCTCGTGGGTGGACTCGGGCCACGCCGCCGGGACGATCTCCTCGACCAGCTCGTGCTCGGGGGCCAGCACCATGTAGGTGGCGCCGAACAGGGTGTCCTGGCGGGTGGTGAAGACCGTCACCTTGGCGTCCGGGTGGCCGTCGACCGCGAAGTCGACCCGCGCGCCCTCGCTGCGCCCGATCCAGTTGCGCTGCTGCAGCTTGATGGCCTCCGGCCAGTCCAGGCCGTCCAGGTCGGTCAGTAGCCGCTCCGCGTACGCGGTGATCCGCATGTTCCACTGGCGCAGGTTGGCCTTGAACACCGGGAAGTTGCCACGCTCGGAGCGGCCGTCCGCGGTGACCTCCTCGTTGGCCAGCACGGTGCCCAGGCCCGGACACCAGTTGACCGGCGAGTCCGAGGCGTACGCCAGGCGGTGGCCGCCCAGCACGTCGGAGCGCTCGGCGGCGCTCAGCTCGCTCCAGGGGCGCCCGTCCGGGGTGGCGCGCTCACCGGAGGCGAACGCCTCGACCAGCTCGTCGATCGGGCGCGCCCGCCGCGCCTCCTCGTCATACCAGGAGTTGAAGATCTGGAGGAAGATCCACTGGGTCCACTTGTAGTAGTCCGGGTCGATCGTCTCGAACGAGCGGCGCTTGTCGTGGCCCAGGCCCAGGCGGCGCAGCTGCGCCTGCATGTTGGCGATGTTGGCCTCGGTGGAGACCCGGGGGTGGGTGCCGGTCTGCACCGCGTACTGCTCGGCCGGCAGGCCGAAGGCGTCGAAGCCCAGGGTGTGCAGGACGTTGTGCCCGGTCATGCGGTGGAAGCGGGCGTAGACGTCGGTGGCGATGTAGCCCAGCGGGTGGCCTACGTGCAGCCCCGCACCCGAGGGGTACGGGAACATGTCCATGATGAACTTCTTCGGCCGCGCGACCAGCTCGGAGTCGCCCGCCAGGTCGCCGCTCGGGTTGGGCGCCTCGTACGTGCCGTCCGCGTCCCAGACGTCCTGCCAGCGGGCCTCGATGTCGGCGGCCAGCGCCGCCGTGTAGCGGTGCGGGGCGGCCGCCGCCTCGGCAGCGGTGTGGGTCTCGCTCATCGTCCTCAAAGCTCCATCGATCGTCTCTGTCAGCGGATCACCGGGGGCTCCGGCGGCCACCGGCGGAAATGAAAAATCCCCTCGCACAGGAGGGGACGCCGCGCCGATGCCGACCTGGTGTGTCACCGGTCGGTACTGATCAGCGCGGCCCGCTAAGCAGAAGGCGTACGGCACGCATGGGGTCAGATTACCGCAGCGTGCCAAGGGGCCGCACCGCGGTGAGCCACAACACAGCCGCTTAACACGGAAGAGGGCGGGCCATCCATTTCGGATGACCCGCCCTCTTAGAGAGTGGAGCTAAGGAGAATTGAACTCCTGACCTCTTGCATGCCATGCAAGCGCTCTACCAACTGAGCTATAGCCCCAGGCTTTGCACCGCTTGGTTCTCCTTCGGTTTCCCTCCGGTTCCCCTCGGCGGCGATGCCTACATTACACGGACCACCCGGCCCTTTGCCAAATCGGTTCCCCCGGGGGCCCTCGCACCGCCTCCGCGCGGACCTCGTCGACCAGTCCACGGTCGGAGCCGACCACTCCGCGGCCCGCGCGGGGCTCCCCTCGGCTCACGCGGTCCGCGCGGGTGGCCGGCGGCGGCCTGCTTCAGGCCACCGCCCGCACCCACGCACCCACGGTCACGGCACCGCGGTCACGGCACCGCGGTCACGGCACCGCGGTCACGCCGTCGCGAACGAATAGAAGCGTTTGAGGGTGCAGTGCTCGTCGAGGAGCCGGCCGTAGATCGGCTCGCCCTCCAGCTCACGGTAGGTCTCGATCGGGTCGCCTTTTATGATCAGCGCCCGCGCGCACTCCACGCACCAGTACTGGTACTCGGGATTGAGCGGCTCCATGTCGCGGACGATCGGCGTCCCGCTGTTGCACCAGTCGCACTTCCGGCTGTGTGCCCCCATCGATCACTCAGCTCCAGATGTGGCCGCAGGCCGTACAGACGTAGGAAACGCCACCGTTGTCGCCGAGCACCTGGGCGACGTTGACCGATTGGCAGGCCGGGCATCTGAGGCCGACAGGCGAACGGTCGGACCCGGCGGAGGCAGCACTGTCGCGGAGGTCGCCGAGATCGCCGACCTCCTTGAGGACACTGGTCTGCATCGCACCATTCCTCCCCTGTGGGCCCCGTCCCCCCTCCGGCGATCGATTCTGCCATGGGACGGCCTTCCGGTCAGCGGCGGCGCCCGACGACCAGGGCGCCGCCCAGGGAGGTGCCGGCCATGGCGAGCGCGGTCGCCAGGAGCGCGTCCCCGGCCGAGTCCCCCGCGGGCACGTCCCCCGCCATCCCCAGGTAGAGGGCGCCCAGTGCCGCCACTCCGACGAGCAGTCCGATCTGACCCGATGTCACGAGCACCCCGCTGGCGTCCGCCGCGTCCTCCTGCCGCACCGTCTCCAGCGCCCTGGCGAGGGCGGGACTGTAGGCGAGCGACAGGCCGACGCCCACGCCCACCATCGAGGCGTAGAGCCCCAGGTCGGCATGGTGGCCGCCGTGCAGCGCCAGCCCGACGCCGGCGAAGGAGACGGCCGCGAGCACGAAGCCGCCCGGCACCAGCCCCGGCTGCCACCGCCGGGGCAGCCGCCGCCAGTTGAGCCCGGTCACCCCGAAGGCCACCGCGGCCGGGGCGAAGGTCAGCCCCGCGCGGAGCGCGCTGTAGCCGAGCGCGCTCTGGGTGTGCAACGCCAGGACGAACAGGAAGCCTCCGTTCACGGCCATGGCCACGGCCAGCCGGACCACCGCCACCGGCATCCCCGGCGCCCGCACCACCCGGGGGGCGATCAGCGGCGCCCCACCGCGCCGGGACAGCCGCGCCTCGTACCCGGTGAACGCCGCCACCAGCAGCGCGCTCGCGGCCAGCGCCACCCAGCACCACAGCGGCCAGCCGCGGTCCTGCCCGAGCACCAGCGGCACGGTGAACAGCAGAACGGCCGCCGCGAGCAGCAGCAGGCCCGGCATGTCCATCCGACGGGATGCGGCCGCCGCGTCCACCCGGTCGCGCGGCATCAACCGCGGCCCGACCACCAGCAGCAGCACCCCGATCGGCACGTTGACCAGGAAGACCGGCCGCCAGCCGGCGCCGAACAGGTCGGCGCTCACCAGCACGCCCCCGACGATCTGTCCGGCGGCCGCGCCCGAGGCGAGCACGGCGGAGTACGCGCCCAGCGCCCGCGCCCGTGAACTGCCGGTGTACGTACGCTGGATCAGGCTGAGCACCTGCGGCAGCATCAGGGCCGAGCCCGTGCCCTGCACCACCCTGAACGCGATCAACGACCCGGTGTTCGGGGCCAGTCCACAGGCCAGCGAGGCGGCGGTGAAGACCGCGAGACCGGCCAGGAACGCCCTGCGGTGCCCGATCCGCGCCCCGATCCGGGCGCCGGTGATGAGCAGGACGGCGTAGGCGATGGTGTAGCCGGTGATGACCAGTTGCAGCCCGGCGCCGGAGGCGTGCAGATCGGCGGCGAGGGTCGGCGCCGCCACATTGACGATGAAGACGTCCAACAGCGCCATGAACAGGCCGGTAAGAACAATTGCCAGCAGCCAGCCGGGCCGCGGCGCCGATCTGCTCGGCGGCCCGCCCGAGGCGTCCCCGGCCCGGTCCGCGGCCACTCCCGGTTCGGGACGGGCCGACGCGTCGGAGCGGACGGACGGGTCGGGGTGGACGGAGGAAGCGGGCGTCGCCCGTACGGTGTTGGTCATGTCCACGAGACTCGCCGCATGCCGATACCGGTAACGAGAGCCCGCCGATGCTGGTACTGGCAGCACCTGGCAGCGGCGGAACGCGGCATCGACCATGGGGGATGTGACGACGATGGCCACCACACCACAGCGCCGCCGGCCCGAGCTGGCCGCCTTCCTGCGCAGCCGCCGAGCGCGGGTGACCCCGCAGGACGTGGGGATGCCGCCCGGACTGCGGCGCCGTACCCCCGGACTGCGCCGCGAGGAGGTGGCGCAGCTCTCCGGCGTCGGCGTCACCTGGTACACGTGGCTGGAGCAGGGCCGCCCGATCAACGCCTCCGCCCAGGTGCTGGACGCGGTGGCGCGCACGCTACGGCTGGACGCCGCCGAGCGGGAGCACCTCTACCACCTGGCGGAGGTGGCGTACGCGCCCGGCCCGATCGGGGACGCGTGGCAGGTCGGCGCCGAGGTCCAGGGCATCATCGACGCGCTCGACCCGCATCCGGCGGTGGTCTACAACGCGCGGTACGACATCCTCGCGACCAACCCCGCCTACCGCCATCTGTTCGACGTGCCCCTGCTCCGCGAGGGGCGGGTGCGCAACGTGCTGTGGATGCTCTTCACCGTCGACGTGAGCGCCTGTCCGCTCGTCTACCGGGACAGGGAGCTGCCGGTGATGGTGGCGACCCTGCGCAGCGCCTACGGGCGCCATGTGGGCGAGCCCGCCTGGGAGGACTTCGTCCGCGGGCTGTCGGCCGCCAGCCCGCGCTTCGCCGAGCTGTGGCGGAGCGGCGACGTCGTCGAGCCGGGCCCGCGGGTGAAGACCTTCTGGCACCCCGACGTCGACCGGCTGCGGATGACCTCGGTCTCCTTGTCGATCAACGGGATGCCGGAGAACCGGATCGTCGTCTACACCCCGAACGACGCGGAGAGCTGGGAGCGGCTGAGCCGGCTCCGGAGGCTGCGTCCGGAGCCGGAGCACGCGCCTTCGCCCGCGTCGGCGCAGGCGACGACGGCGTGAGCCCATGGGTTGCGGCCGCATGCGCAGAAGATCCCGCCCCCCTGATAGGGGAGCGGGATCTTGATTGTGGAGCTAAGGAGAATTGAACTCCTGACCTCTTGCATGCCATGCAAGCGCTCTACCAACTGAGCTATAGCCCCGCTGTTCTTTGGTTTCGTCGGGGTTTTCCCCGCCGTCCCTGCGAACAAGAAGAACTTTAGCCTGCGCACCGCCAGAAAGTGAAATCCGGGGTTCGGAGGCCCTCCGGGACCGTCGTCGGAGGGCCTGCCCGAGGTCAGACGTCGTCGCCGAGCACCGGCTCCGGCAGCGTGCCGGCGTTGTGCTCCAGCAGGCGCCAGCCGCGCGCGCCCTCGCCCAGCACCGACCAGCAGCAGTTGGTCAGCCCGCCGAGCGCCTCCCAGGAGTGGGAGTCCAGCCCGAGCAGCCGGCCGATGGTCGTGCGGATGGTGCCGCCGTGGCTGACCACCACCAGCGTGCCGCCGTCCGGCAGCTTCTCGGCGGCGGCGCGGACCACCGGCGCCGCCCGGTCGGCGACCTCAGTCTCCAGCTCGCCGCCACCGCGTCGCACGGGCTCACCGCGCTTCCACGCGGCGTACTGCTCGCCGAAGCGCTCGATGATCTCCTCGTGCGTGAGCCCCTGCCAGTGGCCGGCGTAGGTCTCCCGGAGCCCGGCGTCGTGCGCGACCTCCAGGCCGGTGACGGCCGCGAGCTCGGCCGCGGTGGCCGTGGCCCGCTTGAGGTCGGAGGCGATGATCGCGTCCGGCTTCATCGAGGCCAGCAGCCGGGCGGCCCGGCGCGCCTGCGCGACGCCGGTCTCGGTCAGCTCGATGTCCGTGGAGCCCTGGAAGCGGCGCTCCAGGTTCCAGGAGGTCTGGCCGTGCCGCCACAGCACGATGCGACGGCCGCGACCGCCCTTGCTTCCGTTCAGTGGAACTCACCGTCCGGGCCGCCGTCCCCGGCCGCGGCCTGGGCCTGGGCGTACTCCGCCGCCTTGCCGCGGGTCGCGACGGCGTCGGCGGGCAGCTCCAGCTGCGGGCAGTCCTTCCACAGCCGCTCCAGGGCGTAGAAGACGCGCTCCTCGCTGTGCTGGACGTGGACCACGATGTCGACGTAGTCCAGCAGCACCCAGCGGGCCTCGCGGTCGCCCTCACGGCGGACCGGCTTCGCGTTCAGCTCCTTGTTCAGCCGCTCCTCGATCTCGTCGACGATCGACTTGACCTGGCGGTCGTTGGGGGCCGAGGCCAGCAGGAAGGCGTCGGTGATGGAGAGCACGTCGCTGACGTCGTACGCGATGATGTCGTGCGCGAGCTTGTCGGCGGCCGCCTGGGCGGCGGCGTTGATGAGCTCGATGGAACGGTCCGTGGCGGTCACAAGCAGGCTTTCGGCTCGGGGTCGATGTGGGGATGTCCGGCAGGTCCGGACCACCGAGCGACTCGCACACGCGTACGACCCGTCGGCGGGATGTGGTACCTCAAGGGTCTCACGGCCCACCATCACCTCCGCCAGCCGTTTGTTCGGGCGGGGTCCGCACCGCGCGGGGCGAGCGGCCACGGCGCCGCCGGAGAAGCGCGCGGCCGGGGGCCGGACACCGCCCACCGCGCGGGAACGCGGGCGACGCACCCGGCTGGGACCACATCGCGCTCGCCCACCACAGGCCGGCACCCCACCGCGCGAGGACACGCACACGCACCACAGGCCGGCACCCCACCGCGCGAGGACACGCACACGCGCCACACACAGGCCGCACCCCACCGCGCGGGACACGCACACGCCCACAGGCCGGCACCCCACCGCGCGAGGACGGGCGCGCGGCACGGGCCACACCGCGCGGAGTGGAATGCGCGCGGACCGCCATCCCCCTCGGATCCCCCTCGACCGCCCCGTGCCGGCCGGCGGCACGCCGGGCGAACGCGCCGGAGGCGCGGTCCGCCCGCCCGGACCGCGCCTCCAGATCTCCCGTTTCCTGCGCCGGGCCTTCCTTCCGCGGGCCCGGCTTGGGCCCCCGCGGGGCCCGGCACGGCCCGTCAGGGCCCCGCGCTCAGCCCACCGAACCCTTGTAGTCCTTGCCCAGGACCACCGTGACGTCGGCGTTGGAGGCACCCTTGCCCTTCTTCACGGCGGTCACCGGCAGCCCCAGGGTCTTGGCGACCTCCTGGGCCTGCTCGGCCTGCCGCTCGTCGGCGTAGGTGACGTTGGAGGCCGGCTGCGGACCGCCGGTGTTGCCGGCGGCGACGACCGTGAAGCCGCCGTTGACCAGCGCGACCTGGGCGGCGCCGGCGGCGCCCTCCTTGCCGCTGGCGTCACGCACGCTGACCCGCGGCGCCCCGCCCGGGTCGGTGTTCTTGACGGTGCCGCCGAGGATGTCCTTCACCATCTGCTCGGTGGCCTGCTCGCTGAGCGTGCCGTCCTGCCGCACCGGCAGCAGCGTGGTGGCGTACGAGCCGGTCTTGGCCTGCTCGGCGAGGCCGGCCAGCGAGGCGCCGAGCTGCTTCTCGGTGAGCGATGGGTCCGGGATCTGGGCGAGCGACTGCACGGTGACGGTCGCGTCGTCCGCGTCGCTGGAGAGCTTCTTCAGGACGGCCTGCATGACCTGGCCGAACCGGGCCAACTGCTTGGTCTGCGGCTCGGCCGGCTCGCGGTGGGTGGCGTACGCGACCGCCGCGCGACCGTTGAGCGACTGCTCCTTGCCCGGCTTGACCAGCGGGCCCTCGCCCTTCTTCGGGGAGGGGACGGTCACATCGGTGTCCAGGGCGATGCCGCCGACCAGCTCGACCAGGTTCTCCAGGTACGGCGTGTGCAGCTGCCAGGTGCCCTCGATCTTCGCGCCGAGCAGGGTGGAGAGGGCGTCGCGCGTCGCGTCCGTGCCCTCGTCCTCCACCGACTTGCCGAGCGTCGTGGAACCGCCGTCCTCGGTCGCGACGGCGAGCGCGTTCGGCAGCAGGACGGTGGTGCCCTTCTTGGTGGTCTCGTTGGTCACCAGGAGCGCCGTGGAGCTGTCGCCGCCCCGGGTCTCCTTCAGATGGACCACGATCACGTCGCGCTGCTGCGGGCCGCCCGCCTGGGCCGCCTTCTCCTCGCCGCCGCCGAGGCCCGGAAGCTTGCCCGCGTACCAGAGGTAGCCGACGCCGCCGACCGCTGCCAGCGCCAGCACGACCACCAGCGCGATCACGCGGTTGCGGGCCTTGCGCTTGCGCTCGTCGCGCCGCTCGGTCCGGGTCTCGGCGAACTTCAGCCAGTCGATGACGTCCTCGGAGTCCTCGTCGGGCTCTTCGAGGAAGGAGAACTGCTCGGTGCGGTACGGCCCGGCCTCGGGCTCCCGGCCCGGCTCCTGCCCGGGCTCAGCGGAGCGCCGACGCCCGCCCGCGCGGGGCTCCCGAACGGCGCCGGAGCCGGGACGGGGCTCCTCCTCGCGCTGCGGCGGCACGACGGGCTGCTGCCGCGTCACCCCGGCGGCTCCCGTCGCCCCAGCGGCTCTCGTGCCCCCGGCGACTCCCGGGGCCCCGGCGACTCCCGTCTCAGCCGCCCCCGCGGCCCCGTAGGGCGCGTAGTCCGCCCCTCCGGCGCCCTGCTGGGGGTAGCCCTGCCCCGGGTACCCCTGTGGGGCGTACGCGGGGCTCTGCGACCCGGTGTAGGACTGCGGCTGCTGCTGCCCCTGCCCGCCGTAGCCGTCCGGTCCTTGGGCGCGCTGGCCGTAGGCGTCGGCACCGTACGGGTCGTACTGCTGGGGCACCTGCTGGCCGTATGCCTCGTACGGGTCGTAGGAGGCATAGGGGTCGTACGTCTGCGGTGGCTGCGCTGGCTGTTGCGCGTCCTGCCGCACCGACTGCGGCTGTTGGTACACCGGTCGGCCGTAGGCGTCGTAGCCGTACGCCTGCGGTTGCGGTTGCCCGCCGTACGGATCCTGCGGTGCGTACGGGTCCTGTCCGTCGTTCACCGGGGGTGCCCCTTCAGCAGTCGTGCCGGTACAGCTCGCGCTTGTCGATGTAGCGCACCACACCGTCCGGCACCAGATACCAGACCGGTTCGCCCTTGGCGACCCGGGCGCGGCAGTCGGAGGACGAGATCGCCAGCGCCGGCACCTCGACCAGGGAGACGCCACCGGCCGGGAAGCCGGGATCGGCCAGTATGTGCCCGGGCCGGGTCACCCCGATGAAGTGGGCCAGCGAGAACAGCTCCTCGGCGTCCCGCCAGGTGAGGATCTGGGCCAGCGCGTCCGCGCCGGTGATGAAGAACAGGTCCGCGTCACCGTTCTCCGCGCGCAGATCGCGCAGGGTGTCGGTGGTGTACGTGGGACCGCCGCGGTCGATGTCGATGCGGCTGACCGAGAACTGGGGGTTGGAGGCGGTGGCGATCACCGTCATCAGGTAGCGGTCCTCCGCCGGGGACACCTTCTTGTGGCTCTTCTGCCACGGCTGCCCGGTGGGCACGAACACCACCTCGTCGAGGTGGAACTGCGCGGCCACCTCGCTGGCCGCGACCAGGTGACCGTGGTGGATGGGGTCGAACGTCCCACCCATGACACCGAGCCGCCGCTTCGCGGGCCCTCTCTGCTCTCCCATGCGTGCAGACCCTACTGCGCGCGGTGGACGGCCAAGGCCGCAGGTGGTCGTGCGTGACCGCACGACCCGGCTCTACGGGGGCCCACCGCGGCGCAGCGGCCGTGTGGTCCCGGCTCAGCGGTCCCGGTTGAAGCGGGTGGTGATCCACAGCATCAGGAGCAGCACGACGAGCGCACCGCCGCCGGTCACATAGGGGCTGATGCTCTCGTGGGTGTCCACGTGCTCGCCACCGGAGGCGAGGGTGGCCAGGGTGTGCGCGGTGCTGTAAGCGGTCATCGTCGCCAGGACCTATCCAGGATGTGAGCGGGCGAAGTCGTCTGCCACATCGTATGCGGTGTCCCTGCGTCAGTCCCGCCCGCCGTACCCCCTCAGCAGGAACCACCCCAGCAGCACGGCTCCCACGACGCCGACCACGATGACCGTGCGGAGGATCCAGCCGGGTCCCTGGTCCTTGGAGGTGGCGGCGAGCAGTTCGGTGGTCACGGCGGCCACACCAGTCATCTCGGGCATGCCTCCACGGTAACCACTCCGCCCCGAGGACCTAGGGTGGGGGCATGTCGGGGGACGGGACCACGGCCGCGGCGCGGCCGCACCGGGGCGCAGGGGCGCCGACAGCCCACTCGTAGGGGGTTTCGATGAGCGACAGCAGCACCGGCACCACGGGCTGGGAGAACCCGCCCGGCGGCGAGCGACGACGTTTCCCGGGCATCTCGTCCCGCGCATACGAACATCCCGCGGACCGCTCGGCGCTGGTGGCGCTGCGCAAGCTGAGCGGCTTCGACACCGTCTTCAAGACGCTCAGCGGACTGCTGCCGGAGCGCAGTCTGCGGCTGCTGTACCTGTCCGACTCGGTGCGGGTGAGCGACCGGCAGTTCGCGCACCTCAACGACATGCTGCGGGACGCCTGTTACGTCCTGGACCTGCCGAAGGTCCCGGCCATGTACGTCACCCAGGACCCGCGCCCGAACGCGATGTGCATCGGCCTGGACGAGCCGATGATCGTGGTGACCACCGGCCTGGTGGAGCTGCTCGACGAGGAGGAGATGCGGGCGGTCGTCGGCCACGAGGTGGGGCACGCCCTGTCCGGCCACGCCGTCTACCGGACGGTCCTGCTGTTCCTCACCAACTTCGCGCTCAAGGTCGCCTGGATCCCGCTGGGCAACGTCGCGGTGATGGCGATCGTCACGGCGCTGCGGGAGTGGTTCCGCAAGTCGGAGCTGTCCGCGGACCGCGCGGGGCTGTTGGTGGGGCAGGATCTGCATGCCTCGATGCGCGGGCTGATGAAGCTGGCCGGCGGCCACCATCTGCACGAGATGAACGTCGACGCGTTCCTGGAGCAGGCCGAGGAGTACGAGGCGGGCGGCGACCTGCGGGACTCGGTACTGAAGATCATGAACCTGCTGCCGCGCAGCCACCCGTTCACCACCGTGCGCGCCGCCGAGCTGAAGAAGTGGGCCACCGGCCGCGACTACCAGCGGATCATGGAGGGCCACTACCCGAGGCGCGACGAGGACAAGAACACCTCGGTGACCGACTCCTTCAAGGAGTCCGCCGCCCACTACGCCGACTCCGTCCGCAGGAGCAAGGACCCGCTGATGGGGTTCGTCCGCGACGTCGCCGGGGGCGCGGGGGACCTGGGCGGTCGGCTGCGGGACCGGTTCGGCGCCGGAGGGGGCGCCGGGGGCACGTCGTCGGACAAGGGGCCCGACCGCTCGTAGCGACCGCGCCGCGGGGCTCGCGGGCTGTCGCGGCGAAGACCGTAGCGAAGACCGCGGGGTCGCGGCGAAGACCGCGGGGTCGCGTGGCGTGGGGTCTGGTGCGGGGGTCGTATGGCGCGGGGGCGTATGGCTCGGGGGCGTATGACGTGGGTCCTCGTCACCCGTCGTCCCCGGCCGGCAGGCCGCTGGGCTGGGCGCTGGGGGCGAGCAGACCGCAGGCGGCGAGCGGGGCGTCGTGGCTGAGGGCGAAGGGGTCGGTGGGGCTGGGGGCCTCCGAGCCGGCCCGCTGGCCGGCCAGGAGCGGCCTCAGGTACGCGGCGGAGTCGGCGGCGCAGGACTGGGGGCCGGCCTGGACCCGGCTCTGCACGACCTCGACGCGGTGGTCGCGGAGGTCTTCGTGGTCCAGGCGCAGCCGGAGCTCGCGGCGCACGGTGTACAGCGAGGCGGGCGCGGAGGTCTCGGCGCCCGCCGGCCGCACGGCGTAGACGTAGGTGTGCGCGGCGGTGACCTCCAGCGCGCTGGAGGTGGCCTCGTCGACGGTGAAGGTGCCGCGCACCCGCACCGGCTCGTCGGCGAGCGCCACCTGGGCCGGGTCGAACCGGATCAGCCAGCCGGTGACGGCGTGCCGCCCGTCGGCGGCGGGCCGCTCCAGGCTCTGCTCGAACTGCCCGTACTGGGCCGCGTCGAGGAGCAGCCGCACCGGCTGTGTGGCGGCGCCCCGGACCACTTCACGGTCGACGGCGGACGCCACCACGTAGTCCCTGGCGGTGGTGAGCGCGCTCATCACCTGGCTCTCGGAGAAGTTGTCGGTGCGCCGCGCGGGCGGCAGGGTGACGCCGTCGGCGCCGCCGCGGTACTGGTCGGCGCGGCTGTGCCGGAACAGGTCGGCCGGCGATCCGCCGGGCACGGGGTCGGCGGGGGCGAGCGGGATCACGGTGCTGCGCAGCGTCTCGGCGGGCCGCGGGCGGGGTTCCTGGTAGGGGTGGCGCACGCCCATGTAGACGGCCGCCGCGAAGGCCGCGGCTATGAGGATGACCAGGATGACGGCCTGCCGGGAGGCCCTGGCGCGGGACCAGAGGTGCCGACTACGGACGGCAGGCGCGTGGTCACCCTGGCGCTCCTCGGCCGAGAACTCCTGGAGGCGGGCAGCCCGGACGAAGTCCTCGTCGAAGACGACGGAACGGTACTCGTCGTCAGCACCTCCCGGGACGCCCTCGGGTGTCCCCTCGGGAGGGTCTCCACGCCCGGCCATAACACAAGAGTAGGTCGCGAAGGCCGACGGTAAACGCGGTGCGGGCGACCATCTCGGACGGGCCGGACCACGCGGCCGGAACGGCCCCGGAAACGCCGGGCGACACGGTCGGAGCGGGGTCGGAGGACATCGCGCGGTGGGACCGTCGCCCGGGCGGGAAGGCCGCGGGGGCGGGAGCGGGGTCCGGCCGGGGAGGGGGCCACGGGACCCGGTCAGCGGCTCGTCGGCGACACGGCCGGAGCGTGGGCACCGGCCCGGTCGAGGGAGGCCGCACGGCGCGGCCCGCGCCCGTCGCGGAACATCGCGCGGCGCGATCCCCGGGACGGGCGGGGAGAGGGCGTCAGGGAGAGCGCTGCACCGCGGACGCCGGAGGCGCTCCGGTGGAGGCGGAGACGGACGGCAGCGCGCCCGAGCGGTCCCCGGAGGGGCTGTCGACGCCGGTGCTCGTGGGCGGCGCGACGGGGTCCTGGCGGCCGCTGGAGGCACCGCGGTAGACCGCGGCGAAGGCGAGGGCCACCACGCCGATGCCCATGAGCACGGCGAGCAGCCAGGCGACGGGGCGGTGCCAGCGCGCATGGCCGTGGTAGGGGCGCCCGGCGCTGCCGTAGCGCCCGTAGGGACCGAAGGCGTCGTCCTCGTCGCCGTCCGCGCCCCGACCGGGGCCGAACCGGTCGTCGACGCCGCGCTCGTCGTCGGGGTCGTAGCCGAAGTCGCCGTCGGGGCCGTACCCCTCGTCGTAGAGATCGTCGTCGGAGGGGCCGCCGCGGCTGCGCCGGCGCGAAGCCTCGGCCTCGGCGCGGGCCTGCGCGGCGGCCAGCATCCGCTCGACCGCGGTGGGCTCGTGGATCTCCGCGGACCGCACGAAGTCCTCGTCGAAGATCACGGTGGCGAAGGCGTCCTCCGCGTCCCCGTGGCTGCGCTCGTCGGGCTCATCGCCGTCCGGGAACGGCCTGCCCCCCACGTCGTCCGGCACCCCATCAGGGTAGACCGGAGCGGTCAATTTGGGCAGGGCGGAAAAGAATTCAGCCCTGACCGGGGGGGCCCGGGGCAGCGGAGGGCGCCGGTCCGGGACGGGCGCGACCGCCGGGGCGGCCGACCGCCCCGGCGGCTCCCCGCGAGGCTCAACGGGTGTGGCCGTCGCCGGTGACGATGTACTTGGTCGAGGTCAGCTCCGGCAGGCCCATCGGGCCCCGCGCGTGCAGCTTCTGCGTGGAGATGCCGATCTCGGCGCCGAAGCCGAACTGGCCGCCGTCGGTGAAGCGGGTGGAGGCGTTGACCGCGACCGTCGTGGAGTCCACCAGACGGGTGAACCGGCGAGCCGCCTCCTGTGACGTGGTGACGATCGCCTCGGTGTGCCCGGAGGACCACAGCCGGATGTGTCGCACGGCCGCGTCCAGCGAGTCCACGACGGCCGCCGCGATGTCGTACGAGAGGTACTCGGTCTCCCAGTCCTCGACGACCGCCGGCACGACCGTCGCCTGGGAGCCCTCGGACAGGGCCAGCACCCGCTCGTCGGCGTGCACCGTCACCCCCGCCTCGGCCAGCGCCGCAAGCGCCCGGGGCATGAACTCGGCGGCGATGTCCTGGTGCACCAGCAGCGTCTCGGCGGCGTTGCACACGCTCGGCCGCTGGGCCTTGGAGTTGACCAGGATCCGCACCGCGGTGTCGAGGTCGGCCTGCGCGTCCACGTACACATGGCAGTTGCCGGTGCCGGTCTCGATCACCGGGACGGTGGACTCCTCGACGACGGTGCGGATGAGCGAGGCGCCGCCGCGCGGGATCAGCACGTCCACCAGGCCGCGGGCGCGCATCAGCTCGCGCACCGACTCGCGGCTCTCGCCGGGCACCAACTGCACCGCGTCGGCGGGCAGTCCGGCCCCGCCGACGGCGTCGCGCAACACGGTCACCAGCGCGCTGTTGGACTGGTACGCGGAGGAAGAGCCGCGCAGCAGCACCGCGTTGCCCGACTTGAGGCAGAGGGCGGCGGCGTCGACCGTCACGTTCGGCCGGGCCTCGTAGATGATGCCGACGACGCCGAGCGGGACCCGGACCTGGCGCAGGTCGATCCCGTTGGGCAGGGTCGAGCCGCGCACCACCTCGCCGACCGGGTCCGGCAGCGCCACCACGTCGCGCACGTCGGAGGCGATGGCCCGCACCCGCTCGGGGGTGAGGGTCAGCCGGTCGACGATCGACTCGCTGGTGCCGGCCTCGCGGGCGCGCGCCACGTCGACCGCGTTGGCCTCGACGATCTCCTTGGTGCGGACCTCCAGCGCGTCGGCCATCGCCAGCAGGGCGTCGTCCTTGGCGGCGCGCGGCATCGGGGCGAGATCGGCGGCCGCGCTCTGGGCCCGGTAGGCGGCCTGGAGGACCGGAGACTTCGGCCAGGGGTTGGCGAGCGGCGAGGTGGATGCGCTGGTCATGCCCGCAGCCTACTGAGGCGGCGGGACGACACCGCCCGCTATCCCGCCTTTCGAGACGATGTTCTCCATAATGAGACACGCCGCATGAGACGCGCCATGAGGCACGTCCCGAGGGACATGGCTTCACCGGAGACGACTCCCGGAGCGGCCCCCGCCCCAGGACGTGACCTGGGCCGCACGGGCACGGGCCGGCCTCAGAAGGGGTGCACGCCGACCGGGGACGCGGCCAGCGGGCCGTGCCCCTCCGCTATCCGCTGGTGATACGTCTCGCGGCCGATCACCTCGAGGCCGACGATCTCCCACGGCGGCAGCTGGGCGGTGGAGCGGTGCTCGCCCCACAGACGCAGCGCCACCGCCGCCGCGTCGTGCAGGTCCCGAGCCTCTTCCCAGTAGCGAATCTCCGCGTGGTCGCTCGCATAGCGGCTGGTGAGCAGGAACGGGTGGTCGTGGGCGAGCCGCTCCAGGGCCCGCCGGACCTCCGCCAGGGGCGCCGCGGCGCCCGACAGACTGAGCGTGACATGCCACAGCCGGGAGCCCTCGTGCCCGTCCCCGCTCGGCACCGACGCCGTACGGTTTCGCGTCCCGCCGATCTCGTCACCGCTCCCGACACTGGTCAGGGTGCGCTCCGCCGTCCCTCGGGGCAGCGCCCCCGGGCGCCCTCGTCTCACCGACGGCCTCCTGTCGATCGCCGCTCCGTCCGCGCGCGGACGGAGGCTGTGGTGCTCTCTCCCGGCATGGAGCCGCGCTGCGCTTACGGCCCCGTAAACAAAGTTGACCAGTCCCGGGGCGAGCGCGGGGCGGTTTTACAGAAGGTCTCCGGGGATTCACCGCTCCGGTGCCCGGGTGGGTGGAACCCGTGGCCCCGGTGGCGCCCACCACAGTCCCGGGAGGCGCCCATCGCGGCGGAGATGTGACGCCCGTCAGGGATGCAGCACGACCAGGTCGTCGCGGTGCACGATCTCCCGCTCATAGGCGGAGCCGAGCTCCCGCGCGAGGTCGCGGGTGGAGCGCCCCAGCAGCCGGGGGATCTCCTTGGCGTCGAAGTTGACCAGGCCGCGGGCGATCGGCCGGCCCTGGGCGTCCCGCAGCTCGACCGGGTCCCCTGCGGTGAAGTCGCCCTCGACGGCCGCCACACCTGCCGGCAGCAGCGAGGTGCGTCGCTCCACGACGGCCCGCACCGCGCCGTCGTCGAGGGTGAGCGCCCCGCGCGGGGTGGAGGCGTGCGCCAGCCACAGCAGGCGGTCCCGGGAGCGCCGGCCGGTGGGGTGGAAGTAGGTGCCGGTGGCGCGGCCCAGCAGCGCGTCGGCGGCCTGGCTGGCGGCGGTCAGCACCACCGGGATGCCGGCCGCCGCGGCGATCCGGGCCGCCTCGACCTTGGTGACCATGCCGCCGGTGCCGACGCCGGCCCGACCCGCGCTGCCGATCGAGACACCGTCGAGATCCCGTGGCCCCCGCACCTCGGCGATACGGCTGGTGCCGGGCAGCGACGGATCGCCGTCGTACAGACCGTCGACGTCGGAGAGCAGCACCAGCAGGTCGGCCTTGACCAGATGGGCCACCAGGGCGGCGAGCCGGTCGTTGTCGCCGAAGCGGATCTCGTCCGTGGCGACCGTGTCGTTCTCGTTGACGATGGGGACGGCGCCCATGGCCAGCAGCTGGTCCAGGGTGCGGGTGGCGTTGCGGTAGTGGGCGCGGCGGCTGGTGTCGTCGGTGGTGAGCAGCACCTGTCCGACACGCCGGCCGTAGCGGGCGAAGGAGGCGGTGTAGCGGGCCACCAGGAGGCCCTGGCCGACGCTGGCGGCGGCCTGCTGGCGGGCGAGGTCACGGGGGCGCCGGTCCAGGCCCAACGGCGCCAGACCGGCGGCGATGGCGCCGGAGGAGACCAGCACGATCTCCTTCTCGGCCGCGCCGCCCTCGCCCCCGTCCCCCTTGCCGGCGGCGCCCAGGACCTTGGCGACGACGTCGACGAGGGCGTCGACACGGTCGGCGTCCAGCCCGCCCGCCGCGGTGGTGAGCGACGAAGAGCCGATCTTGACCACGATCCTGCGGGCCTCGACGACCTTGGTGCGCTCCGCCCGTGCCGCCGCCGACCCGTCCTGCCCTGCCACGCCGTCCCCTTGCCTTCCCGTTGTCCATCCGCAGTCCCGCTGCCTCCGCGCCACCGCGCGGGAGCCGGAACCGCCGTTTCCGTCGTCCGCAATCTACGTCAGTGGAGCCGGGGGCCGCCGCCCGGTTTCAGCGGGTGGACGGTGCGATTGGTCCCGGTTGGAGATGAATCACGTCACCGTAGATTGTCACCGGGGCTGGCGGCGTCATACGGTCGGTGGTCGGCCCCTTCCGCAACCTCGCACGTCCTTCCGACGTCTACGGGTGGAACAGGCGGCCAACCCCCGCTTTTGCACGAACCTCAGTCCCCGTCACTCCTGCCAGGAGCCCACCCCGTGCCCTCTGCCGGATCCTCCTCCCGCCGAGCCGTACAGCTGGCGGCGCTGCTCGCGATGGTGGTGTTCTTCGCCACTCAGCTCGCCGGCGCCCTGCTGCCGAACGTGCCGCTCCTCGTCGTCGCCTCGGCGGGTGGCCTCGCGCTCGACCTGTATCTCCAGCACAAGCAGCCTGGCCTGCTCTCCCTGCTGGGGAAGATCCGCTTCGACGTCGTGGTGCGGCAGCTGATCCGCGACATGTTCCTGCTGGTCGGGCTGGCGCGCGTGGACGGCATCGACCCGACGAGTGAGCACGCTCCGCTCGCCGTCGGTGTGCTGCTCTTCTACGTGGTCCACTTCGCCTGCCAGGCGGCCGCGGTGATGGTCCGCCGCACCCGCCAGCTGCCGTTCGTCACCCGCAACATCGACACGTCCGGGCTGCGGCTGACGGACGCGCCGCCGCGGCTCTTCGCCCGCCAGCACGCGCGCCGCCTGCTGCGTCTGGCGGTCCCGGTCACCGCCGGCCTGGTGGTCACCGCGGCCACCGAGAACGCCCTGCTGGGCGCCGTCGGTCTCGCCGTCGGCCTGCTGATCGGCATCGCCGGCACGATCCACCTGGCGAGCTGGCTGCTGCCGCGCAAGCGCGCGGTGAGCGAGCAGGCCGCCCTGGAGTGGCTGGACACGTGGCTGGCCGAGTACCAGCCGACCGTGGGCATGTACTTCTCCGGCGGCACCTCGTCGGCGTACCAGGCCAACATGTGGCTCTCCACCCTGGCCGCCCTCGACGGCAAGCCGATCATCGTGCTCCGCGAGCGCTTCATGGTCCAGAAGATCGACGCGACGGACATCCCGATCGTGTGCCTCCCCAAGGTCGCCAACCTCATGCGGCTGGAGCACTCCACCCTCAAGGTGCTGCTGCACCCGGCCAACTCCGGCAAGACCTCGCAGGTGCTGCGCATCCCGTCGATCAAGCACGCCTTCATCAACCACGGCGAGAGCGACAAGCTCTCCAGCTGCAACCCGTACGCCAAGGCGTACGACGAGGTCTGGGTGGCCGGCCCGGCCGCCCGCGAGCGCTACCAGCTCGCCGACATCGGCGTCGACGACCTCGACGTGGTCGAGGTGGGCCGCCCGCAGCTGGCCCCGATCCAGCCGTACGCCGGCAAGCCGACCGGTGAGTTCCTGAACGTCCTCTACGCCCCCACCTGGGAGGGCTGGGACGACAACCCGGGCAACACCTCGGTGATGCTGGCGGGCGAGAACATCGTCCGCGCCCTGCTGGCCGACCCGGCCGTGCGCCTGATCTACAAGCCGCACCCGATGACGGGCTCGGTGGTGCCGGAGGCCGGCGCCGCCAACCAGCGCATCAAGGCGATGATCGCCGAGGCGAACACCCAGCGTTCCGGCGCCCGTCCGGGCCCGGAGGCCGAGGCCGAGCTCACCCGCCGCGCGGAGGAGCTCAAGGCCCTCACCACCTCCACCTTCCGCCCCAGCGTGGACGAGATGGAGCGGATGCGGGTCCAGGGCGCCCCGGACCCGCACCGCGCGGCCCGCGTCGAGGAGGCCATGGCCACCTGGGAGAACGCCTTCTGGGCCTCGCTGCCCGCGTGGGAGCACCAGATCGTCACCGGCCCGCGCCCGGCGATCTTCAACTGCTTCAACCAGGCCGACGTGCTGATCAGCGACGTCTCCAGTGTGGTCTCGGACTACCTGAGCAGCGAGAAGCCGTACGCGGTGGCGAACACCAGCGGCATGTCGGAGGAGGAGTTCAGGGCGGGCTTCCCGACCGTGCGCGCCGCCATGATCCTCACCCCGGAGGCCACGGAGGTCCCGGCGCTGCTGGACGCGGTCCGCAACCCGGAGCACGACACCCTCGCCGCCGAGCGCGCCGAGCTCAAGGAGCACCTGCTCGGCCCGTCCGACCCGCCGTCGCTGGCCCGCTTCAACCAGGCGGCCCTCGACCTGCGCGCCGAGGCCGAGGAGCGCGCGGTCCGCATGGAGGCCCGGCTCGCGGCCGAGTTCCCCGGGCAGCGCGAGGCCAATGACGCGGCCGAGGAGATGGAGATGGAGGCCGGCGCCGACATCTCCGACGCCTCGGAGGAGACCGCGGGGGTCTGATCCCGCCCGGCACCCGCACCGGCAGTACCCGAAGCCCCTCGGAGGACGTCCTCCGAGGGGCTTCGCCGTACGCACCGTCGCCTCCGGGGCGGCGGGGAGGGGGCGAGGGGCAGATCGGCTGGTTCGGGTACGCGCCGTACGCGCCCGGGGCTGCGCCGCCCTTTTCTGACCCACAGGGCCACGGTCGGCGGTCCGGGGCACACAGAAGCCCGCAGGGCCCCGTACGTCTCGTACGGGGCCCTGCGGGCTCTTCAGGGGCGTGCCGGGGCCCACCCCGGTCGCGGGTGCCCGGACCGCTCCGGGACGCCCGTAGGGCCTGCCCGGAACCGCCGAGGTCGCCGGTTAGAACGGGTCGAACTCGTCGTACTCCCGCTCCGCGTCGTCCCGCTCCGCGTCGCGCTCGCGGCGGCGCTGGGCGGCCGGGCGCGGGGCCTCGAAGCGGTGGTCCTCGCCACGGCGGCCGAGCATCTCGGCGCCGGCGGAGATGGTGGGCTCCCAGTCGAAGACCACGGCGTTCTCCTCGGGGCCGATGGCCACGCCGTCGCCCGCGCGGGCACCGGCCTTCACCAGCTCCTCCTCGACGCCGAGGCGGTTGAGGCGGTCGGCCAGATAGCCCACGGCCTCGTCGTTGTTGAAGTCGGTCTGGCGGACCCAGCGCTCCGGCTTCTCGCCGCGGACGCGGAAGAGGCCGTCCGCCTCGACGGTGACGGTGAAGCCCGCGTCGTCCACGGCCTTCGGCCGGATGACGATCCGGGTCGCCTCCTCCTTCGGCTTCGCCGCCCGCGCCTCGGCAACGATCTTCGCAAGCGCGAAGGAGAGATCCTTGAGGCCGCTGCGCGAGACCGCGGAGACCTCGAAGATCTGGTAGCCGCGGGACTCCAGCTCGGGGCGGATGATGTCGGCGAGGTCCTGGCCGTCGGGGATGTCGACCTTGTTGAGCACGACGATCCGCGGCCGGTCGCCCAGGCCGCCGTACTCCGCCAGCTCGGACTCGATGACGTCCAGGTCGGTCAGCGGGTCGCGCTCGGACTCCAGCGTGGCGGTGTCCAGCACGTGCACCAGCACCGAGCAGCGCTCGACGTGGCGCAGGAACTCCAGGCCCAGGCCCTTGCCCTGGCTGGCGCCGGGGATCAGACCCGGCACGTCGGCGATGGTGTAGACCGTCGAACCGGCGGTCACCACGCCGAGGTTGGGCACCAGGGTGGTGAACGGGTAGTCGGCGATCTTCGGCTTGGCGGCGGAGAGCACCGAGATCAGCGAGGACTTGCCCGCGCTCGGGTAGCCCACCAGCGCGACGTCCGCGACGGTCTTCAGCTCCAGGACGATGTCGCCGGTGTCGCCGGGCTCGCCCAGCAGCGCGAAGCCCGGGGCCTTGCGGCGGGCCGAGGCGAGCGCGGCGTTCCCGAGGCCCCCGCGGCCGCCCTGGGCGGCGATGAAGCGGGTGCCGTGGCCGACCAGGTCGGCCAGCACGTTCCCCCGGCTGTCCTGGACGACGGTGCCGTCCGGGACGGGCAGGATCAGGTCCGTGCCGTCCTTGCCGGAGCGGTTGCCGCCCTCGCCGGGCTTGCCGTTGGTGGCCTTGCGGTGCGGGCTGTGGTGGTAGTCGAGGAGCGTGGTGACGGACTGGTCGACGACCAGGATCACATCGCCGCCACGGCCGCCGTTGCCCCCGTCGGGGCCGCCGAGCGGCTTGAACTTCTCGCGGTGCACGGAGGCGCAGCCGTGGCCTCCGTTACCCGCGGCGACGTGCAGCTCGACGCGGTCCACGAAGGTGGTCATGACGGTTGCCTCCTGCTGTGGCTGTGCATACGGGAAATCTGCGGGATGTACTTCTGGGGTAACACGCCGAGGGCGGACCGTCTTCCCCGCGTGGCGGGGAAGGGCGGTCCGCCCTCGGAAGGTGCTGTGTCGCTCCTGGTGGAACCGAGATTACTCGGCGACCGGAACGATGTTCACGACCTTGCGGCCGCGGAAGGTGCCGAACTGCACCGCACCGGCGGCCAGCGCGAACAGCGTGTCGTCACCGCCACGGCCGACGCCCGTGCCCGGGTGGAAGTGGGTGCCACGCTGACGGACCAGGATCTCACCGGCGTTGACGACCTGACCGCCGAAGCGCTTCACGCCGAGCCGCTGAGCGTTGGAGTCGCGACCGTTCCGAGTGGACGATGCGCCCTTCTTGTGTGCCATGTCTCCTCAGTCCCTTACTTCGCCGGAGCGTCGATGCCGGTGATCTTCAGCGCGGTGTGCAGCTGGCGGTGGCCGATCCGCTTCTTGTAACCGGTCTTGTTCTTGTACTTCTGGATGCGGATCTTGTCGCCCTTGTGGTGGTCCACAACCTCGGCCTGGACCTTCACGCCGGCCAGGACCCACGGGTCGCTGGTGACCGAGTCGCCGTCGACGACGAGCAGGGTCGAGAGCTCGACGGTGTCGCCGACCTTGCTGGTGGAAATGCGGTCAACCTCGATGACGTCGCCCACAGAAACCTTCTGCTGGCGGCCGCCGGTGCGCACGATCGCGTACACGCGGAACTCTCTCTCGCTCGAAAACGGACCTCTGATGCCAGCCGCTCGCAGGGACCAGGGGTCCATGACCATCCATGAAGGACGAGCGGCCTCTCCCGAGGGACCGGGAGGTGATTGCTCAGGGGTGTGGCGTACAGACGCCGACGGTCAAGATTACGGGCCCCTCGGCTACCGGTCAAACCGGGCCACCCGACACCGGGCGTCACCCTCCCCCGGCCGGCCCCCATGGGCTCCCACCGGCGCCCGAACCGGCCCGCACCGGCTCCCGATCGACCGCCCCGGGCCACCCCGGCGGCCCCGGGCCGGTCCGGCCGCTCGGCGGCCCCGGGCGGTGTCACACCGTCCGGGAACGACGTCGCCGCCCGGAGCGCGGCTCCGGGCGGCGACGGGACGCGCTGAAGGTCAGCCCTCCGTGGAAGCGGTGACGGACGAGAGCGTCTGCTCCGCCGCCGCGGCCTTCTTGGTGGCGCTCTTCTTGGCCGTCGTCTTCTTGGCGGTCGCCTTCTTGGTCGTCGCCTTCTTCGCGACGGTCTTCTTGGCGGCCGTCTTCTTGGCGGTGGCCTTCTTCGCCGGGGCCTTCTTGGCGGCCTTGCGGGCCGTCTTCTTGGCCGGCGCCGCGACCTCGGCCTCAGCCTCGGTCGCCACCGCCTCGGCCGGAGCCTCAGCGGGGGCCTCGGCCACGGCCTCGGCGGCCGGGGTGGCCACGACGACCACGGCCGTGTCCTCGGCGCCTGCCGGCGAACCGGCCGGAGCCGACACCTTCCGGGTCACCCGACGACGGGCACGCGGCGCCGCCACGGGCTCCGGCTGGGCCTCGGGCTCGGCGACGACCGCCGGCGCCTCGGACGCCGCCACGGCCTCGCTCACGGCCTCGGCCACGACCTCCGCCACGACCTCCGGCTCCACGACCACCGGCTCCGCGGCCTTCGGCGCACCCGCCGGGGCGGTCGCCTTACGGGTCACCCGGCGACGGGCACGGCCACGACCGCGCATCGCCGCGGCCTCGGCCTCGGCGGCGCTGCTGTAGAGCTCCTCGTCGGGCGCGAACGCCGGCTCGGGGAGCGCCTGCGGCTCGGCGACCTCGGCGGCGACCTCGGCCACCGTCTCGGCCGCCTCCGGCTCCGGCAGCTCCTCCACGAGCTGCTCGGGCTCGGCCTGCGGGGCACCGGCACCGGCCTTCTTCTTCTTGCGCTTGCCGCCGCCACCGACCGACGTCGGCTGGTCCATGTGGACGATGACGCCGCGGCCGTTGCAGTGCACGCAGGACTCGGAGAAGGACTCCAGCAGACCCTGGCCGACCCGCTTGCGGGTCATCTGGACCAGACCCAGCGAGGTGACCTCGGCCACCTGGTGCTTGGTGCGGTCCCGGCCCAGGCACTCCAGCAGGCGGCGCAGCACCAGGTCGCGGTTGGACTCCAGCACCATGTCGATGAAGTCGATCACGATGATGCCGCCGAGGTCGCGCAGCCGCAGCTGGCGCACGATCTCCTCGGCCGCCTCCAGGTTGTTCCTGGTGACCGTCTCCTCCAGGTTGCCGCCCTGGCCGGTGAACTTGCCGGTGTTGACGTCGACCACGACCATCGCCTCGGTCCGGTCGATGACCAGCGAGCCGCCGCTGGGCAGCCAGACCTTGCGGTCCAGCGCCTTCATCAGCTGCTCGTCGATGCGGTACGTGGCGAAGACGTCGACGTCCGAGGTCCACTTCTGGAGCCGGTCCGCCAGGTCCGGCGCCACGTTGGAGACGTATCCGTGGATGGTCTCCCATGCGCCGTCACCGCTGACGATGACCTTGGAGAAGTCCTCGTTGAAGATGTCGCGGACGACGCGCACGGTCATGTCCGGCTCGCCGTACAGCAGCGTCGGGGCGCCGCCGCTCTTCGCCTTCTTCTGGATCTCCTCCCACTGCGCCTGGAGCCGCTCGACGTCGCGGCGCAGCTCGTCCTCGCTGGCGCCCTCCGCCGCGGTGCGCACGATGACGCCCGCGTCCTCGGGGACGATCTTCTTGAGGATCTGCTTCAGCCGGGCCCGCTCGGTGTCGGGCAGCTTGCGGCTGATGCCGGTCATCGAGCCCTCGGGCACGTACACCAGGTAGCGGCCGGGCAGGGAGACCTGGCTGGTCAGCCGGGCGCCCTTGTGGCCGATCGGGTCCTTGGTGACCTGGACCAGCACGGACTGCCCGGACTTCAGGGCGGTCTCGATCCGGCGCGGGCCGTTGGCCAGACCCAGCGCCTCGAAGTTCACCTCACCGGCGTACAGGACGGCGTTGCGGCCCTTGCCGATGTCGACGAACGCGGCCTCCATCGACGGCAGCACGTTCTGGACCTTGCCCAGGTAGACGTTGCCGACGTAGCTGTTGGACTGCTCCTTGTTGACGAAGTGCTCGACGAGGACGTTGTCCTCCAGCACGCCGATCTGGGTGCGGTCGCCGTTCTGACGCACGACCATGACCCGCTCGACGGCCTCGCGGCGCGCCAGGAACTCGGCCTCGGTGATGATCGGCACCCGGCGGCGGCCCTGCTCACGGCCCTCGCGGCGGCGCTGCTTCTTCGCCTCCAGACGGGTCGAGCCCTTGATGGACTGCACCTCGTCCGAGGGCTCCTCGCGCTTGCGCGGCTCGCGGATCTTGACGACCGTGCGCTCCGGCTCGTCCGCGCCGGGCTCGCCCTCGACGGCGTCGCCGCTGCGCCGACGCCGACGGCGGCGGCGACGGCTGCTGCTGGAGCCGGCCCCGACCAGGGCGTCCTCGTCCTCGGCGGGCTCTTCGCCCTCGGCCTCCGCCTCGGCACCCTCGGTCTCGGCTTCGGTCTCGGCCTCTTCCTCGAGCCGCTCCTCGCCGCCCTCGGCCTCCGCGGCCTCACCACGGCGACGACGACGGCCGCCGCGGCGACGACGACGCGGACGGTCGCCCGGCTCCTCCTCGTCCGCCTCGGCCTCGACCGGCTCGGCGACGCCCTCGGCCTCCGCCTCGGCGGTCTCCAGGGCCTCCTCGGCCTCCACGCGCTCCTCGACCGGCTCGCCGCGCCGACGACGGCGACGGCGGCTGGCGGCGGGGCGCAGCGGCTCGGCCTCCTCGGCCTCGACCTCGACAGCCTCCTCGGCCTCGACCGCCTCCTCGGCGGCCGCGCGCTCCTCGGCGGCGGCGAGCGCCGCCGTCTCCGGGGTCTGGAACATCGGCTCGGTGAACACCGGGGCCTGGAACAGGGCCGTCGGCGGGCGCACGGCCCGGCGGCGGGACCGCGCGGGGGCCTCCGGCGCGGGCTCCTCGGCCACGGGTGCGGCAGCGGGCTCCGATCGGACCGGCTCCGGCTTCGTCACCGGCGCGGGCTCGACGGCCTCCGCGGTCGGCGTCTCGGGGGCGGTGGCCTTGCGGGAGGCACGGCGACGGGTCCGCGCGGGCTTCGCCTCGGCCTCGACCACCGGCTCCGGCTCGGCGACGGGCGCCTCGGCCTCGACCGCCTCCTCCGCGACCTCCGTGGGCGCGGGGGCGGTGACCTTACGCGTGGCACGACGACGCGTCCGCGCGGGCTTCGCCTCGGCGACAGGCTCCACGACCGGCTCCGGCTCCACGACCGTCTCGGCGACGGGCACCTCGGCCTCGACGACCTCTTCCGCGACCGGCTCGACGACCTCCGCGGGCGCGGGAGCGGTGACCTTACGTGTGGCACGACGACGCGCCCGCGCGGGCTTCACCTCAGCCTCGACCACCGGCTCCGCCTCGGCCACGGGCACCTCAGCCTCGACCTCTTCCGCGACCGGCTCGACGACCTCCGCGGGCGCCGGAGCGGTGACCTTACGCGTGGCACGACGACGCGCCCGCGCGGGCTTCACCTCAGCCTCGACCACCGGCTCCGCCTCGGCGACAGGCGCCTCAGCCTCGACAGCCTCCTCGGCGACCGGCTCGGCAACCTCCGCGGGCGCGGGGGCAGCGACCTTACGCGTGGCACGACGACGCGCCCGCGCGGGCTTCACCTCAGCCTCGACCACCGGCTCCGCCTCGGCCACGGGCACCTCAGCCTCGACGACCTCCTCGGCGACCGGCTCGGCAACCTCCGCGGGCGCCGGGGCGGCGACCTTACGCGTGGCACGACGACGCGTCCGTGGGGGCTTCGCCTCGGCGACCGGCTCCACGACCGGCTCGGCAGCGGCCGACTCGGCCTCCTCCGTCGGTATGGCGGCAGCGGCGGAGGCGGAGGCGACAGCGTCGTCACTCAGCGTCGCCGTCGGCGGGCCGGCCGGCCTGGAGGCCGCGCGGCGCCGACGCCGCGGCGGCAGGGTGTCGCTGGGGCTGTTGTTGTTGTCCTGCCCGGTACCGGTCGTGCCGGCGGCACCGCCATCGGCGGCCCGTCCTCGCGCGTCCGACTGGTCCTGGGGCTCAGTGGGCTCAATTGATTCGAGCATGCGGGCGGTTCTCCCGTCACGCTCCCGGGCGCCGCGCCGGGTTCCGGGCGCGGCACGCGCAATGCGCGACTGCCACCGTCCGGGGCGCGGGCGCCACACGGGAGCTCTTGTCTCGCTCGCCGGGACCCGAAAGGCGGGGACCGGCGAAAGTCTCCTGGTCAGTGCGCCTGCCGGACCCGGGTGGCTCCCTGGTACCTCGGCGGCGCATCGACGGCGGTCCTACCCGGAACCTTCCGCCGCCTTCGCGGCGGCCAGTCCGGCGGCCGTGGATGGGGCGGCCGTGACTGCCTCGCGGTCGGGCGCGAGCGGGTCGGTCACCGTGCCGGTCTCCTCATCGAGCAGCCCCTGCGCCAGCCTGGTCACCGCTGCGGGGACCGGCGGCGCCAGGTCGGCCGTGGCGCGGAGGCCGGACAGGACGTCGTCGGGCCGTACGGCAGGTGTCTCGTGCCGCACAACCAGCCGCAGTATCGCACAGGCACCGTCGCTGGGCCTATCGGCCGCGGGTGCGACCGCTGCGAGCCGGGCCACGGCGCCCCGGGTGTCGAAGGTGCGGACGCCGTTCTTGGTCCTGCGCTGGACCTCGACGGTCTCCGCGGCGAGGAAGGCCGCGACGGCCCGCTCGGCCTCGGTGACCTCGACCCCGTCGAGCCGGATCTCCCACACCGACGCCTGCAGCCGGTCGGCCAGGCCCGAGGTGCGGGCCTCGACGGCCTCGGTGATGTCGAGCCCGGTCGGCAGCGACTCGTCGAGCAGCCGGCGCAGCGTCTCCGGTTCGCGGGCCTCGGCGAGCTGGATCTCCAGGTACTCGGCCTCGCTGCCGGTGCCGGTGGGGGCGGCGTTGGCGTACGACACCTTCGGGTGCGGGGTGAAGCCCGCCGAGTAGGCCATGGGCACCTCGGCGCGCCGCAGCGCACGCTCGAAGGCACGCTGGAAGTCGCGGTGGCTGGTGAAGCGGAGGCGGCCGCGCTTGGTGTACCGAAGGCGGATGCGCTGCACCGCGGGTGCGGGCGGCGGGCCTTCGGGCTGTCGCTTGCCCAGTGGAAATTCTCCTTGTGTACATCGAGCCGTGGCGCGGTCCCCGCCTCGGCGGGGACGCTTCCGGCCGCCGCCATCCCGGCGTCGTCCGGTCCGGATCACCGCCCCGTCGGCGGTGACACTTCGCGCCCAGTCCTTTGCTCTAGAGTACGCGCCTTCACCGGCCGCGGTTCCCGCCGGTCACGGCCGGCTACGCGCGCGGCGCGCCGAACAGCGCCCGCCGCACCTCGGCGGTGACCTGCCGCACGACGGTGGCGACCGGGCGCCACACGTAGTCGCGGACGCCGTGCAGCACCGGCCGCAGCAGACCGCGCCAGACCCATCCGACGGGGATGACGATCACCCAGCGGAACAGGGTGGAGACGATCCCCCAGAGGAAGCGAGCGACGTGGCCGGCGACCTGCCAGGCCCAGCCGAGGACCGTTCCGACACCGCGGCAGATCGGCCCCAGCACATAGCGCCAGAGCGCGACCAGCGGCACCACCACCGTGTAGCGCACCACGAAGGTGATGACGGCCCAGATTCCGCGTGCCACCCAGGAGATGGCGTGGCCGATCGGCGTCAGCACAAAACGGTAGAGGGCCACGAGCGGGACGACGAAGAGGTGGCGGCCGAGCCAGACGAGCCCGCGGCCGAGGGGCGTCAGCAGCACCCGGTAGAGCCACCCCGCGGGGACCACCAGCAGATGGTGCAGCAGCCATCCCACGGCCGTGACGAGTGCCCGCAGCGGCACCACGACGAGGATGTTGAGGAGCCAGGCCAGGGCGCGCCCGAGCGGGAGCAGCAGCCAGCGGTACAGGGCCCGGCCGCAGGCGGTCAGCGCCTCCCACAGCAGGCGCAGGGGAACGACGACGATCAACGCCACGATCCGCACCGGGAGCAGGAAAGCCCTGGTCAGACATCCACCTCCGGGTTCCTGACGCGGAGCTGGAGATGTCGTGTACCCGTCGAGCCGTTCCATCCGGGCAGCGTACCGGGTCAGCCCGCGGTGCAGATCCAGTACCTCAGCTTGCCCCCACGCTCGTCCTCCAGGTGCCCGCCACAGGACTCGATGACCTTGCGCGAGCCGATGTTGTCGCTGTCACAGGTGACCAGGAGGGAGTCGAGGCCCAGCACCCGGGCATGCGGCAGGGCGGCGCGCAGCATGGCGGTGCCGTGGCCCTGGCGGCGCGCGGAGGCGCGCACCCCGTAGCCGATGTGGCCGCCGTACTCGCGCAGGAAGTCGTCGAGGCGGTGCCGGATGGCGAGCCGCCCCAGGTAGGTGGCGCCGTCGACGTACCAGAGGGTGGTCATCGGCACGACGTCGCGGGCGGGCGGGGCGGTCTCCCGGGCGTCGGTCCGCAGCCGGGCTATGTAGTCGGCGAAGACGCCCGGATCGTGCCAGATGTCGCCGTACTCCGTGAGCTCGGATCTGACCGTGGTCTCGCTGGTGCTGTCCCGGCCCTCGGCGCGTAACTCGTCCATGGCCGCCAGGAAGGAGGCGTGGACCCGGGCGGTGGGGGCGATGAGTTCGGGCATCGCGACATTGTGGCGCCCGGTCCCTCCGCACGGGAGAGGGGTTGAGCGGTTCCGGCCACGGGGTGCCCGTGGACGTCGTACGGCCCCGGTGGCGGGTACCACCGGGGCCGTACGCGAGCTCGGCTCGGTCGGGTCAGTTGTTGACGACCGACAGGGGCAGCAGCTTCTTGCCCGTGGGGCCGATCTGGATGTGCGTGTCCATCTGCGGCCATAGGGATACAGCTCCAAATCCGTGGGTAGCCTCTCGACATGAGAAAACGAAGCAGCCGAGGCAGCACAGCCCAGAAGGGGTCCCCCGCGTTAGAGGCGGAGTGGACGGAAGCGGACCTAGCGCTACTGGAAGAGCTGAAGAGGGCGGAGGAGCAGCTACCAGAGGACGCCCCCCGCGCACTCCTGTCCGTGCGACTGTCGGTACTGACGGACGAGACGACATCCCCGGTCCGCCAAGAACTGGATCTGCGGATCCTGGCGCGGGACATGCGGTGCAGGGTGGTCGGCGTCGCCAGCGATCTGAACGTCAGCGCGACCAAGGTCCCTCCGTGGAAGCGCAAGCAACTAGGCGACTGGCTGAACAACCGAGCCCCCGAGTTCGACGTTCTTCTCTTCTGGAAGCTGGACCGCTTTGTACGTCGCCTGAGCGACTTGGCAACCATGATCGATTGGTGCCTGAAGTACGGGAAGAATCTCGTCTCCAAGCACGACAGCATCGACCTGACCACCACGGCGGGCAAGATCATGGTGACGATCATCGGCGGCATCGCTGAGATCGAGGCAGCAAACACCAGCACGCGAGTTGCGAGCCTCTGGGACTACACGAAGACGCAGAGCGAGTGGCTCGTAGGCAAGCCAGCATGGGGCTACCTCACGGGGAGGGACGAGGCCGGGCGGGTTGCCCTCTATATAGATAAGGACGTGTACCGCGCTCTCCACTGGTGCCGGCGTGCAGCCATGAGGCCGCACCGCGCTTCAGCCAGGCGCATGGTCAAGGTGCTGATCCGAGCAGGACTGTGCGGCCCGGAGCTGACCCCGGCGACTCTTCTGCGCAGACTCAGGAACCCTGCTCTCATGGGGTACCGAGTCGAGGTGGACCAGGAGGGGGGGAAGCGTCGGTCGAAACTGATACTCGGCAAGGGCGGGAAGCCGATCAAGGTAGCGGAAGCCATCTTCACCGAGGCGGAGTTCTACAGCCTGCAAGCCGTACTGGACGCTAACGGCAAGGACCAGCCAGCACGTCAGCCAGGCGGCGCCACGAAGTTTCTTGGGGTGCTGACCTGCATCGACTGCAAGAGCAACATGACCGTCCAGAAGACGACCAACAAGCACGGCATGTACCAGTACCTCCGCTGCCAGGGGTGCAAGAGCGGCGGGCTAGGTGCACCGAACCCCGAGGCCGTGTACGACCGATTCACCAAGGACACCCTGTCTGCCCTAGGCGACTTCCCCGTACAGGTACGGGAGTACGCCCAGGGGGCCGAGGCCCGGAAGGAGGTGAAGCAGCTCGAAGAGTCCGTCGCCTACTACATGAAGGAGCTGGCGCCGGGCGGACGGTACACGAAGACCCGGTTCACCCGAGAGCAGGCCGAGCAGACCCTAGAGGAGCTGATCACCGCCCTTGCGACCATCGACCCGGAAACCACGAAGGATCGGTGGGTGAACGTCCACAATGGCGCGACGTTCCGGCAGCGCTGGGAGGAGGGCGGCATGGACGCCATGGCCGCCGACCTGTTGCGAGTCGGAATCAAGTGTGAAGTCACCCGTACCAAGATCCCCAAGGTACGGGCTCCGAAGGTGCACCTGAAGCTGATCATCCCGAAAGACGTGCGGGAGCGTCTCGTGATCAAGGAAGACGACTTTGCCGAGCGGTTCTGATCACACGCCCTCTCCTGGTGGCGCGAGCCGGCAGCGCCACCAGGAGGCCGCCGCTTCGAGGGCTGGTGGACGCCCCCGCAGCAATGAGCGGCCTTGCGCCTAACGTCAGCACTGTCAGTGGGCCCCGTCATCATGGAGGCATGACACCCACGTACAAGATCACATCCATGGATGACACGTGGCGGCCCGGGGATGTCGTCCTTGACGCTGAGGGAAATCTCCGCATTCGTTCCGACCACCCGAAGTGGGTATGGGACTACCCCGATGCGGGCAGCACGCGTGAGTATCCAGGGGGCCCCAGGGTGCCGGAAGGGGGGCTTGAAGAGCACGAGGTACCCCGCCCGCTCATCCTTCTCGTACGCGACGGGCACGCCGTGGTTGGCCGTCAGATCGAAGAGTGACGCAGGAGCCTAGAGCTTGCTCGGGTCATACGGTTCTTCGGTGCCGTCATCATCCACGATGACGATTTCACTCGTCACACGCACCCTTCCCTGACGACTCTCCGACTCGCTACGGCTTGGCGTCTTCTCCTCTCCGTCGACGTCCCGCCCGATCATGACTCTTCCATTGCTATTTCGCGCTCACGGGCAGCGGCAGCCGCTATCCCAGCGGCTATTTCCGCTTCAGCCGGAGTGTGCCCGGACCCAACGTATCGCCAGGCCGAGTCTATGACTGTCGCCGGCAAGTTATGCCCGTCGGCATTTCTCGCCCTGTACGCGGTTCGTGCCGCGTGCAGGGCCGCATAGGTCGTGGAGTACTTCCTAGATTTGGTGAGTACATGCCCCCGAAATCCCAGGGAGTGCGCCCACAGGCGGAGCCGCAGCGATTCCAGTTCGGGAATTCCACCGAGGCGCCAACAGGTCCCTATTAGCGCGCGAATGTGTGCGTTTACAGGCAGGGCAGGAATTTCCCGCGCGGAGGTGATTCGGTAGTCGACTCCACCCACGTCGCCGACGCTTTTCGAAACATACTTTGCGACATACGCGGCGACCGCCTCATCCGATACGACCGTGGCCCGCGAATGGGGTCCGATGGGGTGTACGTCGATCTCTGATCCCCACCGGCAGGTGTACTGGCCGAGCCGAGGGGCGTACGGCGTGGTGACCTCTACTGACTCCAGGGCCGAATGAACCGCGGTTGTCAGGAGTGATTTCGTCGCCCACGAGGGGGGTGGCGAATCCGGGCCTTCTGGTCCGTCGATGCGAATCACGGCGTGGAGGTGAATTGCTCCGCGCTTCTGGAATTCGGCGACTTTCGCGAATGACAGCCGCAGATGGCGAGGGAGACCCCGTTGCGGTATCCCCGCAGCGGCAGCCAAACGTCGACCGATGGTGCGGCAACTGCGGTTCCAAAGCTCGCCGACTTTTGCATGCCATAACACGTGGCTTGTGTAGTCGTAGCAGTGAGCGCAAAGTGGCTGGCCGACAATGCTGTCTGTGGGGGCGTGGACTTTGCCGCAGCTTGCCGGGCGTCCGTGTGTGCACGTCGGGGCGCTTCGGCGCGGCCGGCACAGGTCGACGCCGGTCCGGCTACCGCGGTGCACGGCGCCGAAGCCGGGCGCGGTCAGGGTGACGAACAGGCGTGGATGGCTGGCGACGCCGGCTGGAGTGCCCTTGCCGCCCATGAGGCCCGCGCGGACCAGGTGGAAGGTGTCGCCGCTGTGGATCCGCGAGCACGGCTCGCAGACGCTGTTGCGGCGATTTCGGCACCGTAGGGCCAGGCGCCTACCAGGCTCATCCAGCGTCGAGTAGTGGCGGAGCACGGCGCCGGTATCGGCGTCCAGGGTGGTGGTGTGGCCCGCCAAATAGATGGGGTGAGCGCAGCCACCGGTAGCCTGTATCTGTTCCAGCCAGCGCCGGAATTTCGGCTCATTGGCGAGCCGGATGAGGTCACGTTCCGTTTCAGAAAGGTGGCGCAGGCGCTCTGCTTTTTGGAGAGCAGAGCGCCGCGCCTCGGAGTCCGAATTTGAGCTCAATTGGGTGGTGCCCTTTCGTGACGGGCGGCGCGAGCCGCCCAAGCCGGATATGATGGTGCGTTTTCCATGTCGTTCTCCGTTTCGTCGCCACGAGTGGCGAATTTGGGGGTGTGCTGTTTCAGCGTCGCCGCAGTCGCCTTGTGCGGCAGCACCGGCAGCGCCGCAGGTGGCCGCCGATGGTCCGCTCACGGACCCGGAGGCAGTATGGGCATCGCACGTACCGGTGTGGCATGCTCCCCCCTCTACTAGGAATTCGACCCCAGGATCAAATTCTTTCCCCACTCGATGAAGTCGGTAATGACTTCAGCGGGTCCTGTGGATGCTGCGGTGAAGCCCCAGAGGAAGAACGCCGCCCCCATCCACCATGTGAGCTCACGGCTCCGGACGAGGAGGACGCATACCACGGCCATGACGACCATGAGCGGGAATGCTTCGTTTTCCGACATCAGGATTTCTGCGGCTACGATCATGGCCGCTCCTTGTCATGCAGTCGCGCGCTGCTGAGCGGGCGTGCAGCACCGGCGTATTCGGCGGCCGCGCGGCGGGCGTCCTGTGTGGTGATGAGTGCCGAGCGGACGCGCAGCCAGCGACCGCCCACCGTGGTCACTGCAACCCCGGGCTCTTCCTCCGTGATCGACAACGCCACTTCCACCGCATCGGCCGCGAGATCACCCAGGGCCATTTCTGCGGTAGCCGCATCGTGCACGGCGTGGCAGACCCGTCCACCGAGCTGCGCGCGCAGCGCGGTGACACCTCGCCCGAGCTCCGACCCGAGGCGCTGCGCCGCCGCCACCAGGTGGATACCCAGGGCGGCGCCGAGCTGGGCGACGCGAAGGAGTGCGGTCGAGCACTCTTCCGCCTCGGTGCGGGCAGCGCGCGACCCGTCGACTAGGTACAGCTCGGCGACCTCATCCACGATGGCGACGATGGGTGCCGGGCGCACGTCCTCCGGGAGCTCCCAGATACTGCGGACGCCAGCTTCCCGGCACTGGGCCATGCGCTCTTCTGCCTCAGTGATCAGGTCTCCGAGCAGAGCGAGCGCCTCATGTCGGGTGCAGGCCAGCGCGGACAGCCGCCGCATGAACGGGGTCAGCTCTACACCGCCCTTGCAGTCGATGCCGACCAGGGCCACCGGCTGAGGAGCAAGCTCCGTGATGAGTGCGGCGAGGAGCGTGGACTTACCTGATCGAGTCGCCCCCACGATCAGCCAGTGCGGCACCCTACGGAGATTGATCACCCAGGGTTGGCCGGTCTCAGCCATGCCGACTGTCGCGGACAACAGCACCTCCCCCGACGGACGAGGCGGGACCGCGCCCACCCCGGTCAGCGGGTCGTGCGCGATCACCGTGATGAGCACCTCGCCCCGGCGGGCGGGGGCAACCCGCACCGAGTGAACCCGCCACGCGTGTGCGAACGCGTCAGCCGCCGTGATCAGGGCACGGGGTGTCTGCCCAGGATGGAGCTGCACCCGCACCGTCAGCCCTAGGCGCGTCACGCGAGGGAGGCCGAGCCGGGGCGGGATCTGCCGCATGGGCCTACCGCTCACGACCAGGCTGCGGCCGAGGACGGCATGTCGAGGCTGAGGAGTGATGGACAGGTCAGCAACGCGACACAGGCGGCGCCAGGTCCACCGCATTCTGACTACCACGGTCGGGTACCCGATCAGGTACCACCGCCATGGGGTCTGTCGGAGCAGCTCCGGCAGCGTCGGCCGCTTGTGCTCCCACAGGCGCTGCTTCAGCAGCCCCACGCACAGGACCGCAGTCACCAGCCAGACCACCAGACTGGCTAGCATCACTGACCACCCCCAAACCCGCCCCCGCCGGCCCGCTGGCGCATGTCCAGCAGGGCGCTAGCAGCGGCCGCCGCAGACTGCGCATGACGGGCCGTCAGGGTCAGTAGTGGATCAACCATCGCGCCGCCAAGCAGCCCGGTAAGGAGCGCTTCGCACCCCACCAGGATCTTGAGGTCTCGCATGAGCTGACCGGCGAGCACCGCGTCGTGGCCCGGCGTCCGCCCACTTACCGAAGCGTCGTCCACCACTCACCCCCTGGCTGAGCGGTACGCGCCATGAGGCGCTGCGCCAGGTGCGCCGTAGCCATAGCGACACGGGCGATGCGCTCCCGCTCCGCCATGCTCATGCCGTCAAGGTCGGCATCCGCCACATCCTTGGCCAGTTGGATGACCTGAGCACGCAGCGCCTCCCAGCCGAGGGGCTCCGGCGGCATCTGGCCAAACTCCGCTACCGTCACGGCTCACTCACCCCCCGACGCCTTACCGCGGCCGGCACCACCGGCAGGCGCAGCCGGACCAGCATCTGCCGGGATCACCGCAGTTGCCCGCCAGCTCACCCCCTTCCGCCCCTCGATCTCCCATTGAGTGGCCACCAGGCCGTCAATGCGCAGACGAACGCCCTCGGTGATGCCCATCGGCTCCCCCGGCACGACGACTTCGATCACGTCAGTCGTGCGCGCGTCCATCTGACGGACCGCCACGCCTACGAGGTACTGCGTCCGTCCGTCACGGTCGGTGCGTACCTGCCCGGTGTCGCGATCAGTGCGCGGTTCGGGCGGAACCACACACATCAGGGCACCCAGACGCGCCGTATCTACCGGAATCTGCTTCATGCCGCTTTCACCCCTTTCTTTTCGTTCATGCCTTTTGACCCGCAAGACATGGGTCGCCCAATGTCCGGATGTCAGTCATCCGTACAACTACAGATCATGCGCCCTGTTGACCCGGACGCGCAAGGGATAACTATCCTGGTCGCGGAGTTGTCCGGACGACCGACGACGAGACGACCGACCACACCGGTCCGTTTGGAGATGATCACCCGATGCCGTCCCGTGAGATTCGCGCCGAGCGACCCCGGTACCTACAACTCGCCGATCTTCTGGCCGAGGACATCGCTTCCGGCACCTATGAGCCCGGTAGTCAGCTACCCACGGAGGCCGACCTCTCCGCCCGGTATGGGCTCTCCCGTCAGACCGTCCGGCAGGCCCTCACCGAGCTTGTGGCCATGGGATTGATCCAGAAGGAGCATGGACGAGGTTCCTTCGTCCGACCCCGCCAGGAGCGGGGAGTGGTCACCCGGTCGTTGGTCCGGCACGGAAGGAAGATCGTGGACGACTGTCCCCTGATAGAGGGGGAGGCGCCCGCCGTCACCCGTACCCACCTCTCAGGAACCCCAGGAGACCTCTTGGAGAGGGGAGGGGAAGGAGGGGAACAAGCGTTCTCTGTCGACCGACTTCTCATCGACCCGGCCACGGGCGCACGGATCGCACATCGGCTCATGATCCCGTTCTCTGTTGCAGCCGAAACGCCCACACTGAGCGAACAGCCGGACGCGCCCATTGAGACGATCTATGCCGCGCTGGCCGCCAAGCACTCGTTGACGTGGCACGAGACCGTCACCGCCCGCCCGCCCATGCCAGATGAGCGGGCCGCGCTGTTGATCGAAGACGCATCCCCGGTGCTCATCAGCTACCGGGTGACCGCCGCCAGCAGCGGCGAGCCGCTCATCCTCGAAGAGCTGCGTGCCAGCGCAGCGGGCGTCGAGCTGCGGTTCCGTCTCACCCCCGGCAAGGCCGTGCCGACCGGCAAGGCCGCCGCGGTCTAGATCTTCTTTACTTACTCAAGGGCGCGCCGGAGGCGCGCCGGGCGCCCGGCGCCCCCGGTCGGCTTGTGCCTTCGGCCCGCCGACCGGGACGCCGACGCCCAACTCTCACCACGCCCCTTGACAGCACCGAGGCGAGCACCGACGACCCCGGCCAGGCCAAGCCGGTCGTCACCGGGCACACGATCCGGCATGCGCGGCCGCATCACGCCTAGCAGCGGACGCAGTTCGCGCGAACCACCGGCCGCAACACCCGTCGCACGTGACCAACAGCGTCCCCGCCTCCTCTAGCGCACGGACTTTGCTGCCGCTTCCCGTCGTCTTCCACGTGCCCAGCACACGCGACCTACCCCGCATCGAAGTCCCCTTCCCGCCGCCATCGGCGGCATCCCTGGGCGGCTTACATGGCCAGCCGTCGCCCGACCGTCCCTTTCGATGTTGTGCCGTCATGAGGCCAGCAGCGGGAGAGGGGGGCGGTGTGCTGGTGAAGACCGCCCGACCGCCCGCCGCACTGGAGTGCCGACCGTACCGTCGCCGTCGCGACCGCGCCCGCGTGAACGGACCCTCCGCCGACCGCGGTTGGCAGGGGGCCAGCAGCTGCCGCGAGGTGGCTGAGCCCGGCACCGCTCCAAGCGCTTGCACCGCCATCGTGGCGCGCCGTCCGGCTGACCCACCGCGGTGACCCCGGCACCTACCACCGCGATCAGCGGCCCTACACCCGGTCGTAGGGCTCAGGCGACATCCCCGCGCCGCGCCTCAGCCGCTCCGCCATGGCCAGCACCTCAGAGGCCGCCACGGTCCCTCGGAACCGGATCACCGGCAGGCCCTGATCATCCGTACTCGGGGTCGCCTCCATGGGGCACTCGACCCCCGCTTCATCCAGAGCTGCACGCAGCTCCGCCCACGCATCCCGCGCCACAGCCCAGCTCTCCACATAGGACACTCCCCGCACCCATGCAGCGCCCTCTCCGGACCCATCCTCCCTTTCGCACATCCGGCCACCTCCCAATCGAGCACTCTTGAACACCTTGCTCCGAATCGCACACAGTACCGTGATCAGATCAGCACACCTAGTGAACGACACACGTTTTCAAGGCACTTGAGGCACTTGCCAGTGGCGCAACCATGCAAACGGTGCGTAACGGGCAAGCAGAGACGGCCCCTCCCCAGCCAAGGAGAGGGACCGCCATGTCACCGCGCCTCCATTTGCACGCAGTTGACCTTGCCCACGGGGCATACACCCCGCCTGTGGGCTACTTAGCCAGGTAGCTCTTGTGAACGAACCCTTTGGTCTTGCGAGGCAGGCCGCCCGCGCTGGGTTTCCAGAGCACCACCTCCACCCAGTCCCGTATGTACGACGGGTCATAGGTGGTGCGGAGATGCACCCGATCACCCCGGTATAGCTGACCTTTCACATACCCTCGGTAACTGGGCTTGGAGCGCAGCCGCAGGCCATCCACCGTCACCGTCCGCAGGCGCAAAGTCGAGTGCGCCGCAGGAGTCGACGCCGACCGAACCGACGAAGCAGCGTCGGCCACCGTCGTAACGCCGGCCGGGCCGGGATGCACGGAGGCTCCGGGACGCGTCGCCGCATCCGAAGGGCTGCCCCACGACATCAGCACAGCAATGGCCACCACGGTCAGCCCGGCCTTGATTCGGAATCCTGCCAGATACATTCAGTCCCTTTCGCGTGAGAGATCTAGACAACGGTCGACTGGTCGTCAGTCGTCCGTACAACTCAGCTTGAGGGGCAGCGCCGTTCGCCGCAAACAATCTTTAGACGCACAGTCCGATGCGATCGACGGAACTCGGTGAGACATGAGGAAGCCCCCGTCGCCCGACGAGACGGGGGCAATCCTGACAGGGCGTCAGCTCTACAGATGACCACCCTTTACGGCTCCAACGAACGCCGACTCCGGCGGCGCGCGAAACCGTCACCTCGTCCGGCGAGTCGGGGCTTGCTGCTATCCACGGAGCCGCCCCCGCTACCTTCATCAAGGTGCGGGGGCTCTCGCTGTTTCACGCCCTGGAAGGCAGTTCACGTACGCGTTCTCGCAACTCCCGCGCAGCGGCGTTCCCCTCGTAGGGGGACAAAAGCTTTGGGATATTGGCTACGTGACTGTCGAGGCGACCTGAATGCATGCGCGGATAAGCGTCCAAGATCCTATTCCACTGGGCGCATGCCGCGTCCAGGTGGCCAATCTTCAATTGGCGCTCGGCGAGAAGTGATCCAAATAGCAGTTCGGATCGCAGCGTGTCGTCCGCCTGCCGTAGCGGGAAGTGGTCACTCAATGATTCAATACCCCCCTTGACGTCTCCCAAAGCGTGCCGCACCTGCGCCGTGTGATATGCCAGCGTCGCCGAGTTATAGCCGCCGAAAGTACCGTATCCACATTCAGCCTGGTTTACGGCTCGCTCCGCCTCTCGAAGACTACTCCGCGCGTTTGCCCGCTCTCCGGCCAGCGCGTACGCGTGCGCCTGCTGGCCTGCGAGGAACGCTCGCATGCGAGGGTTGGACTCCGGAGATGCCTCGGCAGCGGCGTTTGCGAAACGTACAGCTGGCGCCCCGTGCCCCAAGTTGGCGGCCTGCACGGACATGCCTCGAAGAATGTGGCAGTAGGTCATGCGATCACCGCTGGCGCCAGCAAGCTCCAGCCCCTTTACATAATACCGTTGAGCGAGGCCGTGTGATTCTTCATCCACAGCCATCCAGCCGGTCAAGTAGCAGAGAAGTGCCGCCGCGGACATCATTTCTTTTCGAACTTCCCCGGATGCGGTCGCCCTCAAGTACGGGGCGACCGTACGTTCAAAGAAAGCGGCGGCCATGGGGCGTGCGTACTGTCCGCCGAATTCCCCATCCAAGCCCGAAAGGCGATCAGTCATCGCTGAGACAGCCTGAACGTCTGAGCGTCCAATCCGCGCATGGGTGTTCACCTTGATAGAATTCATGCGAGAAAGCACATCTTGCCATCCGGGAATGCTTAGCGCTGCGGAATAGAGACCAATCCCTAGCATGCTTCGGCGGCTTGCGTCGACCATGGCTCGCCTTTCGAGTTCGATAATCTCGTCCACCGTATCGATACCCGGACTGGCGTTCGTTTCACTCGGGGCAGGGAACCCGGCCTCCACTGGACCGATTGGGCGTACGAGCCTCCGTGACAGCGCCTCCACGATCAAAGCTTGCCGCTCCGCGGGCGGCATGTGCCCCTTGAGCCACGCATGGGCGCTCTGGGCGCTGTACGTCGTGGGAGTGCCGCACTCGGTGCCGACCCGGTTCACCGCTTGCGCGAACTGGCGCAGCGTCCACCCTGCCTCGATGTGCAGCCGCTGTAGATCGCGATTTGGCTCCCGTGCGGCCATGGTCAACTCCCCTGAAATCCATAGCGTTTGACGCTATTTGAAAGCTACTGGGGTGGCCACGGTAGCGCGATGTGTAGCCAAGCGGTTGCCTAGAGCGAGCGAGACCCCCGCAACGCTGCTGGCCGGCGAGCGTCCGGGGGCGTGGCCACCAACCCCAGGAGGTTGACGACATGCACCACGCTATCGCGTGGATCTTCGAACTGGTGCTGCGGCGGTTACTCCGTATCCCGGGTCGCCGTGTGGAGACCAGCCTGCGCTCGCCCGCCACGGGCATCCCCGGCGCTCCGACGCTCCAGCTGCGCCGCCCCTGGTGGTTCCTCGCCGCCGCGGACGTGGCGTTCGTCTGGTCGCGTGGCCTCCAGGGGGTGGCGTGATGACCACGGCACACACCCCTTCGCATCTGTGGGACGAGCGCGGTGGATCGGACGTGATGCTCGCCAACGACAGCGGCGGCGCCGAGCTGCCCCCAGGCACCATGAAGTACCCCGAGTGCGAGTGCCCCGAGCACCTGGCGGGGAAGGGGCGCCCCGACTCCTCCGTACGCTTACGCCTCGATGCGGCGAGCAAGCCGGCGGAGAGTGCGGGGTGAAGGGGCTACTCGTCCGCATCGAGATGTGGTGGTGCCTCAAGGCCCAGTTCTCGTGGCCCGTGCGGCTGGTCTCGCCTAGCCGTCGATGGGCGCACGCCGTGGTGGCTGCCCGGTGCAACGATCCCGAGTTCCTCGCTCGTCTTCAGCAGCGCATCGCTGCCGACGTAGCGAAGACAGGGGATGCCTCGTGAGCCGTCGCATCTTCCGTTTCGCTGACTGGATGATCACTCGGGACGCCGGGACGTGCGTGGAGTTCACGGCTACGTGCATCGACGGCGCCGACGTGGCGTGCGGCGACCACTTCACCGCACTGGACGACGGCGCTGCGATGGACAAATGGATCTGTGAGCACGCCCAGAAGACGGGGCACCGCACGTTCCGGCGGACGCTCGTAGACGTAGCTGTCGTCACGCCGCCCTCGGGCGCCGTCATCGCTGGCGAGGTCGAGCGGCAGCCCCACGCACTGGACGCCGGACCGGCTACCCCCGGCGCGCCTCGATGACGACGCACCTTGCACGCGAGGGCGGTGAGGACCCCGAGCAGCGCCCGGACGACCAGCATCAGGAGCGCGCGGCAAGGGAGCACCACGACGCCTCCCGTACCGACGGCGACCTAGCGCTGTTCCGCCTCGCGGCGGCGCTCAGGCCCTACCCGCTCTTCTGGCCCTAGAGACCCCTGGTCCCCGCCGTACTGACTACCCCGGCGGGACCAGGACCAGCGCCCGCCCCTACTGGGCCAGCACCCCCCGCGCAGACACCAGTAGGGGCGGGCTCCACCAGCCTGCTCGGTAGCCCCCAGGGGGCCCTAGACCCCCGCCCCGGCGGACCACGCTCCCCATGTGCGGTAGGTCCGCCGGGCGGGTCAGTAAGGGCACGACGGCGCGGGACCGCCCCGTGTCGAGCACCACGTGAAGGAGGACGCAATGCGACCCAACCAGCACGTGAAAGACCTCTCACTGACGGCGCACGACCCGGAAGACGACTCCGACAACGACGACGATTCGTCCGCCGGGGGCTGCGGTGACGGTGACGGCTGCGGCCGTCAGTAACCGGTAGGCTCCGGCCACCAGAGGGGCAGTCCCCTATCAACTCGGGGGCTGCCCCTTGCAGTTGAGAGGAAACCGATGCAGTTCAGTAAACCTGATCATCACCACGGCTACGTCTGGTCCGGCCACGGCAGCCAGATGAAGACCGACGGCCCCCGACGGGCGAACAGCCCCGATTTCCGCACCGCGACGATCACGCCCCTGGAGCTGGCTGACTGGCTGCGAAAGCCCCCACAGTTCGTCAGGGGGACCTTTCGTGACCCGCAGGAAGCCGCGAATTGGGTTGCAGAGCAGACCCAAGAACACTCCCCGTCGTTCGAGTCGGACCATGCCCGCGAGACGCTCCATGCCCACATCGAGAGCGCCGGCGCCGCGGTGCGGGGAGGGGAAGACTTCTGCGGCGGATGGTGGCTGAAGGGGGGCCGTTTCCTGTCCGTGTGCTTGATCGCATGCAGCCCCCACCGCATGCGGCCCGACTACGGCTGTCCGAAGCCCTGAGCTTAGCCAGTGAGCCAGCGAGCCGCCGAGTGGTTCAGCGTGGCGACGTGCTGACACTCACCTCGGACCAGGGCGCCCGCATCGTTAAGGCAGTACGTGAGTCGTTCTGTCTGTGAGCCGGTAACCAACCTCTCGCGAACCCCGTCCGGAGCGTCCCGGGCGGGGCTTCGTGCTATTCACCGCTCTCGCCCTCACTGACAGGCTCACCCTGGTCCTGCTTCACCGGACCCGTCACGCGACTGCCCTTCCCCCATTCGGTTTCAACGATGCCGCGATCCCGGAGCACCCGTACGGCTCGGCGGGCAGTCTCCCGAGCCACGCCGTGCGCCTTGCACAACTCAGCTTCGGACGGAATGGGCTCACCGGGGGCGTACTTGCCCGACTCGATGTCGGCGAGGAGCGCGCGCAGAACCCGCATGTACGGGGCCCGCGGAGTGTGGGGGTCGGTCGGGCGCTCAGGCATACGGAGAGCGTAGACACTCGATCATCGGCAAGCGACTTAGACCAGCAGACGAGTTAGACGTGTAGACAGGTTAGACGTGTGCGTCTACCGTCGACCGCGCAAAGGAAACGCCCCGGAAGACCGGTCCTACGCGGTCCGCCGGGGCTCAGCCGATCAGCTAAAGGGAGCTGAAACGACCATGCGCGATGCTATCGTCCGCGCCCTCGGGTGGGCGCTCCGCCTCTTACTGCCCGCCCACGGACGACACCGGGAATCCCCCGCCGCCCCCGGGCTGCAAGGCCCCGCCAGCGTGGCACCGCCCACCAGGGCGCCGTACGTAATCTGCGGCCCCCGAAAGCCGATTCCGCCGCAGGTTCTCGCCCGCACCATGCCCGTGCCTGCGGACACGCGCCCCCTCGTCCCGCTCTACATCCGGGCATGGGTCGCGCGGGAAGCCGAGCGCGAGCGGCAGCACCAGCGTTGCCTAGCCGTCGTCGCGGCGAGCTTCGGCTATCACTACCCGAACCCCGAGCGACACGACATGGCCCCCGGCAGGGGGGTAACCGCATGACCGTCGAGGCGCTGATCAACCCTGTGCCGCCCCCTCGAATCGTCCCGTGCTGCGTGTGTGACAGCCTCACGAACGCCCCCGTGGAGATTCGGTACACCGAGCGTCCCAGTGGCCCCGGTGTGGCGCTGTACGCCTGTCCTGGGTGCGCCTCTAGCGCCCCCACCCCGGGCCCGACCCCCGGCGAGGTGATCCGCTAGCGCCCGAGTGGCCGCACAACGCATCAGCCCCGTCCGGCAGCATGCCGGGCGGGGCTGATCATTTAGGGGGCAGAATCAGCACGTGCTGACCTACCGCCCAGCAGTGGTCATGAACACGCGTTTGGGCTGGTCACAGCCTTGTTAACCGTAAGCGGGAGCAGCTTCTTGCCCGTGGGGCCTACTTGTGGCCATGTATCAAACTGCGGGCAGACGCCGCAGTCGAAGCACGGGGTCCAGCGGCAGTCGTCGACCTCGGTCTCGTCGAGCGCGTCCTGCCAGTCCTCCCAGAGCCAGTCCTTGTCGAGACCGGAGTCCAGGTGGTCCCAGGGCAGGACCTCCTCGTAGGTGCGCTCGCGCGTGGTGTACCAGTCGACGTCGACGCCGAACTCCGGCAGCGCCTTGCCGGCGCACTCCATCCAGCGGTCGTAGCTGAAGTGCTCGCGCCAGCCGTCGAAGCGGCCGCCGTCCTCGTACACGGCCCGGATCACCGCGCCGACCCGGCGGTCACCGCGCGAGAGCAGGCCCTCGACGATGCCGGGCTTGCCGTCGTGGTAGCGGAAGCCGATGGAGCGGCCGTACTTCTTGTCGCCGCGGATCTTGTCGCGCAGCTTCTCCAGCCGGGCGTCGGTCTCCTCGGAGGAGAGCTGCGGCGCCCACTGGAACGGCGTGTGCGGCTTGGGCACGAAGCCGCCGATGGAGACGGTGCAGCGGATGTCGTTCTTGCCGGAGACCTCGCGGCCCTTGGCGATGACCTTCGTCGCCATGTCGGCGATCTGCAGCACGTCCTCGTCGGTCTCGGTGGGCAGACCGCACATGAAGTACAGCTTCACCTGGCGCCAGCCGTTGCCGTACGCGGTGGAGACGGTGCGGATCAGGTCCTCCTCCGAGACCATCTTGTTGATGACCTTGCGCATGCGCTCGGAGCCGCCCTCGGGGGCGAAGGTGAGGCCGGACCGACGGCCGTTACGGGTCAGCTCGTTGGCCAGGTCGACGTTGAAGGCGTCGACCCGGGTCGAGGGGAGCGACAGACCGATCTTGTCTTCCTCGTACCGGTCGGCGAGGCCCTTGGCGATGTCGCCGATCTCGGTGTGGTCGGCGGAGGAGAGCGACAGCAGGCCGACCTCCTCGAAGCCGGTCGCCTTGAGGCCCTTCTCCACCATCTCGCCGATGCCGGTGATGGAGCGCTCGCGCACCGGGCGGGTGATCATGCCCGCCTGGCAGAAGCGGCAGCCGCGGGTGCAGCCGCGGAAGATCTCCACCGACATGCGCTCGTGCACGGTCTCGGCGAGCGGCACCAGCGGCTGCTTCGGGTACGGCCACTCGTCCAGGTCCATGACGGTGTGCTTGGACACCCGCCACGGCACGCCGGAGCGGTTGGGCACGACGCGCGCGATGCGCCCGTCGGGCAGGTACTCCACGTCGTAGAACCGGGGGACGTAGACGCTGCCGGTCCTCGCCAGCCGCAGGAGCACCTCGTCGCGCCCGCCCGGGCGGCCCTCGGCCTTCCAGGCGCGGATGATCTCGGTCATGTCGAGGACGGCCTGCTCGCCGTCGCCGATGATCGCCGCGTCGATGAAGTCCGCGATCGGCTCGGGGTTGAAGGCGGCGTGGCCGCCGGCGAGCACGATCGGGTGGTCGACGGTCCGGTCCTTCGACTCCAGCGGGATGCCGGCCAGGTCGAGGGCGGTGAGCATGTTGGTGTAGCCCAGCTCGGTGGAGAAGCTCAGGCCGAAGACGTCGAACGCGCCGACGGGGCGGTGGCTGTCCACGGTGAACTGCGGCACCTGGTGCTCGCGCATCAGCGCCTCGAGGTCCGGCCATACGCTGTAGGTGCGCTCCGCGAGCACGCCCTCGCGCTCGTTGAGGACCTCGTAGAGGATCATGACGCCCTGGTTGGGCAGCCCGACCTCGTAGGCGTCCGGGTACATGAGCGCCCAGCGCACGTCGCACTCGTCCCAGGGTTTGACGGTGGAGTTGAGCTCTCCGCCGACGTACTGGATCGGCTTCTGGACATGCGGAAGAAGCGCTTCCAGGCGCGGGAAGACCGACTCGACAGGCATCTGATGGGGTCGTCTCTCATGAGCGGACAGAGGTGACCATCCAGCGTACCCCGATCGGCGGGCATCCCCTTCCGAGCCGCGTCACGCCCCCAGCGCCGCCCGGTGCTTCTTCCGCGAGACCTCGGCCCACAGCTCCGGCAGCTCCCGCTCGCGGTCGGCCGCCACGGCCTCCTCGCGCCCGTAGACGAGGCCGTAGGTGAAGGCGCTCTCCCCCGCGGCGTGCGCCTCGGCGGACAGGTCGGTCAGCGCCTGGCGCGCGACCACGCTGTCCTGGTGGTCGCCGAGCACATCCTGGACGGAGGTCATCCGCTGGGCGAAGCGCTTGGCGGGCTTGCCCAGCGCCGGGCGGGCCGCCTCGGCGGCGTAGCGGGTGCGCTTGGCGGCCTTGCGGGCGGCGTGGACGGCCTCGTCGCGCTCGGGTCCCGCCGGGGCGCTCAGGGCGGTCTCCACCCGACCGGCGAGGCGGGCGAAGTCGCGGAGCACCGCCTTGCGGAGCACCTTCCGCGGGGGCCTCGCGGCGGCCGGGCGCAGCGGCGGGGCGGCGAGCAGGGCGTCGAGCGTGTTCAGCAGCGCGAGATACCGCTCGCCGTCGAGCAGGGCGATCACCTGCCGCCGGGACCCGCCGCGGCGCGCGTGCGACCAGGTGTGCAGCCGGTTGCGCACGGGGCCCACCCGCAGCGCGGGCGGCACCTCGTCCAGTCGCCGGCTCAGCCGCTCGGTGAGCACCTCGCGGTCGCGGTCCACGCCGAGCTCGGCGGCCAGCCACTTGAGCTCCTCGCCGACGGGGTCGGTGACACCGCGGTCGAGCACCTTGGCGTAGGACCGGAACAGGCTGCGCAGTCGGCGGGTGGCCACACGCATCCGGTGGACGGAGTCGGGGGTGTCCAGGCGCACGGCGGGGTCGAGCGTGACGATGGCGGCGAGCTGGCCGCGGGCGTAGTCCAGCACCACGTCGCCGGCGGTGGGCTCGGCCGGCCGGGCCGGCCGCCGGGCCTCGGCGGTCCGCTTGCGCTCCTCCTCGGTGGCGGTCTCGTGCAGCGCCCTGGCCAGCTTGGAGCTGGCGGCGGCGCGCCGCACGCCCGCCTTGCGCAGCTTCTTCTCGATCGCGTCGAGCAGCCGGGGGTCGCATCCCTCGGCCAGCTCCACCTCGATCTCGGTCCAGTGCGCCGGCGCCCGCTCCCCGTCCGCCAGCCGGTAGGCGGTGACCCGGTCGACGGAGCCTTCCGCGAGCGGCACGCCCTCGGCGTCCAGCAGCCGGTGCACCTCGCGCTCGGAGACCAGCCGGACCAGGGGGACCACCCGGGCGCCCCGGGTGCGGGAGTGGATGAGGGCGGCCAGCCGGCGGGGCAGGTCGTCCGCGAGCGACGCCCGGATCTCGTCCCGGGTGTCGGGGCCGACCGGCAGCTTCAGGTGCCATCCGGCGTCGTCGCCGCCGGTGCGGCGGCGGAGCGTGATGCCGTCGGCCGCCAGCCGCCGGTCGGGGGTGTCGTAGTAGGTGGCGTCGAGGGTGACCACTCCCCCGGCGACGGTGCGCGCCACGCCGGGGACTCCGCTCAGGTCCGGGAGCCCTCCGGCGTCGGCCGCGTCGTACTTCCGCTCGACTTCTCGCACGGTGTCCGCCATGCGTCGAATCTAGCCCCGCGGCGGGTTCGGCAACAGGTCGTCAGGCGGCGACCGGCCGTTGCACGCGGATGGACTGCAGGAGTCCGACCGCTATCCAGACGGCGAACATGGAGGATCCGCCGTAGGAGACGAACGGCAGCGGCAGGCCGGCCACCGGCATGATCCCGAGCGTCATCCCGATGTTCTCGAACGACTGGAACGCGAACCAGGCGATGATCCCGGCGGCGACCACGGTGCCGTACAGCTCGGTGGTGTCCCGCGCGATGCGGCAGGCCCGCCACATCACGACGCCGATCAGCGCGATGATCAGGCCCGCGCCGAGGAATCCGAGCTCCTCGCCGGCGACGCTGAAGACGAAGTCGGTCTGCTGCTCGGGCACGAACTGACCGGTGGTCTGGGTGCCCTGGAACAGCCCGGAACCGGTGAGGCCGCCGGAGCCGATGGCGATGCGCGCCTGGTTGGTGTTGTAGCCGACGCCGGCGGGGTCGAGGGCGGGGTTGGCGAACGCGGCGAAGCGGTCGATCTGGTACTGGTCGAGCACGCCGAGCTGCCAGACCAGGACCGCGCCGAGCACGGCGGTGCCGATGAGCCCGGCGATCCAGCGGTTGGAGGCGCCGGAGGCGAGCAGCACGGCCAGCACGATCACCGCCATCACCATCACGGAGCCCAGGTCGGGCATGAGGAGCACGATGGCGATGGGCAGCGCGGCCAGGGCCAGCGCCTGGACGACGGTGCGGTGGTCGGGGTCGACGCGGTCACCCGCGTCCACCCGTGAGGCGAGCAGCACCGCCATCCCCAGGATGATGGTGATCTTGGCGAACTCGGACGGCTGGAGGGAGAAGCCGCCGCCGATCACGATCCAGGCGTGCGCGCCGTTGATGGTGGAGCCGAGCGGGGTGAGCACGGCCAGCACCAGCAGCACCGACAGCGCGTAGAGCACCGGCACGGCGCCGCGCAGGGTGCGATGGCCGAGCCAGATGGTGGCCACCGCCAGCGCCAGCCCGATGCCGGTGTTCAGCACATGGCGGAACAGGAAGTAGTACGGGTCGCCCTGGTTGAGCTCGGTGCGGTTGCGGGTCGCGGAGTACACCAGCGCCGCGCCGATGGCGGACAGGGCGAGCGCGGAGAGCATGAGTATCCAGTCGAGCCGGCGCACGAGGGAGTCGCGCGCCATGAGCTTGCCCCACGTGGACTTCTCCGGCCCGTACCTGCGTACCGCGAGATCGGACGACGCGCTCACTCTTCGGGCCGCCTTCCGGTCGTGCCGATGGCCGTGTACTTCTCGCCGAACGACTTGGCCTCGATGGTCCCATCACGGTTGATCTTGGGCAGCCTGCGCTGCGGCTCGGGCAGCAGCGCCTTCCCGCGGTCGATCTCGCCGTCCGGGGACACCCCGTACATCGCGCTGTAGATGTTGCGCACGGCCGGCCCGGAGGCGCCGGAGCCGGTGCCACCCTGAGAGATCGTCATCACGATCGTGTAGTCCTTGGTGTACGACGCGAACCACGAGGTGGTCTGCTTGCCGTAGACCTCCGCCGTACCGGTCTTGGCGTGCATCGGGATCTTGTCCTGCGGCCAGCCGCCGAAGCGCCAGGCGGCGGTGCCGCGGGTGGCGACGCCGGCCAGAGCCTCGTTTATCTGCCGATTGGTCTTGGCGTCCATCGGCAGCCTGCCGTGCGAGCTGGGCTTGATCTCGCGCACCTTCTTGCCGTCGGCGCTGATGACGGCCTTGCCGACGGTGGGGTCGTAGAGCGTGCCGCCGTTGGAGATGGCCGAGTAGATGGTGGCCATCTGGATCGGGGTGACGAGGGTGTCGCCCTGGCCGATGGAGTAGTTGACGGCGTCACCGGCGCGCATCTTCATGCCCTCGAGGCAGTTCTCGTAGGCGATCCGCTCGGCGTAGTCGCCGCCCTTCTTCCCCTGCCTGCACCAGACGTCCTTGTTGGCCTTCCAGTAGTCCTTCTTCCACTGGCGGTCCGGGACCCGGCCGCTGACCTCGTTGGGGAGGTCGATGCCGGTCTCCTTGCCGAGGCCGAACTGGTGGGCGGTCTTGTAGAACCAGTCCTTCGGGTGCTTCTTGGGGTTGATCCCGCCGTCCTTCTGCCACTGCTGGTGGGACAGCCCGTAGTAGACGGTGTCACAGGAGACCTCGAGCGCCTGGCCGAGGGTGATGCTGCCGTGGCCCTGGGACTCGAAGTTCTTGAAGACCTGGCCGCCGATGCTGTACGAGCTGGGGCACGGGTAGCGGTCGGAGAACCGGTAGCCCGCGTTGACCGCGGCCGTGGTCGGGATGACCTTGAAGATCGAGCCGGGGGCCGCCTGGCCCTGGATGGCGCGGTTGAGCAGCGGGTAGTTGGACTTCTTGCCGGTGAGCTTCCGGTAGTCCCTGGCGGAGATGCCGCCGACCCAGGCGTTGGGGTCGTAGGTGGGGTTGGAGGCCATGGCGACGATCCGGCCGGTCTTGGCCTCCATGACGACGACGGCGCCCGCGTCGGCCTTGTAGTTGGTGCCGGTGTTCCGGTCGGAGACCTTGCGGGCCTCCTTCATCGCCAGCGCCAGCTCCTTCTCGGCGATGGCCTGCACCCGGGCGTCGATGCTGGTGACGACGTTGGACCCGGGCTCGGCCCGCTCGCTCTTCCCCTTGCCGATGACCCGGCCGAGGTTGTCCACCTCGTAGCGGGTGATGCCGGCCTTGCCGCGCAGTTGGTCGTCGTAGGAGCGCTCCAGGCCGGAGCGGCCGATCTGGTCGGAGCGCAGCAGCGGCGACTCGCTCTTCTCGGCGTCCTTGATCTCCTCGTCGGTGACCGGGGAGAGGTATCCCAGGACCTGGGCGGCGTTGGCGTCCCCGGGCGCGGCGTAGCGACGCACCGGGGTGGGCTCGGCGCTGATGCCGGGGAAGTCCTCGGCGCGCTCGCGGATCTGGAGCGCCTGCTGGGTGGTGGCCTCGTCGGTGATCGGGATGGGCTGGTACGGGGAGCCGTTCCAGCACGGCTGCGGCGTCTTGGCGTCGCACAGCCGCACCTTGTCCATGACCTCCTGCGGCTTCATGTCCAGGACCGCGGCCAGCCGGGTGAGCACCGCCTTGCCGTCGTCCTTCATCTTCATCAGGTCGGTGCGGCTGGCGGAGACCACGAGGCGGGTCTCGTTGTCCGCGAGCGGGATGCCGCGGGCGTCCAGTATCGAGCCGCGGGTGGCGGGTTGGATGACCTGCTGGACGTGGTTGCTGGCGGCCTCGGCGGTGTACTCGTCGCCGTTGCGGATCTGGAGGTACCACAGGCGCCCGGCGAGGGTGAGCAGCAGCGAGAAGACCAGGATCTGGATGGCGATGAGGCGGACGGTGATACGCGTGGTCCGCCCGGTCTCAGGGATGTTGCTCATGGCGCGTCAGCACCTCCCTTGAGGGTGGTGGCGGGTGACGGGAGGGAGCTCATGGCGCGTCAGCGCCTCCGTTGAGGGTGGTGGCGGGTGACGGGAGGGAGTTGCTCATGGAGTCCTCCATGAGCCGTGACGGCGCCGCCTCACAGCCTCTTGACCCCCTTGATGCGTCCCGCCTTGTTGGCGCGGCTCTTGGCGGCCTTGGTGAGGAGCCCGCCGCGCTGGCTGCCGATGCGGGCGGCCCTGCCCATACGGCCGGAGCCGCGGCCGGTGCGCATCGAGCCGGCCGGGGTGAGCCAGCCGCTGTCGCCGGCTCCGCCGCCGGAACCGTCCGCCATCGGGTCGTTGTCGGTGCGGCGGGCGATGGCCATGATCAGCGGCACGGTGAAGGGCGCCAGCAGCAGGTCGTACAGGGCGGCCGTGAAGAGCAGGTGGCCCAGGCCCACATGGCTGGCGGCGGTGTCGCCGACCAGGGAGCCGACGCCCGCGTAGAGCAGGGTGGAGCCGAGGGCGCCCGCGACGACCACCAGCATGGGGCCGGTCGCCGAGCGGAGCTGCCCGTTCTCGGGTCGGGCGAGGCCGGCCAGGTAGCCGATGACGCACAGGACCAGGGCGTAGCGCCCGGCGGCGTGGTCGGCGGGCGGGGCCAGGTCGGCGAGGAGGCCGGCGCCGAAGCCGATGAGGGCGCCGCCGGTGTGTCCGTAGACCAGCGCCAGGCCGAGCACGACGAGCAGCAGCAGGTCGGGGACGGCGCCGGGCAGGTTGAGCCGGGCGAGCACACAGACCTGGGTGATCAGGGCGACGATCACCAGGGTCGTGGAGAGCAGGATCCGGTTGATGCGCAGCATCGTCAGTCCCTTTCGGCGGCGTAGGCGTCTTCGTCCTCGCGCGCGGGCGGGGTGGCCGTGACGGTGACCGTGGGCGCCGGCTTGGGCTTCTTCGGCTTGGGCGGCAGCACCGCGTCGCGCGGGTTCTCGCGCGGCGGCTGGACGACGACGCCGACGATGTCGAGCTTGGTGAAGCCGACGTACGGGCGCACCTGGACGGTGCGGGTGAGTCCGCCGTCGGACGGGTCGACGCGCACCACCTCGCCGACCGGGACGCCGGGGACGAACGGCTTGTTGGCACGCGAGCCGAAGGTGACCAGCCGGTCGCCCTTCTTCACCTTGGCCTTGCCGTTGAGCAGTTGGAGCCGCAGCGGTCGGTCGCCCTGGCCGGTGGCGAAGCCGAGCTCCCCGGTCTTCTCCATGCGGGTGCCGACGGTGAAGTCGGGGTCGCCGGCCAGCAGCACGGTGGAGGTGGAGCGACCGACGGTGGTGACCCGGCCGACCAGTCCGTCGCCGTTGATGACGGTCATGTCGCGGCGGATGCCGTCCTTGCTGCCGACGTCGATGGTGACGGTCCAGGAGAAGCCCTGGGCGGCGCCGATGGCGATGACCTCGGCGCCGATGACGCCGTAGCGGCCGGCACCGGCGCTCTTCATCATCCGGTCGTACTCGGCGTGCCGGGCGCGGTTGCGCTCCTCGCTGCCGAGTCGCTGCTTGAGCTCCGCGTTCTCCCGTTCGAGGTCGCTGATGCGGTTGTGTCGCTCGTCGGAGTCCCGCACGGCGGCGATGGCGTTGCCGACCGGGTCGACGACCTGGGCCACGCCGTTCTCCACCGGCCCGAAGACGGACTCGGCGGACTGCCGGGCGCCGTCCAGGGGTGAGTCCTCGCCGCCGCGGATGTCCACCGTGATCAGTGCGAACGCGATGGCAATCAGCAGCACCAGGAGCAGTCTGCTCTCTCGTGTGTCCCTCACGTGCGGCGACGTGCCTTCCTCGTAGGAGTCGGACCTTATGCCTGTATATCAGCGTTGTCTGCCGGCGTTCCGCCGCATGGGCGAAGCGGCGCCCGTGCGGCGGAAACGCGCCGATGACGGAGTGTCATCCACGAGCTGGTACGGCGTCCATACGGAGGTCGTACACATGTCGCACGGGGACGTACGACGGTGAGGGGATGCCGCCACGGCACCGGGCGTGGGCCGTTCGCGGATCACCCGCGGGTCATCTGCGGGGCTGGGCGTCCAGCACCTGCTGGAGGGCCTCGAACTCCTCGACGCACTTGCCGGAGCCCAGGGCGACGGAGTCCAGCGGGTCCTCGGCGATGTGGATGGGCATACCGGTCTCCCGGCGCAGCCGCTCGTCCAGGCCACGCAGCAGCGCGCCGCCGCCGGTGAGCACGATGCCGCGGTCCATCACGTCGCCGGAGAGCTCGGGCGGGCACTTGTCGAGCGTGGTCTTGACCGCGTCGACGATGGAGTTGACCGGCTCCTCCATGGCCTTGCGGACCTCCGCGGCGGAGATCACCACGGTCTTGGGGAGTCCGCTGACCAGGTCACGGCCGCGGATCTCGGTGTGCTCCTCCTGCTCGGTCTCGTAGGCCGAGCCGATGGTGATCTTGATGTTCTCGGCGGTGCGCTCGCCCAGCAGGAGGCTGTACTCCTTCTTGACGTGCTGGATGATCGCGTTGTCCAACTCGTCGCCGGCGACCCGGATGGACTGCGCGGTGACGATTCCACCGAGCGAGATGACGGCGACCTCGGTGGTGCCGCCGCCGATGTCCACGACCATGTTGCCGGTGGCCTCGTGGACCGGCAGACCCGAGCCGATCGCCGCCGCCATCGGCTCCTCGATGATGTGCACCTGACGGGCACCCGCCTGGGTGGACGCCTCGATCACGGCGCGGCGCTCGACCCCGGTGATACCGGACGGCACGCAGACCACGACCCGCGGACGCGCCAGATAGCGCCGCTTGTGGATCTTGAGGATGAAATAACGGAGCATCCGCTCGGTGATCTCGAAATCGGCGATCACACCGTCCTTGAGCGGACGGACGGCCACGATATTGCCAGGGGTCCGGCCGATCATCTTCTTCGCCTCGGCGCCCACCGCGAGGATTCCGCCGGTGTTGGTATTGATGGCGACGACTGACGGCTCGTTGAGGACGATCCCGCGGCCCCTGACGTACACCAGCGTGTTGGCGGTCCCGAGGTCGACAGCCATGTCACGGCCGATGAACGACATGTTGTTCCCCATGAGGATACGTCTGGCCTTCCCAACTGGAGCGAATGCTTACTTGAGGTCGGCAGGATGGGTGCGCTGCGAGGCGCGGAAGCTTCATCGTAGTCTCGCTCGCTCGAACACGACGCGAGGGTCCTCCGCCATTGTCAGCAGAACACGTCCCCGCCCCCTCTCATGGTGACGTCGTGTCGGGGTGTCGCGTTCCCCCGATCGGCCGGCATATGCCAAGGGGCGACCGAAAATAGCGGTCGCCCCCGGTCAGCGGGGTGTGGCCGTGATTCCGCCTCAGACGAAGATGGTGCGGGTTCAGCCGAGTCCGGGGAAGAAAATCTTGATTTCCCGCTCGGCGGATTCCTCCGAGTCCGAGGCGTGAATCAGGTTCTCGCGCGTGATGGTGCCGAAGTCGCCCCGGATGGTGCCGCTCGGCGCCTTGATCGGGTCGGTCGGGCCGGCCAGCGCGCGGACGCCCTCGATGACCCGCTCGCCCTCGACGACGAGCGCCACGATCGGGCCGGAGGACATGAAGCCCACCAGCGGCTCGTAGAAGTCCCGGCCGACGTGCTCGGCGTAGTGCTGCTCCAGCGTGTCGCGGCCGAGGGTACGCAGCTCCAGCGCGGTGACGGCCCAGTTCGCCTTGCGCTCGATCCGGCCGATGATCTCGCCGACCAGGCCCCGCCGAACGGCGTCGGGCTTGAGGAGGACGAGGGTGCGCTGGGTCATGGTGCGGCTCCTTGGGGCAGGCGTCGCGCGGCATGGCGATGTCGCACAGACGGGTGTACGCGGTCGGTGTGTGTGCCGAAGGCTACAGGGGCGGGACGGGTGCGCAGCACCCGGCATCACACCTGGTCATCGGATATTCATCGATCGCTCGGACGGACCGGAACGGCGGCCGCCCGAAGCGGCCGCTGCCGGGCCCCGACCGGGCCCCGTCGTGCCCTCCCGAACCGCCTCCGGACCCCGCCCGGACCACCGCCGGGTCCGGATCCGGCCGGGGCATCCGCTGGTCGAACGGGCCTCCGGCCGGCTTCACGGACGGGCCTCCGGCCGGCATCGCGAACGGGCTTCCGGCCGGCTTCACGGACGGGCCTTCGGCCGGCTTCGCGTACGGCCTCCACCCGGCTTCGCGAACGGGCCGCGCGGGGCGACGGACGCTTGGCCGGCGCCCCCACCGGGACGCATCGCATGGCCGGTCACCCGCGCCAGGCGGGACGCCCGGCTACGCGGCTAGGCGGATCGCTCGGCCGCCGCCTGCGCCGCGAAGCGGGCCTTCGCCTCGTCGACCTTGCGGCCGAAGTGGACCGAGGCCCACCACAGGGCGGCGAAGAGGGCGCCCAGGACGAACATCGTGCCGACGACGAAGCCGCTGAGGATCAGTCCGATCTGGAGCGCCCAGCCGATCTGCACCGCTCCCGGGCGGCTGACCATGCCGCACAGCAGCAGGCACAGCACCATGGCGACGCCGCTGACCGTCCACACCGTGGCGGTCGACAGGTCGGAGGTGTTCATCGCCACCAGCCCGGCGAAGCCGATCACGAAGAACTCGCCTATCAGCGTGCTCGAACACAGGGTTCGCATCTCAGCCCCTCCCCAGCAGCAGCCGGGCCTCGCCCACCGTGATCACGGAGCCGGTGACCAGCACGCCCGCGCCGGTGAACTCGCCCTCTTCCTCGGCCAGCGTGATCGCCGCCTCCAGGGCGTCGTCCAGTCGCGGCTCGACCTGCACCCGCTCCGCGCCGAAGACCTCCACCGCGAGCGCCGCCAGCGCGTCGGCGTCCATCGCGCGGTGGGTGGAGTTCTGCGTCACCACGATCTCGGCGAAGATCGGTTCGAACGCCTCCAGGAAGCCGCGCACGTCCTTGTCGCCGCTGGCCCCGACCACGCCGATGAGCCGGCTGAAGCCGAACGCCTCGGAGATCGCGGCGGCCGTGGCCTGCGCGCCCGCCGGGTTGTGCGCGGCGTCCAGCACCACGGTCGGGCTGTGCCGCACCACCTCCAGCCGGCCCGGCGAGGTGACGGAGGCGAACGCCCGGCGCACCGTGTCGATGTCGAGCGTGCGGGCGTGCTGCGAGCCGATGCCGAAGAACGCCTCGACCGCCGCCAGCGCCACCGCCGCGTTGTGCGCCTGGTGCGCCCCGTGCAGCGGCAGGAAGACCTCGGGGTACTCGCCGCCCAGCCCGCGCAGCGTCAGCAGCTGTCCGCCGACCGCCACCTCGCGCGCCAGCACGCCGAACTCCAGGCCCTCGCGCGCGACCGTGGCGTCCACCTCGACGGCCTTCTTCAGCAGCACCGAGGCGGCGTCCACCGGCTGCTGCGCGAGCACCACGGTGGCGTCCTTCTTGATGATCCCGGACTTCTCGACCGCGATCTCCTCGGGCGTGGCGCCGAGCCGGTCGGTGTGGTCCAGCGCGATGGGGGTGACCACGGCCACGCCCGCGTCGATCGCGTTGGTGGCGTCCCAGGTGCCGCCCATGCCGACCTCGACCACGGCGACGTCCACCGGGGCGTCCGCGAAGGCCGCGAAGGCCATGGCGGTGAGCACCTCGAAGAAGGACAGCCGGTACTGCTGCTGGGTGTCGACCATCTCGATGTACGGCTGGATGTCCCGGTACGTCTCGATGAACCGCTCGGCGGAGATCGGCGCCCCGTCCAGGCTGATCCGCTCGGTGACCGACTGCACGTGCGGGCTCGTGTAGCGCCCGGTGCGCAGGTCGAAGGCGGCCAGCAGTGCCTCGATCATGCGGGCGGTGCTGGTCTTGCCGTTGGTGCCGGTGATGTGGATCGACGGGTACGCGCGCTGCGGCGAGCCGAGGATGTCCAGCAGCGCCTCGATGCGCACCAGCGACGGGTCGAGCTTGGTCTCGCCCCAGCGGCTGGCGAGCTCCGTCTCCACCTCGCGCAGCGCGCGGTCGACCTCGGGGTCGGTGGGGCGGGCCGGGATCGGGTCTCCCGTCGGCGGCCCGGCCTGCGTGCGCAGGGTGCGACTCCCCGCCTCGATCACCGCCAGGTCGGGGTCGCGGTCGGTCTCCGACTCCACGATCTCGTCGAACTCGTCGATCGGACCGGGCGTGGAGTCGGGGTCGTCGTTTCGGGGGCGCTCGCTCACGCGGACCAGTCTACGAGCCCCCTGTGACAACACCGGCCGGACAGGCGGACGAGGCCGGATCCGACCGGCGCCCGGGTGGTGCGGGCCACGCACCACACCACACCCGCACCCACACCCACACACGCACGGCGGGCCCGTACGGATGCGACATCCGTACGGGCCCGCCGTGGGGTGGTGCCGGGGTCAGCCCTGCGGCAGGTTCGCCAGCTGGGCGGTGATCCGGGCGATGTCCGCCTCGGCGGCCGCCTTCCGGGTGCGGATCTTCTCGACCACGTGGTCGGGGGCCTTGCCCAGGAAGGCCTCGTTGCCGAGCTTCGCCGTGGTCTGCGCCAGGTCCTTCTCGGCGGCCGCGAGGTCCTTGGCCAGCCGCTTGCGCTCGGCCGCGACGTCGATGGCGCCGGACAGGTCCAGGGCCACGGTCGCGCCCGCGACCGGCAGCGAGGCGGTGGCGGTGAAGTCGTCACCGGCCGGCTGGAGCCGCAGCAGGGCACGCATGGCGTCCTCGTGGGCCGCGAGCCCCGGAAGCACGGCGTCCTCCAGGTCGAGCCGGGCCGGGACCCGCTGGCCGGGCTGCAGGCCCTGGTCGGCGCGGAACCGGCGGACCTCGGTGACCACCTGCTGGACGGTCTCGATCTCCCGCTCGGCGGCCGGGTCGCGGAAACCGCTGTCGACCGGCCATGCGGCGATGACGATCGACTCGCCGCCGGTGAGGGAGGTCCACAGGGTCTCGGTGACGAACGGGACGACCGGGTGCAGCAGCCGCAGCGTCACGTCCAGGACCTCGCCCAGGACGCGGCGCGAGGCGTCGGCCTCGGGGCCGCCCTTGAGGAAGGTGGTCTTGGAGAGCTCGACGTACCAGTCGAAGACCTCGTCCCAGGCGAAGTGGAACAGCGCGTCGGAGAGCTTCGCGAACTGGTAGTCGTCGTAGTAGGCGTCGACCTCGGCGATGACCGCGTTGAGCCGGGACAGGATCCAGCGGTCCTCGGGCCGCAGCCGCTCGGCCGGCGGCAGCTCGCCCTCCACCGTCGCGCCGTTCATCAGCGCGAAGCGGGTGGCGTTCCAGATCTTGTTGGCGAAGTTGCGGGAGCCCTGCACCCAGTCCTCGCCGATCGGCACGTCGGTGCCCGGGTTGGCGCCCTTGGCCAGGGTGAAGCGGACGGCGTCGGAGCCGTACTTGTCCATCCAGTCCAGCGGGTCGACGACGTTGCCGAAGGACTTCGACATCTTCTTGCCGCGCTCGTCCCGCACCAGGCCGGTGAGGGAGATGGTGTGGAAGGGCGCGACACCGTCCATCGCGTACAGACCGAACATCATCATCCGGGCGACCCAGAAGAAGATGATGTCGTGGCCGGTGAGCAGGACGTCGGTGGCGTAGAACTTCTCGAGGTCCGGGGTCCGGTCCGGCCAGCCGAGGGTGGAGAACGGCCACAGGCCGGAGGAGAACCAGGTGTCGAGGACGTCGGTGTCCTGGTGCCAGCCCTCGCCCGTCGGCGGCTGCTCGTCCGGTCCGACGCAGACGACCTCGCCGTCCGGGCCGTACCAGACCGGGATGCGGTGGCCCCACCACAGCTGGCGCGAGATGCACCAGTCGTGCATGTTGTCGACCCAGTCGAAGTAGCGCTTCGACATGTCCTCCGGGTGGATCTTCACCACGCCGTCGCGGACGACGTCGCCGGCGGCCTGGGCCAGCGGGCCGACCTTGACCCACCACTGCATGGACAGCCGCGGCTCGATCGTGGTCTTGCAGCGCGAGCAGTGGCCGACGGAGTGCACGTACGGGCGCTTCTCGGCGACGATCCGGCCCTGGGAGCGCAGGGCGCCGACGATGGCTGAGCGGGCCTCGAAGCGGTCCAGGCCCTGGAAGGGACCGTGGACGGTGATGTTGCCGCGCTCGTCCATGACCGTCAGCGAGGGCAGGCCGTGGCGCTGGCCGATCGCGAAGTCGTTGGGGTCGTGCGCCGGGGTGACCTTGACGGCACCGGTGCCGAACTCGGGGTCGACGTGGGTGTCGGCGACGACCGGGATGGTGCGGTCCGTCAGCGGCAGCTTGATCTGCTTGCCGATGAGGTGGGCGTAGCGCTCGTCGTCCGGGTGGACGGCCACGGCGGTGTCGCCCAGCATGGTCTCGGCGCGGGTCGTCGCGACGACGACGCTGTCCTCGCCCTCGCCGTACCGGATCGAGACGAGCTCGCCGTCGTCCTCCTGGTACTCCACCTCGATGTCGGAGATGGCCGTGAGGCAGCGCGGGCACCAGTTGATGATGCGCTCGGCGCGGTAGATCAGCTCGTCGTCGTAGAGCCGCTTGAAGATCGTCTGGACGGCGCGGGACAGGCCCTCGTCCATGGTGAAGCGCTCACGGCTCCAGTCGACGCCGTCGCCGAGGCGGCGCATCTGGCCGAGGATCTTGCCGCCGTACTCCTCCTTCCACCGCCACACGCGCTCGACGAACTCCTCGCGCCCGAGGTCGTGCCGGGACTTGCCCTCCTCGGCGAGCTGCTGCTCGACCTTGTTCTGGGTGGCGATGCCGGCGTGGTCCATGCCGGGCAGCCACAGCGACTCGAAGCCCTGCATGCGCTTGCGCCGGGTGAGCGCGTCCATGAGGGTGTGCTGGAAGGCGTGGCCCAGGTGGAGCGAGCCGGTGACGTTCGGCGGGGGGATGACGATGGTGTACGAGGGCTTGTCGCTCTTCGCGTCGGCCGTGAAGTAACCGCGCTCTACCCAGCGCTCGTACAGCTGCCCCTCTACCTCGGCCGGTGCGTACTGGGTCGGCAGTTCAGGGTGGCTGTTCGGCCCGCTCGCGGGGCTCTGCTGAGTGTTCTCGGTCACGACGGTCAGTCTAAGGGGCCCCGCCACTCCGTTACGAACCCGTTGTCGCCCCGGCGTCAAGCGTCCGTATGACGTCGGGAAGGATGTTGCGCATCTGTCGCGAGCATCGAAGAGCATTCCGTCGCATCGAAGAGGGGCACGCTTGAGCTACCACCAGCCGCCACCGCAGCCCGGGCCCTACGGGTCCCAGCAGGGCCCGTACGGCGCAGGTCAGCCACCGATGCCGAATCCCTACGCCCAGCAGCCCGGTTACGGCTACCCCCCGGCCGGCGGCGGCCAGGGCCAGCCCGGCCCGTACCCCCAGACGCCCGCTCCCGGCCCGTACGCGCAGCAGCCGGCCCCCGGCCCGTACACCCAGCCGGGTCCCTACGGCCAGCCGGCGCAGCCGCAGGCCCCGGCGCAGACCCAGGCCCAGCCGGGCTACGGCTACGGTTATCCCCCGCCCGCTCCCGCCCCCCGCGGCGGCAAGGGCAGGAAGCTCGCGCTCGCCGGCGGGGCGCTGCTGGCGCTGGCCGCGGTGGGCGTGGGCGCCGTCCTGCTGACCGGCGGCGGCTCGGGCGACTCCGGCCCGCACAAGCTGACCACCCCCGACACCGTCGCCGGCGACTACGCCCGGCAGGGCTCCGGCACCAGTGAGAAGGACCTTTCCGAGTCGGGGCAGCAGCAGCTGAAGCAGGTCCCCGGCGTCAAGGATCCGCACCTGGTGGCCGCCAACTACCTCAGTTCCGGCAAGCAGATGATGAAGTTCACCGGCGTCTGGGGCGAGATATCCGACCCCGCGCGGGGAGCCGAACTCGCCCTCGCCGGCATCGTCAAGGCCCTCCAGGACAGCGACACGGCCCAACCCCAGGGCGCGGCCCAGAGCTTCACCCCGGACGGCTTCGACGGGGACGTACTCAAGTGTCAGATGTTGAAGTTCGCCTCCCCCAAGGGATCCATGGAGGCCCCCGCGTGCGTCTGGGGCGATAAGAGCACGCTGGGCGTCACGGTGATGGCGGACCCGGCCGCGGCCGTCCTGGGCAGCGGCGGCATGTCACTGGAGGACGCGGCGGAACTCACGGCGAAGGTACGGAAGGACGCACGCGTCGAGATCGACGGGTAGCACATCGGGCCCGCCCCGAAGGCAACACGCAATCAAACGAAGGACTGACATGAGCTACAACCAGTACGGGCAGGGCCAGCCGCAGCAGCCCGGTCCCTACGGGCAGGGCCAGCCCCAGCAGCCCAACCCGTACGGCCAGGGCGGCACGGCCGGCCAGCCGGGGTACGGCTACCCTCAGCAGCCCGCGGGGCAGCCGAACCCGTACAACCAGCCGACGCAGGCGGCGGGCTACGGCTTCCCGCAGCAGCCGCAGCCGGGCCCGTACGGCCAGCCCCAGCAGCCGGCGCCGTACGGCCAGCCGCCGCAGGTGCCGATGCCCCCGCAGGGCGGCGGCAACAAGAACAAGACGATAGGTCTGGTCGTCGGTGCCCTGGTGGTGGTCGGCGCGATCATCGGCGGCGTCCTCATGTTCACCGGCGGTGACGACGACGGCAAGAAGGGCAAGAAGGGCAAGGGCGGCCAGAAGGTCACCGTCCCCGGCGCCAACGGTGGTGGCGGCGACGTCCCGGTCGACAGCAAGAAGTACAAGCTGCAGACCCCGCCGGTGCTGGTTGGTGAGTACAAGAAGGACCCCACCAGCGGCGCCGACGACTCCATCTTCTCGGACAGCAAGTCCGAGCTCTCCCAGCTGGGGGTCGTGACCACGGACTCCACCGGAGCCGAGTACAAGGCCGGTGAGGGCCTCTCCGCCAAGCAGATGCAGTTCAGCGGTGTCTGGGGGACCGTCAGCGACCCGAACAAGGTCGTCGACGCGATGTTCGCGAAGATGGCCGAAGAGGCCAAGAAGGACCCGGACCTCGGCGGCGGCGGCACCGCGGCCCTGGACGGCAGCCCGCAGCAGATCAACGCGCCGGGCCTGGACGCGGGCGCCGTGCTCAAGTGTCAGAACGTCAAGTTCACCGGCGCCGCCGGCACCAGCGCCTCGTTCACCATCCCGTTCTGCATCTGGGGCGACAGCAGCACCATCGGCTATGTGGCGCTCAGCGACGCGGCGGCCATGACCTCCGGCAAGACCGTCACGCTGGAAGAGGCCGGCGCGACCACCGCCAAGGTGCGCTCCGAGACTCGCGTCGCCCTGCCGTAGCGCCCTTCCGCCACGGCCCGCCGTCGCGTCCGCGTCGCCCAGCCCACCGGTTCTCAGCGAACCCCGAAGGGGAACCCCATGAGCTACAACCAGCCGCCGCCCCAGCCCGGTCCGTACGGGGGCGGTCAGCCCAACCCGTACGGCGGGGCGCCGCAGCAGCCCCCGGGCGGGTCCAATCCGTACGCGCAGCAGCCGGGGTACGGCTACCCGCAGCAGCAGCCGGCCGCGCAGCCCGGCTACGGCTACCCCCAGCAGCCGCCCGCGCAGTCGGGGTACGGCTATCCGCAGCAGCCGGACCCGGGTCAGGCGCCGCCTCCGCAGCAGCCGGGCGGCGGGAGCAACAGGACCAAGGTGATCGCGATCAGCTCGGCGGCCGTGGTGGTCGTCGCCGCGGTCGCCGTGGGGGCCTTCTTCCTGACCGGGAAGGGCGAGTCCACCGACGCGATGCGGCTGGTCACACCCAACTCGCTGCACGACGACGACTACGAGCTGGACAAGGACACCAAGGCGCTCAAGGACGCCGGGACCAGCGTGCAGCAGGACATGCCCGAGGGCACCACCTCGGTGCTGGCCTCCTACAAGCACGCCGACGACCCGAACTCCGGTCTGTCCTTCTCCGGGATGTACGGCGACATCGGCGACCCCGCCAAGATCCAGGACGAGATGTTCAAGAGCTTCGAGTCCGGGGGCAAGGCCGCGGTCGAGAAGAAGCGCGCGTCGTTCCAGCCGAACGGCGCGGACGGTCCGAAGCTCAGCTGCGAGGTCGTCAAGATGTACGACGAGTACTACGCGCCGGTGTGCGCCTGGGCGGAGAAGACGGACGCGGCGATGGTGCTCGACCTGGACGCGGACAACACCAATGTCGACGACGTCGACGTGGAGGAGTTCGCGAAGGTGACCGCCGGGATCTACGAGGAGACGCGCAAGCCGGCCGAGTGACCGACGGCGGCGCGGAGCGGACGCGCGGAGGGGCCGCACGGCAGCACGCCGTACGGCCCCTCTTCCGTGTGTCGGCTACGCGCTCTTCTCGTGCCGCTCCCCCGGCTCGCCGCCGCGGGTGCGCGGCACGAGCGTCGGGTTGACGTTGGAGTGGACGACGTCGGCGGTGATGACGACGCGGGCCACGTCCTTGCGGGACGGCACCTCGTACATCACCGACATCAGGACCTCTTCCATGATGGCGCGCAGTCCGCGCGCGCCGGTGCCGCGCAGGATCGCCTGGTCGGCGATGGCCTCCAGGGCGGGCCGGTCGAAGTCCAGCTCGACACCGTCGAGTTCGAAGAGCCGCTGGTACTGCTTGACGAGCGCGTTGCGCGGCTCGACGAGGATCTGCAGCAGCGCCTCGCGGTCCAGGTTGTGCACCGAGGTGATGACCGGAAGTCTGCCGATGAACTCCGGGATCATCCCGAACTTCACCAGGTCCTCCGGCATGACCTCCTGGAACTGGTCGCTCGCCTCGATCTCCCGCTTGGAGCGGATGGTGGCGCCGAAGCCGATGCCCTTGGCGCCGGCGCGCGCCTCGATGATCTTCTCCAGACCGGCGAAGGCGCCACCCACGATGAACAGCACGTTCGTCGTGTCGATCTGGATGAACTCCTGGTGCGGGTGCTTGCGGCCGCCCTGCGGGGGCACCGAGGCGGTGGTGCCCTCCAGGATCTTCAGCAGGGCCTGCTGGACGCCCTCGCCGGAGACATCGCGGGTGATCGACGGGTTCTCGCTCTTCCGGGCGACCTTGTCGATCTCGTCGATGTAGATGATGCCGGTCTCGGCCTTCTTGACGTCGTAGTCCGCGGCCTGGATCAGCTTCAGGAGGATGTTCTCCACGTCCTCGCCGACATAGCCCGCCTCGGTGAGGGCGGTGGCGTCGGCGATGGCGAAGGGCACGTTCAGCATCCGGGCCAGCGTCTGGGCGAGCAGCGTCTTGCCGGAGCCGGTGGGGCCGAGCAGCAGGATGTTGGACTTGGCCAGCTCGATGCCGTCGTCGCGGTTGCCGCCGTTCTCGCCGGCCTGCACCCGCTTGTAGTGGTTGTAGACGGCGACGGACAGCGCCTTCTTGGCGGCCTCCTGGCCGACCACGTAGCCCTCGAGGAACTCGTAGATCTCGCGGGGCTTGGGAAGCTCTTCCCAGCGCACCTCGGAGGTCTCCGCGAGCTCCTCCTCGATGATCTCGTTACAGAGGTCGATGCACTCGTCGCAGATGTACACACCCGGGCCTGCGATGAGCTTCTTCACCTGCTTCTGGCTCTTTCCGCAGAACGAGCACTTGAGCAGGTCGCCGCCGTCACCGATGCGTGCCACGAGGTGCTTCCCCTTCGCCTGGGATCCGCTTTGCTCCGCGGACCCGAGTGCTTGCGCTGCGCTTGCTGCTTGTTCGCCTGGAGGCAGGCCCCAGCCCCCTATGACGGTACCTTGCCGGGCCCGGTGTGCGGGCCCCCCTTGGACCGACTCGGTGTGCGGACCGTGTCCGCCGTTCCCGGTCCAAGGGGGCGACCTGGGCAAGGAGCGCGACCGTGCCGCGCTCGTACGCCACTCGTACGCGTCAGCGCCGGGTCCGGCGCCGCCTACGAGGCGTCTCCGTCAGACGCCGACGGAGGTCTTGCGGGTCGACACGATCTGGTCGACCAGGCCGTAGGCCAGCGACTCCTCGGCGGTGAGGATCTTGTCGCGCTCGATGTCCTCACGGATCTTCTCGATCGGCTGGGTGGAGTGCTTGGCCAGCATCTCCTCCAGCTGCGAGCGCATCCGCAGGATCTCGTTGGCGGCGATCTCCAGGTCGGAGACCTGGCCCCGGCCGGTCTCGCTGTACGGCTGGTGGATCAGCACCCGCGCGTTGGGCAGCGCCATCCGCTTGCCGGGGGTGCCGGCCGCGAGCAGCACGGCCGCGGCGGAGGCCGCCTGGCCCATGCAGACCGTCTGGATGTCGGGCTTCACGAACTGCATCGTGTCGTAGATCGCGGTCAGCGCGGTGAACGAGCCGCCCGGCGAGTTGATGTAGATCGAGATGTCACGGTCCGGGTCCATCGACTCCAGGCACAGCAGCTGCGCCATCACGTCGTTGGCCGAGGCGTCGTCGATCTGCACGCCGAGGAAGATCACGCGCTCCTCGAAGAGCTTGGCGTACGGGTCGTACTCGCGGATGCCCTGCGAGGTGCGCTCGACGAAGCGCGGAACGACGTAGCGCGACTCGGCCCGGGGGCCGGCGTAGCGGCTGATGCCGGAAAGGTTGTTCATGTGGGTGTCACCGTCCTCGTGATGAGCGATCAAGGGCTGGGGCGGAGGGCGCTCAGGCGCCGGTGCCGCCGCCGCCCGGCACCGCCGCGGCGGTGGTCATGACGTCGTCGATCAGGCCGTAGTCCTTGGCCTCCTCGGCGGAGAACCAGCGGTCGCGGTCCGAGTCACGGGTGATCTGCTCGACCGACTGACCGGTGTGGAAGGCGGTGAGCTCGGCCATCCGCTTCTTGGTGTGCAGCAGCCGCTCAGCGTGGATCTTGATGTCCGAGGCGGAACCGGCCAGCCCGGCGGAGGGCTGGTGGATCAGGATCTCGGCGTTCGGCAGCGCGAAGCGCTTGCCGGGCGTGCCGGCGCTCAGCAGGAACTGACCCATCGACGCGGCGAGGCCCATCGCGATGGTGACCACGTCGTTCTTGATGTACTGCATGGTGTCGTAGATGGCCATGCCCGCCGAGATCGAACCACCGGGGCTGTTGATGTAGAGGTAGATGTCCTTGTCCGGGTCGGCGGCAAGGAGCAGCAGCTGCGCGGTGATCTTGTTGGCGATGTCGTCGTCGACGGGCTGACCGAGGAAGATGATCCGCTCGCCGAGCAGTCGGTTGTAGACCTGGTCGCCGAGGCCACCGAGGTTGGGCTCGCTGGCGGCGGAAGGCATCGGAATCGTCACGTGTCCACCTGCTCGTCTCTGACGGCGGCGCGCGCCGTCTCAGCATCATCTTCGGGTTCTTCCGGGCTCCGGGGACTCCCCTGCCCTCGTATCTACGGACCCTAACGCGCTGGTGACCGGCCGCCATCCCGCATCAGGAACTGTTCGCTCTGAGCGCAGGTTCACCCCCGGTGAGACCCACGCCCCGGGCCGCCGAGCGGCCCTGATCACCGCGCTCGAACAGCACCCGGCGTCCCCGGCCCGCCCCGGTGGGCCAACCGCGTGCCGGGGGGACCGCGCGCGGCCACGTCGGCGCGCGGGGGTGCCGCCCATCCCGGGCACGACGTATGGGCCCGCCTCCGCGGGTGGAGGGCGGCCGCCCGCGCCATGGGGGGGGCGGGGCGGCTGGGGCCGCTCACGCGGGGCGGCGCCACGCGGGCCCGCCCGGGGTGCCGTCGTGGGCCGCTACGCGGGCCCGCCCGGGGCTGCCCCCATGGGCCGCTCCTGCACACCGGCCCCGACCCCGCCGGTGCCCACCGGCCCGACCCCGCCGGCCCTGGCGGGCACCCGCGCGGGCTCGCTCAGCGCCTCACCGGGGGTACGGTGCGGCCGCGCGCAACGCTGTGCAGGCACGGCGGGCGGGGAGAGGCGAGCGACACCAGAGCGCGACACCGGCGGGTCGCTGGGCGTGGGGCGGGGCGCCGGAGCGGCCGCGCCTGGGTGGCACGCCGGCCCGTGCGCGGGGTGGCGGGACACCGGCCGGCGGCTCGGCATGGGGCAGGGCGCCGGAGCGACCGCTCGACACAGGGGCGAGGTGCGCGGCGCGGGGGCGGCCGCGTCTGCTGGTGCCGAGCCGGCCCGTGCGGGGGTGTCTGCGGGCTTCAGAGGCATGGTGGGCCGTCACGGCAAGGCGGGGCGCGACGGGGCCGACCAGGAGCCCGCCACGGGCTTCGGCCGGGAGCGGGCCCCGTGGTCGGGAGCCGGGTCCCCAGGGCCGCGGTACGCACGTTCTCGCGCGGACCTCGCCCTCCACTCGGCGCCGGCGTCGACTGGCTGGCCCGCGCCGCGCCGCGCGGACGGCGGCTGGTCCGCGACCGGCCGCCGCGGCGTCCGCGCGGGCGCCGCGGCCGTGGGCGTTGCTCGCCGCACCGCGGCCCTCCTGGTCGCAGCCTCGCGGCCCACCGCACTTCGGCCGGCCGATGCCGTGCCCGCGCGGGCGACTACGGGAGCTCTCGGCGCCGGGAAAGGCCGCCCTGGCATGGGGCGCGGCGTATCCGCGGGCTGGGGCCCGGCTGAGCGGCCCCGCGTACCCGCGCGGGGTACGCGGTCCCGTCGGGGCCCCGCGCGGGCGCCGTGTCCGTGAGTGACTCGCTGACGCCCAGCCCCTTGGGCGAATCGCGAGGCCGTGCCGGCCCGAAGAGGAGCTCAGCGGTGCGAGGCACGGGTGTCGGCAGGCAGGGGGGACGCAAGGCAGCCGGAGCACAGCCCCGGAGGCCCGGCGCCGCGTGGGGCCCGCGCCGACGGGTGCCGCGCCCGGCGGGCCCCGCGGCCTTCCCGCCCGTAGGCCCGGGCGAGCGGCCCCGCGCGAGCGCGCGGGGGGTACTGGTCCCGCCGGGGCCCCGCGTGGGGCGCCGCGTCCTTGAGGGACTCGCTCACGCGCTCGGGCGCCTCGGGTGATCGGGCAGGGCCGCGCGGGCCGAGAGGAGCCCGGCGGTGCGGGGGCACGGGTGTGGGCGGGCAGGGGACGCGCGGGAGCCGGAGCGCGGCCCCGGACGCCAGCGCCGCGTACGGCCCGCGCCGACGGGTGCCGCGCCCGGCGGGCCCCGCGACCTCCCCGCCCGTAGGCCCGGGCTGAGCGGCCCCGCGCGGGCACGCGCCGGGTACGCGGTCTCGCCGGAGCCCGCGCGGGCTCCGCGTCCTCGAGTGCCCCTCTGACGCGCTCGGGCCCCTCGGGCGAGGCCGTGCCGCCGCGGAGAGGCGCCCAGCGGTTACGCGGGACGGGTGTCGGCGGGCAGGCGGACACGCGGAAGCCGCAGCGCGGAAACCGCAGCGTAGAAACCGCAGCGCGGAAGGCCGGACGCCCGGCGTCGGGGGCGGCCCGCCGGGGCCGGGCCGCGCGTCCCGGGCCCGGCGACCTCCCCGCCCCCGGGCCCGGGCGACAGAGGCCGCGTACGGCCGCTGGAGGGGCTCCCGAGAACGGGAACGGGCCCGGGAGCGCAATGCGCTTCCGGGCCCGTTCACACGAGCTGTCAGGGGCTCAGAGCGCCCCCGAGGCTCAGCTCTCGGTCTTCTCCTCGGCGGCCTCGGCGGCCTCCTCGGTGGTCTCGGAGGTGGCCTCGACCGTCTCGGCGGTCTCGTCCTCGTCGTCCAGGTCCACGACCTCGCCGTTGCTGTCCTTGACCGTGGCGGCCTCGACGACGACCGCGAGGGCCTTGCCGCGGGCGACCTCGCCGACGAGCATCGGCACCTGGCCGCCCTCGACGACGGCCTGGGCGAACTGGTCCGGGCTCATGCCGGAGGACTGCGCACGGCGCACGAGGTGCTCGGTGAGCTCCTCCTGGCCGACCGACAGCTTCTCCTTGTTGACGAGCTCGTCGAGGACGAACTGGGTCTTGATGCCCCGCTCGGCCTGCTCCTTCGTCTCGGCGTCGAACTCCTCGACCGTCTTGTCCTGCATCTGGAGGTAGGCCTCCAGGGACAGGCCCATCTGGCCGAGCTGGTGGTGCTCCAGGTTGTGCTTGCGGGTCTTGATCTCGTCCTCGAGCAGCTTCTCGGGCATCGGGACCTCGACCAGCTCCAGGAGGGCGTCGAGCACCTTCTCCTGGGCCTGGGTGGCCTGCTCGAACTTGCGGGCCTGCTCCAGCCGCTTGCGGCTGTCGGCCTTCAGCTCGTCGAGGGTGTCGAACTCGCTGGCCAGCTGGGCGAACTCGTCGTCCAGCTCCGGCAGCTCACGGGCCTTGACCTCGGTGACGTCGACCTTGACCTCGGCCTCCTTGCCCTTGGCGGAGCCGCCCTTGAGCTCGGAGGTGAAGGTGGCGCTGCCGCCGGCCTCCAGGCCGGTGACGGCGGCGTCGATGCCGTCCAGCAGCTCGCCCGAGCCGATGGTGTAGCTGACGCCCTTGGCGACGCCGTCCGCGAGGACCTCGCCGTCGACCTTGGCCTCCAGGTCGATGGTGACGACGTCGCCCTCGACGGCGGCGCGCTCGACGACGGAGGTGGTGGCGAAGCGGTCGCGCAGCTGCTCGACCGACTTCTCGATGTCCTCGTCCGAGACCTCGACGGCGTCGACGGTGACCTCGATGCCGGAGTAGTCCGGGATCTCGATGGTCGGGCGGACGTCCACCTCGGCGGTGAAGGTCAGCAGCTCGTTGTCCTTGAGCTCGGTGATGTCGACATCGGGCTGGCCGAGCGGGTTGAGCTCACCCTCGTTGACGGCCTCGGTGTAGAACTTCGGGAGCGCGTCGTTGACGGCCTCCTCCAGCACGGCGCCACGACCGAACCGCTGGTCGATGACCCGGGCCGGGATCTTGCCCTTGCGGAAGCCCGGCACGCTGACCTGCTGGTTGATCTTCTTGTACGCCGCGTCGAGGCTGGGCTTGAGCTCCTCGAAGGGCACCTCGACAGTGAGCCGAACCCGAGTCGGGTTCAGGGTCTCCACGGCGCTCTTCACGGTTCGGTCTCCTTGGGGCTGACTTCTCGGTATCTGCTGACGCTGGGCTTCAGCGGTCGGGCTTCAGCGGTCCAGCTGATCGCGCCCGGTAGCAGAGAGACACAGACGCGCAGCTTGCATAGTAACCGCACGCCGGATGAGCCCCACAATGTGATCTTGCCGGTGTGATGGTCGGGGTGGCCGGATTCGAACCGACGACCTTCCGCTCCCAAAGCGGACGCGCTACCAAGCTGCGCCACACCCCGTCGGTGCGACACGTAGGGTACATGGCCAGGAGGGGCCCTGGCTGCTGCTTTTCCGCTGGCAGGCGGGGGTGTGCGGGAAACCCACCGGACCCGCTACGATGCACACCGTGCCGTGCCCCGAGGTCCTCGACCGAAGGGGTGTTCACCGGCGCGCGCGGGCGTAGCTCAATGGTAGAGCCCCAGTCTTCCAAACTGGCTACGCGGGTTCGATTCCCGTCGCCCGCTCCATGGTCCGGCCCGGCCGGGGGTGTCCCCCGACCGGGCCGTTCGCGTTCCCGCGCAGCACGACCGCCGACTTCCCACGCAGGACGACCGCCGACGCCATCCGGCGCCGGACACACCCCACCCGACACCCGGCGCGCGGCCCGCCGCGACGCGCCCCCGGGGCACGCCCGAGCGCGGACACGCCTCCGCCCGCGCTCCGCACCTCAGGGCGCCCCGCCTTCACCCGTACGCGCCCCACCCGACCGTTCGCGATCGCGACGCCCGCCGGGGGGAGCCGCACGCGGCAAGCGCCGACGAGACGGACCGGGGCGGGGCGGGCTCAGGGGTTGATATCGCCGATCGTCTCCGCGACCGAGTCCAAAAAGTTCTGAATGTCCGGGGCCATGTCCGTCGAGGCGAGCAGGAAGCCGAAGAGCGCCGCGACGAGCGCCGGCCCCCACTTCACCTGGCCCTGGCGAATCATCAGCACCAGGATGATGCCCACCAGGAGCACCAACGAAAGGGAAATGGCCACAACAGATCACTCACCTCGGTCGCCACACGTCTCACCAGCCCGGGAGGCACACGACCCCGCACACCCCCCGCCACCACCATCGTGCCATCAACTCGCCCCGCGTTGGAGGCCGCTGGTGAATCGTCGGACAGTCCTCGACCCCGCCGACGACCCTCTCGAGCCACCCGCCGACCATCCCGGAACGACGACCGGAAAGTGACCCCACACACAATTCGAGGGTATGCACGGCGGGCCGAATTCGGAGTCGATCAGTCACGGGGAGTCGGAATTCCGAATTCGACGAAGAACCACTCGGCGAACCGCCAAAGCGCCATTGATTTGGACATTTCACCCGCGTCGGTTCCGGGGCATATGCACCGTTTAAACAGGATGAAACCGTACAGATCGGTCATCGTACGGAGATCAATTCACTTACGGCTATGGAAAATCCCCGAGCGTCAAAGGGGAGCACTCCGTGGTTTTACGAATTGCGCGCGCGGCGCTATCGTGCCGCAGATGTTCCCCGCTCCCCCCGCCCGTGTACGCGAGGCCGCTCCCCGCCCCGCCGAGCCCGCCCCACCGGGCAAAGGTCAGCCGAAGCAGCGAGACGCGTTCTTCGACAACGCCAAGTACCTCGCCATCGTGCTGGTCGCCATGGGGCACGCGTGGGAGCCGCTGACCGACGGCAGTCGGGCCGCCGAGGCCCTGTACATGACCGTCTACGCCTTCCACATGCCCGCGTTCATCCTCATCTCCGGCTACTTCTCACGCAGTTTCGACATGCGGCCGGACCGTCTCCAGCGGCTGATCACCGGCGTGGCGGTGCCCTACGTGATCTTCGAGCTCGCCTACACGCTCTTCAAGCGCTGGGCCGACGACGACCCCACGTACGACTTCAGCCTGCTCGACCCCTGGTACCTCACCTGGTTCCTGGCCGCGCTCTTCGTCTGGCGGTTGACCACGCCGATCTGGAAGCTGGTGCGCTGGCCCGTCCCGCTCGCCCTGGCGATCGCGGTGCTGGCCTCCGTCTCCCCCGACATCGGCGACGACCTCGACCTCCAGCGGGTGCTGCAGTTCCTGCCCTTCTTCGTGATCGGCCTGTGTATGAAGGCCGAGCACTTCCAGCTGATGCGACGGCGTGAGGTGCGGCTGCTGTCCCTCCCGGCGTTCGGCTGCGCCGTGCTGGTGGCCTACTGGGCAGCCCCCCGGATGAACTCCGCCTGGTTCTACCACCGCGACAGCGTGCAGGAGCTGTCCGCTCCGCCGTGGACCGGCCCGGTGATGACCCTCGCGCTCTTCGGCTGCTCCATGCTGCTGGTCGTCTGCTTCCTGTCCTGGGTGCCCCGGCGCCGGATGTGGTTCACGGTGCTCGGCGCCGGGACGCTCTACGGCTATCTGCTGCACGGCTTCCTCGCCAAGGGCTCCCGCTTCTGGGGCTGGTTCGACGAGTACGCCTGGCTGCACAAGCCGCTCGGGGAGATCGCCGTCTCCCTGATCGCCGCCGCGGTGGTCACCGCCCTGTGCACACCACCCGTCCAGCGGATGTTCCGCTGGGCGATGGAACCCAGGATGGCGTGGGCGTTCCGGAAGACGTCGCCGAGCCCGCAGACGTCACCGGGGCCACAGACGTCGCCGACGCCATGGACGTCATCGACGCCATGAACGTCCTGCCGGACGGCGGGCGGGGCGGGCGGTCACTGCTTCTGCCCGCCCGTCGCCAGGGCGGCCGAACGCAGCGCCGCGCGGGCCGGTAGCGAGGTGGCGGCCAGCCCCACGGCAACCGTCGCACCCGCGAAGGCCGCGTACAGCAGCGGCGGGATATAGGGGTCCTCCCCCGTCATTCCGCGCACCATGGGCACCAGGGTGGCGAGAGCGATCGCGGTGCCCAGGACGATGCCCGCGACGGCCACCAGCAGCGCCTCCCACTGGACCATGCCCAGAACCTGGCGCCTGGTGGACCCCACCAGGCGCAGCGTGCCCAGCTCTCGGCGGCGGTCCAGGACCGTCATGACCAGGGTGTTGGCGGCGGACACGGTGGCGAAGCCGGCGAGCACCGCCGCCATGGTGGCGTTGGCCCAGGCGTTGACCGCGCGGTCCTCGTCCTCCGCGGCCGCGTAGCCGTCGGCGTCCCCGACCTCCCCGAGCGTGGCGAGGCGGGCGGCCAGGGCGGCCCGGTCCACGCCGTGCTCCGCGCGGACGAGCACATCGCCGTCGTACGCCGCGGTCACATGCGGCGCGAGGGCCGCGCGGGCCAGCGTGACCTGAGAGAGGCCCAGCCCGCGGCCGTAGGTGGCCACGACCCGGGGCGACAGCTCGGTGCCGTCCGGGAGCCGCAGATCCAGCCGGTCGCCGACCTTCACCCGGGCGGAGCGTGCGAGCAGGGCGTCGACGGCCACCGTGCCGGGGCGGCCGATCTCCTCGGATCGGCCGGTGCGCACGTCCAGGTCCTGGACGGCCGCCAGGTCGCGGCCGCCGTTCGACACCCCCTGGGCGGAGGCGCTCTCCAGCCAACGGTCGGCGCCCGAGCCCACCGGGACCAGCACGCCGGTGCGCAGGACGCCGACGGCGGTGGCGACGCCGGGCGTCGCGGCGGCCCGCGCGGCGGTGTCGGCGGGCAGCCCCTCGGGCCCTCCGATGACGTGGTCGGCCACGATGCCCGCGCGGCGCTGCTCGGTCATCACATGGTCCTCGCTCGTGTGGAGGAACACCAGCGTGGAGGCGAAGGCCATGGCGAGCACGATCGGGGTGATCGCGGAGGCCAGGCGGCGGGCGTTCGCGCGGGAGTTGGCCGAGGCCAGCTCGGCGGGGGCGGAGCCCGCGCGGAGCGGCAGGCCCAGCAGCCAGGCGCAGCAGCGGGCGATGACCGGGCCGAGCAGGGCGACCGCCAGCATGAAGAGCATGACGACGCCGAGCGCCGCGTTGGCCGCGTCCTCGCCGGACTCGTGGGCGGCCACACCCGCCAGCGCGACGCCGCCGGCCAGGGCTGCCACGCCGAGCGGGGTGCGGATCCAGCCGGGTCGGAGGCGTTCGACGGCGGCCTCGCCGAGCGCCTGTCCCGGCCTGATCCGGGCGGGCCGGCGGGCCGCGATCAGCCCGGCGAGCAACGAGGTGAGCAGGCCGGCGCCGACCGCCGAGACCAGCGGTATCCAGGAGACGGCGAGCTCCACCGGTGCGGGGATCGCCCCTTTCTCCTTGAGCTGGCCGAACCACCAGTGCGCCAGCGCGATGCCGGGCAGGCAGCCGAGCGCGCCCGCCGCCGGCGCCACCAGCAGCGCCTCGGTGGCCACGGAGCGACGGATCTGTCGCGGGGTGGCGCCGATGGCGCGCAGCAGCGCGAACTCGCGGCCGCGCTGGCCGATGGAGAGGGCGACCGTGCCGGCGGTGGTGAAGACGGCGACGGCCGCCGCGATACCGCCGAAGGAGCCGCCGAGGGCGACCAGCATCTCCTTCGCCCCGGCCAGGCCGGACTCCTCGGCGCCGCCGCGGTCCTCGCCGGTGTGCACCCGGGCGGCGGCCGCGGCGCGCGCATCCGCGCCGCGCGGCTCGTCGAGGGCCTTCTTCAGCCGGTCGGCCAGCCGGTCCGGCGTGACGCCGGACGTCGGGCGGACCAGGATCGCGTCGATCCGGTCGGAGTGCCCCGATGCCTCCCGCGCCCGGTCGTCGGGGAACCAGACCGTGGGCCCGGCCTCGGCGCGGGCGCGGGCCACGCCCGCCACGCGGACCTCCCGATCACCGGCGGGCGTGGTCAGCGCGGTCCGGTCGCCGGGGCGGACGCCCAGCGCCCGCGCGGCGGCGGCGTCCAGCACCACCTCGCCGCCGCGCGGAGCGGCGCCCGCGCTCAGGGTCACCCCGGTGAGCGGGGCGGCGCCCCAGCCGTGCGCGGTCAGCGCCTCCTCGTCGCCGCGCACGGGGAAGGTCATGTCGGGCGCGGCGGCGGCCACCCCGGGCGTACGGGCCACCGTGGTCAGGAGGGCGGCGTCCAGCCGGGCCCGGTCGGGCACCGGCGCGGCGCCGTCTTCGCGGTCCTCGCCGTGGCCGACGGGCAGATGGGACGTCTGGTCCGCGGCGACGACCACGGGGGCGTCGGCGTAGCGCCGCGGGGGCGCGGAGGCTCGTATCCCGGTCTCCAGAAGGATGCCGCAGGCGGACACGATGAACGCGGCCAAGGCCAGCGCGACGAAGGTGCCGACAAAGGAGGACGGTTTGAACCGCACCGCCGCGCGGGCCAGCCCGTTGGTCAGGGACCTCATCCCACCGCTCCGACCATCGGGCGCGTGCCGGCGGTGAGCCGGGTCATCCGGGCGGCGATCTCCGCGGCGGAACCGCGGCTGAGGCTGTCGGCGAGGGTGCCGTCGGCAAGGAAGAGCACCCGGTCGGCGTAGCCGGCGGCGACGGGGTCGTGGGTGACCATGACGACGGTCGCCCCGAGCCCGTCCACCGCCTGCCGCAGCAGCGTCAGCACATCGGCCGCGGTGCCGGTGTCCAGGGCGCCGGTCGGCTCGTCGGCGAAGACCACGTCCGGGCGGGTGACCAGGGCGCGGGCGATGGCGACGCGCTGCTGCTGGCCGCCGGAGAGCTGCCCGGGGCGGCGCCGCGCGTGCTCGCGCAGCCCGACCCGGTCCAGCACCTCGCGGGCGTGGTGCCGATCGGGGCGCCGCCCGGCGAGCCGCATCGGCAGCACGACGTTCTGCTCGACGGTGAGGGAGGGCAACAGGTTGAACGCCTGGAAGACGAAGCCGAGGCGACTGCGGCGCAGCGCGGTGAGCTTGTTCTCGCTCATGCCGGTGATCTCGGTGCCGCCCAGGAGGACCGAGCCGGCGGTGGGCCGGTCCAGCCCGGCGGCGCACTGCAGGAAGGTCGACTTGCCGGAGCCGGAGGGGCCCATGACGGCCGTGAAGCTGCCGCGCGGCAGGGCGAGATCGATTCCGCGCAGGGCGTGGACGGCGCCCGACCCCCGCCCGTACTGGCGGCGCACACCGCGCAGTTCCACGGCCCAGTCCCCCGTGCTCAGGGGCGCCTCCTCCGCCCGCGCCCGCCGCCGCTTACCGCCCAGCCCCATGGCCGTCCGTCCCTCCGCCTCGTCCGTTCGTTCAGCCCCTCGAACGTACGGAGGGGAAGGGGGCCGGGACCATGGCGACTGCTGGCGGATCGGAGGTGGGGAAAACCCGAGCATGAGGCCGGGGTTGTCCCGAGGTGGGGCCGCGCGGGACCGCGCGGGCGGCGGGTGAGCCGGTCAGTCGGCCAGTCCCAGCAGGCGACGGACTTCGGCGTACTTGGCGGTGAGGCGGTCGCGGGTCGCCGGGTCGAGGGCGGCGAGACGGTCCGGGTCGGCGTTGTGCGCCACATCCGCCTCCTTGATCAGCAGGGCGCCCGGGGTGGCCAGGACGCGGGCGGTGTACTCCGCGAGCGACTCGCCCGGCACCTTCGTCACGGCGCGGATCATGTCCTTGGTCCACGGCGACAGCGCCGCGTCGGCGAGCCACTCGGCGGTGACGGCGCCGTCCTCCACGGCGTCGTGCAGCCAGGCGGCGGCGATCTGCTCGTCCGTGCCGCCGCGCTCCCGCACGCCGGCCGCCACCGCCGCCAGGTGCTCGACGTAGGGCCGGCCCGCCTTGTCCCGCTGCGCCGCGTGTGCCCGCCGCGCCAGCCGCTCGACCTCCGCCAGGCTCAGCGGGCTCGTCCCGGCGTCTCGCTCGGCGATTCTCCGGGCGTTCGTCCCGGCATCCATCTCGGCTCCTCCCAGGCCGGTCAGTGCCGGCAGATCAGCAGCAACGCGCGGTCGTCGTTGACGTCCTTGGCCACGGTCTCGATCAGGTGCCAGGCCGCCCCGTTGAAGCCGGCCGTCACATAGCGGTCGGCCTCGCCGGTGAGCCGGTCCATGCCCTCGCTGATGTCCCGCTCCGCCGTCTCCACGAGCCCGTCGGTGAAGAGCATCAGGACGTCGCCCTGGCGCAGGGTGCCCTTGACCGGGTCGAACTGGGCCCCGTCGTAGACGCCCAGCAGCGGGCCTTCCGCCGCCTTCTCCTCCCAGCGGCCGGTGCCGGCGTTCAACTGGAGGGCGGGGAGGTGGCCGGCGGACAGCAGCTCGTAGTCGCCGCTGTCGAGGTCCAGGACGAGGTGGACGGAGGTGGCGAAGCCCTCGTCCCAGTCCTGGCGCAGCAGATAGCCGTTGGCGGCCGGGAGGAAGCCGTGCGGGGGCAGCGAGCCGAGCAGTCCGCCGAAGGCACCCGACAGCAGCAGCGCGCGGGAGGCCGCGTCCATGCCCTTGCCGGAGACGTCGGTCAGCACGACCTCCAGGGTCCGCCCGCCGTTGGTGCGGGCCGCGACCACGAAGTCGCCGGAGAAGGACTGGCCGCCGGCCGGGCGCAGCGCCATCTCCCGGTGCCAGCCGCGCGGCAGTCCGGGCAACTTGCTCTGCACCCGGATGCGTTCGCGCAGGTCGAACAGCATGGTGCCGCCGCGCCGCCAGGGAACGCCGACTCTGCTGCGGAACTGGGCGATCAGCAGCCCGAAGAAGCCCACCGCGGCGACGACCAGGATGGTGCCGGGCGTGACCCGGGCGGCGCCTCCCGACCCCGGATAGGGGCCGAGGACCGCGGACTCCACGATGAGCGCCGCCGCGGCCGCGGCGTAGAGCGCCAGCAGGCTGGCCGGGCGCAGCAGCAACCCGCCGGCGACGATCGGCAGGACGAGGGCCGAGGGGGCGCACCAGTCGGGTTGGGCGATGGTGCCCAGGGCGATGGCCGGCACGGCGAGCAGCAGGGTGGCCAGCGCCAGCCAGTCGGAGCCGTCGCCGCGGAAGTAGTCGACCCCGGCTTTGCGCACGCTTGTCCGGGCCCGGTGCAGCGCCTTGCGCATCCGGGCCGTGGGGCTGTCCGCTCCGCCGCTACCAGTCATTGCTTTGGGACCCTATCGATCCGTTCGGACGCGCGTCGATTCGCGGTGTCCCGAACCACCCGCCGGGGTGGGGCGAACCGGTGGGTATCGCCGTGCCCGATCAGGGGGAAAATCGTTCGCGCGCGACGGAACCGGGCTGATAGTCCTGGCCACATGACCACGGAGCTACGGGTGCTGCGCGCGGAGGACTGGGACGAGTGGTACGGGGTCTTGGACGGCGCCTTCGGCGGCGCCCTGGAGTCCCGGGCGGAGCGCGCGCTGTGGCGCGAGCTCGCCGAGGTGGAGCGTTCCCTGTGCGCCTGGGACGAGGACCTGATCATCGGCTCGGCGGGCGCCTTCAGCTTCCGGGTGTCGGTCCCGGGCGGGGCGCTGGTGCCGGCGGCCGGCGTGACCATGGTCGGGGTGCGGGCGACCCACCGGCGGCGCGGCGTGCTGACCGCGATGATGCGCCGGCAGTTGGATGACGTACGCGCGCTGGGCGAACCCCTCGCGGTGCTCACCGCCTCGGAGCCCGCCATCTACGGCCGCTTCGGCTACGGCATCGCTACGCAGAGTGCGTACGCCGAGATCGACACCTCGCGGGTCCGGATCGATCTTCCGCAGGGCACCGAGGGCATACGGCTGCGTCAGAGCACCCCCGAGGCCGCGCGGTCGGCCTGCGAGGGCGTCTACGCGCAGCGGGTCGCCACCCGGCCGGGCATGCTGGTGCGACAGCCGGGTTGGGACCGGATGCCGCTGCTCGATCCACCGGGCAGGCGCAAGGGCTCCTCACCACTGCGCTGCGTGCTGGCCGAGTCGGCGGGCGGCGAGGTGCTCGGCTACGCGCGGTACGCGATCATCGCGGAGTGGCTGCCGTCCGGCCCGGAGGGCAAGGTGGTCCTGACCGATCTGGAGGCGCTGACTCCGGCCGCGTACGCCGCCCTGTGGCGCTACCTGTTCGAGCTCGATCTGACCTCGACGCTCAGGCTGAGCTCCCGCGCGGTCGACGATCCGCTCTGGCAGTTGGTGTCCGACGTTCGGCGCTGCAAGGTCGGGGTGCGGGACGCGCTGCACGTACGACTGGTGGATGTCGGCGCGGCGCTGGAGGCGCGGACGTACCCCGTCCCGGTCGACGCCGTGCTGGAGGTGGTCGACCCGTTCTGCCCGTGGAACGAGGGGCGTTGGCGGCTGGCGGGCGACGCCAAGGGCGCCTCCTGCAAGCGCGTCGACGACACCGAGCCGGCCGATCTGCGGCTGGGTGTCCGCGAGTTGGGCGCCGCCTATCTGGGCGGGGTGGCGCTCTCCGCGCTGGCCGGCGCGGGGCGGGTGCACGAGCTGCGGCCGGGGGCGCTGGCGGAGGTGTCGACGGCGTTCGGCAGCGATGTCGCGCCGTGGCTGCCGCACAGCTTCTGACGGCCGCGCGGCGCCCGGGGGTCACCTCGCTCGGGGCCCAGGCCCTCGCTCTCCGGGGCCGCTACCTCCGCTGACAGCCCGGGCACCAGAAGAGGTTGCGGGCGGCGAGGTCGGCGGTGCGGACCTCGCCGCCGCAGATGTGGCACGGCATGGTGGCACGGCGGTAGACGTACACCTCGCCGCCGTGGTCGTCGACGCGCGGCGGGCGTCCCATGGCCTCGGGGGTGTGTTCGGGCCGGACGGTGTCGATCCGGTTGTTCCGCACCCCCTCGCGCATCAGGGCGACCAGATCGTCCCAGATCGCGTCCCATTCAGCGCGGGTGAGATCACGCCCCGATCGGTACGGATCGATGCCATGCCGGAACAGCACTTCCGCGCGGTAGACGTTTCCGACGCCCGCGATCACCTTCTGGTCCATGAGCAGTGCGGCGACCGAGGTGCGGCTGCGCGAGACGCGGGCCCAGGCGCCCTCGCCGTCGTCCGCCGGGCGCAGCGGGTCGGGCCCGAGCCGGTCGTGTATCGCCTGCTTCTCGGCGTCGGTGATCAGCGCACAGGTGGTGGGGCCGCGCAGGTCAGCGTACGAGTCGACGGCGACCAGTCGCAGTCGCACGGTCTCCGTCGCCGGCGGGGCGGGGGCGTCACCGAGGTCGTACTTGCCGAACAGGCCCAGGTGGACATGGACCCAGCCCTGCTCGCCGAAGCCGAGGAAGAGGTGCTTGCCGTGCGCCTCGGCGAAGGTGAGCCGCTCCCCGTCCAGCAGCGCGGCACTGTCGGCGAACTTGCCCTGCGGACTGCTCACCCGCACCGGGCGCCCCGCGAAGAGGGCGCGGTGGTCCGCCGCCAGACGGTGAATGGTGTGGCCCTCGGGCACGCGGACTCCTCCGGAGGCGATTCGACACGGATGAGGGTACGCGGCCGGCACCCGGACGCCGGAAGAACGCCGGATCCGAAGGAACGCCACCTCAGGAACGCCACCTCCGGAGAAACGCGAGCGCCCGCCCCGGTCGCTTCGGCGCGCGGGGCGGGCGTGGCCGAATGGCCGGCTGGCTGGCCGGCCGGGGGCTACGGCTGCTGCGGGTGGTGGGCCGGGATCGGCGGGAGCTCACCGGTGGTCTCGTAGACGCTGAGCATCTCGATGCGGCGGGTGTGCCGCTCCTCGCCGGAGTACGGGGTGCCCAGGAAGATCTCGACGAACTTCGTCGCCTCTTCCTCGGTGTGCATCCGGCCGCCGATGCTGATCACGTTGGCGTTGTTGTGCTCGCGGCCCAGGGCGGCGGTCTGCTCGCTCCAGGCCAGCGCGGCGCGCACGCCCTTGACCTTGTTGGCGGCGATCTGCTCGCCGTTGCCGGAACCGCCGATCACGATGCCGAGGCTGTCCGGGTCGGCGGCGGTCCGCTCGGCCGCACGCAGGCAGAACGGCGGGTAGTCGTCCTGGGCGTCGTAAATGTGCGGGCCGCAGTCGACGGGCTCGTGGCCGTGGGCCGTCAGCCACTCGACGAGGCGGTTCTTGAGTTCGAATCCGGCATGATCAGAGCCGAGGTAGACGCGCATGGCATGCAGTGTGACATGGGCGCCATCCACCGGCGGCCATGGGTGGGCGACCACCCCCACACGCACCCCGAACGGGGCCATTCACCCCGGCGGCCACACGCGGCATGGCGCGAACGGCACGCCGAAAGGCGTTGCAAACGCAGTGCAACCACGAGGCAATCTCGCCGAGTTCCCTGCTTGATCTTCGGGAAAGCCGGAGAAAGCTCATGGAAACCTCAAGTAACAATCTGGATTCAAAGGTTCATCTATCGCTTCCCCTGAGATTCACTGGCGTGGCTCGAAACCCCAGTGCAAAGGATCGCGCACATGAGCGCACAGCCCGCGACGCCCTCCGGCGACCCCGGTCAGGCCTCCGACGGCCTCAAGGCCGGCCTCAAGAACCGCCATCTCTCCATGATCGCGATCGGCGGTGTGATCGGCGCCGGCCTGTTCGTCGGATCCAGCGGCGGCATCGCCAAGGCCGGTCCCGGCATTCTGCTGTCGTACGCCCTCGTCGGCATGTTGGTCGTCTTCGTGATGCGCATGCTCGGTGAGATGTCGGCGGCCAACCCCACCTCCGGCTCCTTCTCCGCCTACGCCGACCGCGCGCTCGGCCGCTGGGCCGGCTTCACCATCGGCTGGCTCTACTGGTTCTTCTGGGTGGTCGTGCTCGCCGTGGAGGCCACGGCCGGCGCCGCGATCCTGGAGGGCTGGATCCCGGACGTCCCGCAGTGGGCCTGGGCGGGGATCGTCATGGTGGTGCTCACCGCCACCAACCTGGCCTCGGTCTCCTCCTACGGTGAGTTCGAGTTCTGGTTCGCCGGCATCAAGGTCGTCGCCATCGGCGCCTTCGTGGTCATCGGCCTGCTCGCCGTCTTCGGCGTCCTCCCCGGTTCGGACAACGAGGGTGCCGGCTTCGCGCACCTCACCGACGCCGGCGGCTTCCTGCCCAACGGCTGGGGCGCCATCCTCACCGGTGTGCTGATGGTCGTCTTCTCCTTCATGGGCTCCGAGATCGTCACCCTGGCGGCCGGCGAGTCGGAGGACCCGCAGCGCGCGGTCACCAAGGCCACCAACAGCGTCATCTGGCGTATCGCGGTCTTCTACCTGGGCTCGATCCTCGTCGTCGTGACCCTGCTGAAGTGGAACGACCCGTCGATCGTCAAGGACGGCAGCTACGTCGCCGCGCTGAACTCGATCGGCATCCCGCACGCCGGCCAGGTCATGAACGTCATCGTGCTGACCGCCGTGCTCTCCTGCCTGAACTCCGGTCTGTACACCGCCTCCCGCATGGCCTTCTCGCTCGGCCAGCGCGGCGACGCCCCGAAGGCGTTCGCCAAGGTCAACGAGCGCGGCGTCCCGCAGCCCGCCATCCTCGGCTCGGTCGTCTTCGGCTTCCTCGCCGTCTGGTTCAACTACCAGTGGCCGGACACCGTCTTCCAGTTCCTGCTGAACTCCTCCGGCGCGGTCGCGCTCTTCGTCTGGCTGGTCATCTGCTTCACCCAGCTGCGGATGCGCAAGATCATCGAGCGCGAGAACCCGGAGAAGCTGGTCGTCCGGATGTGGCTGTACCCGTACCTCACCTGGGCCACCATCGCGATGATCACCTTCGTGATCGGCTACATGTTCTTCGACGACGCCAACCGCGAGGTCGTGAGCCTGTCGGTGCTGGTGGCCGTGCTGGTCCTGGCCATCGCCCTGGTCCGCGACAAGCTCGGCCTCGGTGCCGCCGCCCAGCAGTCGAAGGACGGGGCGTCGGCCGCGCAGAGCGAGTCCGAGGACGCTCTGACCCGCTCGTAACCGAGCCGCCCCCGAGCGCCCTCCGCAGTCGCTCGATCCGCTGCCGCTGGGTCTGCGGTTCGAGCGACGCAGGAAGCGACCTCGACCCGTACACCCCCTCTTATGGGGGTGTACGGGTCGTCTGCGTTTCGGGGCGGGAGGAGCGAGGAGAGGGCGAGGTGAGCGAGGCGTGAGCGAGGCGTGAGCGAGGCGAGGCACTCACCGGCCCGGGAGGCGCGGTGCGGGCTCAGAGGACGCCGGTGGCGTCCCACCGATGCCTACGACGGGAGACCGCCCCGCCGTGCCGCCCTCCGACGGGAGACCGCGCCGCCCGGCCCGCACCGGAAGACCGTCCCACTCTTCGGGCCTACGCCGGGAAACCGCCCCCCCCTTCGCGACCGCATACACCGGCCCACGCGCCCCCAAGGGCGCCGCACCGACGCCCGCCCGCAACGGAAAAGCCGGGGCCGGCGCACACGAGGTGCGCCGGCCCCGGCTCGTACGCGGGGTACCAGTCAGGCTCAGCCCTTGCGGCCCAGCAGCTTCCAGGCGGCGGGCAGGGCGCCCATGGCGAGCGCGGCCTTGAGCGCGTCGCCGATCAGGAACGGGGTGAGGCCGGCGGCCACCGCCTCGTTCATCGACATGCCCGTGGCGAGCGCCAGGTACGGCACGCCGATCGCGTAGATGATCGCGGAGCCGATCGCCATGGTGCCCGCCGTGCGCAGCACCCCGCGGTCGCCGCCGCGCCGCGCCAGCGCGCCGACCACGGTCGCCGCCAGCAGCATGCCCAGCACATAGCCGAAGGACGGCATCGCGGCGCCGGAGGTGGCCTGGGCGAACCACGGCATGCCCGCCATACCGACCAGGGTGTAGACCGCGAGCGAGAGGAAGCCGCGGCGGGCGCCGAGGGAGGTGCCCACCAGCAGCGCCGCGAAGGTCTGCCCCGTCACCGGGACCGGGGAGCCGGGGACCGGCACCGAGAGCTGCGCGGCCAGGCCGGTCAGCGCGGCGCCGCCGAGGATCAGGGCCGCGTCACGGACGTGGGCCCGGCCGCTGGTGGCGGCGGGCAGCAGATCGGCGAGGACCGCTCCGGAACGGGGGGCGGCGGCAGCAGTGCTCATCAGGACTCCGCTTGGTCGAAAGGCTCGGAACAGCTGGTGGTGACGCGGACGGCAAAGAAGGACCGGGCATGCGAAAACACGTGGAACAAGGTGACGTTAGCCCAGTGATCAACGGCCCATCACCATGATTTGGCCACAAAGGCGCGGGAGTGGCCTTGGTGGAGTTCACACAAAGTCAGACGTTCATGCGTTCTCCCGCGCATGGGTGACGTGATGCTCGTCACGTGAGGTCCGGGGCGCACTCCCGGCTTTTTGCAGGGAGTCGCGGTTGTACGGGAGACTGTGGAGTCTCCCCAAACCCGAAAGATATGAGCACCATGTCCGAGCCCCTGCCCCAAGAACCCCTCGCGCACGGGCTCAAGCAGCGCCATCTGACGATGCTCGGCCTCGGCGGGGTGATCGGGGCGGGGCTGTTCGTCGGCTCCGGCGCCGGAATCGCCGTCGCGGGACCCGGCATCGTGGTCTCGTATCTGCTCGCCGGCACGCTCGCGATGCTGGTGATGCGCATGCTGGGCGAGATGTCGGCGGCGATGCCGGCCTCCGGCGCGTTCTCGGTGCACGCGGAGCGGGCGCTGGGCCGCTGGGCGGGTTTCTCGGTGGGCTGGCTCTACTGGTTCCTGCTGGTGGTCGTGTTGGCGGTGGAGGCGACGGGGGCGGCGCGGATCGCCAACGGCTGGGCCCCGTCGGTGCCGCAGTGGGCGTGGGTGCTGGTCTTCATGGTGGTCTTCACGCTCGCGAACCTGGCGGCCGTGAAGAACTTCGGTGAGTTCGAGTTCTGGTTCGCGGCGCTCAAGGTCGGCGCGATCGTGCTCTTCCTCGGCCTCGGCCTGCTCGCGATCTTCGGGGTGCTGCCCGACACGGATCCGGTCGGGCTGACCAACCTCACCGGACAGGGCGGCTTCCTGCCCAACGGCTGGAGCGGCGTGGTCTCCGGCGTCCTGGCCGTCGTCTTCGCCTTCGGCGGCCTGGAGGTCGTCACGATCGCGGCGGCGGAGTCGGAGGACCCCGCACGGGCCGTCGGCCGCGCCGTGCGCAGCGCGGTGTGGCGCATCCTCTTCTTCTACATCGGCTCGATCCTGGTCATCGTCACCGTGCTGCCCTGGACGGCCATGACGCCGGGGACGAGCCCGTACGTGGCCGTGCTGGACCACATCGGGGTGCCGGCCGCCGGGCAGATCATGAACGTGGTCGTCTTCGTGGCGCTGCTGTCCGCGCTCAACGCCAATCTGTATGGCTCATCTCGGATGGTCTTCTCGTTGGCGGAGCGGGGCGAGGCGCCGCGCTCGCTGCTCGCGATCTCCCGGGGCGGGGTGCCGCGCCGGGCGGTACTGGCCTCGGTCGCCTTCGGTTTCGCCTCGGTCCTACTCAATCTCAAGTGGCCGGATTCGATCTTCCAGTATTTGCTGAACGCCGTCGGCGCGGTACTGCTCTTCGTCTGGGGCCTGATCGCCGTGTCGCAACTGCGGCTGCGGCGCCGTATCGAGCGTGAGGCGCCGGGCGACCTGATACTGCGCATGTGGTGTTTCCCCTGGCTGACGTGGGTGTCGCTGGTCGGGATGGCGGGTGTGCTGGTTCTCATGGCCACCGACGAGCAGGCGCGTCCGCAGCTGCTGTGGTCGGCTGGGGCGACCGCCGCGGTGCTGGCGGTGGCCGGGCTGCGGGAGCTGCGCGCCCGGAACAAATGACCATGATTCGTTCTACTTCGATCACAACCTGACGAATGTTCGGTCGCTTAGCGTCACGTCGGTGTCCGATATTCAGACAACACTGACGCAGGTGTTGTCCTGAGCGGACACGCACCCCACACTGAGGGCCCTCCGTACCTCTCCGCTCTCACGTACTGGACACATCATCGACATGAATCGGACACCTGCGTCCTCCGCGCCAGAGCGCGACGTCGAGGCGACCGACAAGACCGGCATGCCCGGGGATTCCGGCGCCTCGCTCTCCCACAGCCTCAAGCAGCGCCATCTGTCGATGATCGCGCTCGGCGGCGTGATCGGCGCCGGACTCTTCGTCAGCTCCGGTCTCGGCATCGCGGCGGCCGGCCCCTCCATCGTCCTGGCGTACGCGCTGTCCGGCCTCCTGGTGATGCTGGTCATGCGGATGCTGGGCGAGATGTCCGCGGCCAACCCGGCCTCCGGATCCTTCTCCGTCTACGCGGAGCGGGCCCTCGGCCCCTGGGCCGGCTTCACCGCCGGCTGGATGTACTGGACGCTGCTGACCTTCGCGGTGGGCGTCGAGGGGCTCGGCGCGGCCGGCATCATGACGGGCTGGTTCCCCGAGACCGAGTCCTGGATGTGGGTCCTGATCTTCATGATCGTCTTCCTGGGCTCCAACCTCGCCTCGGTGAAGAACTTCGGCGAGTTCGAGTTCTGGTTCGCCGCCCTGAAGGTGGGCGCCATCGGTCTCTTCCTGGTGCTGGGCCTGCTCGCGATCTTCGGCGTGCTGCCGGGCACCGACGCCCCGGGCACCGACAACCTCACCGGCCACGGCGGCTTCATGCCCAACGGCGTCGACGGCCTGGTCGTCGGTCTGGTCGCCTCCGTGATCGCGTACGGCGGTCTGGAGACGGTCACCATCGCCGCCGCCGAGTCCGAGAACCCGGTCAAGGGCGTCGCGAACGCCGTGCGCACCGCGATGTGGCGGATCGCGCTCTTCTACATCGGCTCGATGCTCATCATCGTCATGCTGATCCCGTGGAACGACCCCAAGGTCGTCGGCGACGGCCCCTACGTCTCGGTCCTGAACCACCTGGACATCCCCGCGGCCGGCGAGATCATGAACGTCGTGGTGCTCGTCGCCCTGCTGTCCGCGATGAACGCCAACATCTACGGCTCCTCCCGGATGGCCTACTCGCTGGTCGCCCGCGGCCAGGGCCCGGCCTTCCTGGGCAAGGTCAGCGGCGGCGTGCCCCGGCTCGCGGTGGCCGCGTCCTGCCTCTTCGGCTTCATCACCGTGCTGCTGAACTACTGGTCGCCGGACAAGGTCTTCGTCTGGGTGGCGAACATGATCGGCGCGGTCGTGCTGGTGGTCTGGGGCTTCATCGCCGTCTCCCAGCTCCAGATGCGCCGCCGGCTGGAGCGCGAGTCGCCGGAGAAGCTGGTCGTCCGCATGTGGGCCTTCCCGTACCTGACCTGGGTGGCGCTCGCCGGCGTGCTGGCCTTCCTGGCCCTGATGGCCCGCCAGGAGGGCACCCGTGAGCAGCTCTACTACACCGGCGGACTGACCGTGGTGCTGGCCGTTCTCGGCATCGTCCGACAGAAGGCGGCCGAGCGGAAGCAGGCGGCCGAGCTCACCCGGTGACGGGCGGCGGCTGAACACACAGCCACCCCCTCCCCCAGCCGCTCCGCGCGGCGACCGGCTCCCGAGGCGGGGCGGGTCCTCAGACCGAGGACCCGCCCCGCCTCCGTCTTTGGTCGGAGTCCGCCCCTGATCACCGTCGCGCGACATCCCTGCTGGTAGCGTGCACTTGCAAGTGAATTGCAATAAGCGTCGGAGGGCTCGGCATGGCCATCTACACACTTCCTGAACTTCCGTATGACTACTCGGCGCTGGCTCCGGTCATCAGCCCCGAGATCATCGAGCTGCACCACGACAAGCACCACGCCGCGTACGTGAAGGGCGCGAACGACACCCTGGAGCAGCTCGCGGAGGCCCGCGACAAGGACCAGTGGGGTGCCATCAACGGTCTTCAGAAGAACCTGGCCTTCCACCTGTCGGGCCACATCCTGCACAGCATCTACTGGCAGAACATGACCGGCGACGGCGGCGGCGAGCCGCTGGAGAAGGACGGCGTGGGCGAGCTCGCGGACGCGATCGTCGAGAGCTTCGGCTCCTTCGCCAAGTTCAAGGCGCAGCTCACCAAGGCCTCCGCCACCACCCAGGGCTCGGGCTGGGGCGTGCTCGCCTACGAGCCGGTCACCGGCCGCCTCATCGTGGAGCAGGTCTACGACCACCAGGGCAACGTGGGCCAGGGATCGGTGCCGATCCTGGTCTTCGACGCCTGGGAGCACGCCTTCTACCTCCAGTACAAGAACCAGAAGGTGGACTTCATCGAGGCCATGTGGCAGGTCGTCAACTGGCAGGACGTGGCGAAGCGGTACGCGGCCGCCAAGGAGAACGCCAACAACCTCCTGCTCGCCCCGTAAGGGCCGGCTCTCCCGGTAGGGACCTGCTCATCCGGTCGGGACCCGCACGTCCGGGGAGGACCTGCCCGGCACGGTCGTCCTGCTCGTGATCGTCTTCTCACCCTTCACGTGGCAGGCGCGAAAAGGCCCCGCGCGGTGGCTCGCGCGGGGCCTTTCACTTCACTCTTCGCTCTGCGCTTTTCGCTCTGCGCTCCGCGGCGGGCGTCGGTCGCCGACGCCGGTGCCGGTGCTCAGTCGAAGATCGGGCCGGCCGTCCGGGTGCGCTTGATCTCGTAGAAGCCCGGCGTCGAGGCCACCAGCAGCGTGCCGTCCCACAGTCGGGCCGCGGCCTCGCCCTTGGGAGCCGGGGTGACGACCGGACCGAAGAAGGCGACGCGCTCCCCGTCCGCGCCCGGGACCGCGATCACCGGGGTGCCGACGTCCTCGCCGACCAGACCTATGCCCTCCTGGTGGGAGGCGCGCAGCTCGGCGTCGTACGCGTCGGTGTACGCGGCGTCCGCCAGCTCGGCGGGCAGGCCGGCCTCCTCCAACGCCGCGACGATCGTCTCGCGGTCGCGCTCCAGACCCTGGTTGTGGAAGCGGGTGCCGAGCGCCGTGTAGAGCCGACCCAGCACCTCGCTGCCGAACTTCTGCTCGGCCGCGATGCACACCCGCACCGGCCACCAGGCGGTGGTGCGCAGCATCTCCCGGTACTCCTCGGGCACCTGGTCCAGCTTGTTCTCGTTCAGCACGGCGAGGCTCATCACATGCCAGCGCACCTCGACGGGGCGCACCTTCTCCACTTCGAGCATCCAGCGCGAGGTCATCCACGCCCAGGGGCACAGCGGGTCGAACCAGAAGTCGACGGGGGTCTTGGCAGTGGTCGCGGTCACGGTCGCTCCTTGAACGGGAAAGTACGTCACTCTTCGGAACGCCGTTGTCCACAGGTCTCATTCCCACGATTCCCGCCATCCGCCCCGCGTGTCATGATTTCGAGCGTCCGATATTCGAGAACTCCGTGACGGAGACGAGGGAGTCGCGTCGTGCCCGGTGAGAACCTGACCCGAGACGAGGCCCACGAGCGGGCCCGGCTGCTGACGGTGGACTCGTACGAGGTGGCGCTGGACCTGCGGACGGCGGTCGACCCGGCGGACACGGGAGACGGCGAGGGCCCACGCACCTTCGGCTCGAGGACGACGATCCGGTTCCGCTGCGCCGAGCCGGGCGCGGACAGCTTCGCGGACCTGGTCGCGCCGCGGGTGACCTCGGTGACGCTGAACGGGCGCGAGCTGGACCCGGCGGCCGTCTTCGACGGCGCGCGGATCGCGCTGGAGGGGCTGGCCGAGGAGAACGTGCTGGTGGTGGACGCGCGGTGCGCGTTCAGCCGGACCGGTGAGGGCCTGCACCGGTTCGTCGACCCGGAGGACGGACAGGTCTACCTCTACACGCAGTACGAACCGGCCGACGCCCGGCGCGTCTTCGCCAACTTCGAGCAGCCGGACCTGAAGGCGCCGTTCACCTTCTCGGTGACCGCCCCCGCCGACTGGACGGTGCTGAGCAACGGTGAGGCGGCGGCGCCGGAGCCCGCCGAGGGCGGGGCGGCCGTGTGGCGCTTCGTGCCGACCCGGCCGATCTCCACCTACATCACCGCGATCGTCGCCGGCCCCTACCACGTCGAGCGCGACCACTACCGCCGCTCCCTCGAGGACGGCACGGTGCTGGAGATCCCGCTCGGCGCGCTGTGCCGGGCCTCGCTGGCCAAGCACTTCGACGCGGACGACATCTTCACCGTCACCAAGCAGGGCCTGGACTTCTTCCACGACCACTTCGACTACCCGTACCCGTTCGGCAAGTACGACCAGGCGTTCGTGCCGGAGTACAACATCGGGGCCATGGAGAACCCGGGGTGCGTGACCTTCCGCGAGGAGTTCGTCTTCCGCGGCAAGGTGACCCGCGCCGCGTACGAGAACCGGGCCAACGTCATCCTGCACGAGATGGCGCACATGTGGTTCGGCGACCTGGTCACCATGGAGTGGTGGGACGACCTCTGGCTCAAGGAGTCGTTCGCGGACTTCATGGGCGCCTTCTCGCTGGTGGAGGCGACGCGCTTCACCGAGGGCTGGATCACCTTCGCCAACCGCCGCAAGGCGTGGGCGTACCGCGCGGACCAGCTGCCCTCCACCCACCCGGTCACCGCCGACATCCGTGACCTGGAGGACGCCAAGCTCAACTTCGACGGCATCACCTACGCCAAGGGCGCCTCGGTGCTCAAGCAGCTCGTGGCGTACGTGGGCCGGGACGCCTTCCTGGAGGGCGCCCGCCGCTACTTCAAGCGGCACGCCTACGGCAACACCCGGTTGGCCGATCTGCTGTCGGTGCTGGAGGAGACCTCCGGACGCGACATGACCGCCTGGGCCCAGTCCTGGCTGCAGACCGCCGGGGTCAATGTGCTCACCCCCCAGGCCACCTACGACGCCGCGGACCGCGTCACCGAGCTGGCGATCATGCAGGAGGCCGACCCCGCGCTGCCGACGCTGCGGCCGCACCGGGTCGCCGTCGGCCTCTACCGCCGCGTGGAGGCGGGCGGGCCGCTGGTGCGCTACGCCCGCGCGGAGGTCGACGTCACCGGACAGCGCACCGTGGTGGCGGAGCTGGCCGGTGCCGAGCGGCCCGAGCTGATCCTGGTCAACGACGATGACCTGACGTACTGCAAGGTGCGCTTCGACGCCGACTCGCTGGACACGCTGCGCCGTCATCTCGGCGACCTGACCGACCCGTTGGCCCGCGCGCTGTGCTGGTCCGCGCTGTGGAACCTGACCCGGGACGGGCTGATGCCGGCCCGCGACTACCTCGACCTGGTGCTGCGGTTCGCCGGGGCGGAGACCGACATCGGCGTGCTCCAGATGCTCCACGTCTGGGCCCGCGGCGCGCTGGTGCACTACGCGGCGCCGGAGTGGCGCGAGCGCGGGGGCCGGGCCTTGGCCGAGGGGGCGCTGCGCGAGCTGCGGCTCGCCGAGCCGGGCAGCGGCCACCAGCTGGCGTGGGCCCGCTTCTTCGCCCAGGCGGCCTCCGACGACGCCGATCTGCAGCTGCTGACCGGGCTGTTGGACGGCACGGCCCGGATCGACGGGCTCGACGTCGACCAGGAGCTGCGCTGGACCTTCCTGGAGACGCTGGCCGGGCAGGGCGTGGCGGACGAGTCGGTGCTCGCCGCCGAGCTGCGCCGGGACGACACCGCGTCCGGCAAGCGCCACCAGGTGCGCTGCCTGGCCGCGCGCCCCTCGGCCGAGGTCAAGGCGGAGGCGTGGGCGGTGGTCGTGGAGTCCGACGCGCTGTCGAACGCGCTGGTGGAGGCCACCATCGCCGGGTTCGACCAGCCGGGCCAGCGGGAGCTGCTCGCGCCGTACGCCCCGCGGTACTTCGCGGTGATCGAGGACGTGTGGCGCACCCGGTCGATCGAGATCGCCATGGCGATCGTGCGCGGTCTCTTCCCGGCGCTCCAGGACGACCCCACGACGCTGGAGGCCGCGGACGTCTGGCTGGCCGCGCACGAGGACGCCGCCCCGGCGCTGCGTCGTCTGGTCATCGAGGCCCGCGACGACCTGGCCCGCGCGCTGCGGGCCCAGGAGTGCGACGCCCGCGCCGTGGTCTAGCGATCCGGTCGGGGGGCCGGCGATCCGGTCGGGGGGCCGGTGACCCGCTCGGGCGTGCGCGCCGCGGGCCTCCGCGACCGCACCGGTGTTCCGCCTTCGATACGAGGTCCAGCCCCGCGCGGCCGCGGTCGTCCGTGGCCGCGCGGAGCCGGCACCCCGTGGCTCGCGCCCCGGGCTCCCGGGACCACGGGGAACCACCGTGGCCGCCCGGCTCGTCCGCACAGATGACGGAAGTCCGAACGCCCTTGCTTTAGTACGGTGTTGTCCAGTTTTGTCGACGACTGTGTAACAGGGGTTGGGGGCCGAGCGGACGCGGGAATGGCCGGGGCATGAACCACAACACTCCACTCTCGCCCCGCCCCCTCCACCACCTGTCCGACACGCAGCGCCTGGTGATGACGACACGTCAGCTACGGGCGCACGGCGTCTCGGCGGCGACGGCGGCCGAGCGGTGCCGGACCGGCGGGCCGTGGCAGCAGATCCTGCCGGGCGTCCATCTGCTCCATCCCGGGCCGCCGACCAGCGAGGAGCGGCTGCACGCGGCGCTGCTGTACACCGCGAGCCGTACCCCCGGCGGCGTCGCCGAGCCGGCGGAGGAGGGCCCCCCGGGTGCCGAGGGCTACGGGCCGGCGGCGATCACCGGCCTGGCCGCACTCGCCCTGCACCGCTTCTCCTCCGCTCCCCCGCTGCTCTCGCTGGACCGCGTGGACGTCCTCGTGCCGCGCAACCGACGGCTGCGCTCCACCGGCTTCGTACGGTTCGTACGCACCCAGGCGATGCCCCGGTCCGAGGAGATCGCCGGGGTGCCCACCGCCCCCGTCGCCCGGGCGCTGGCCGACACCGTGGCACGGCTCACCGACGCCTCGGCGGTGCGCCGGCTGCTCACCGAGGCGGTGCGCGGCGGGCACTGCGAGGCGACGGCGATCGTGGGAGAGCTCTCCGCCTCGCGGCTGCTGTCCCGGCCGCACGTGGTCGACGCGGTCGACGGCCTGCTCGCCGAGGGACGGGCGATCGCGGAGGGGCAGCTGTACGAGATGGTGCGCGCGCACGTGCTGCCCCAGCCGCTGTGGAACGTCGATCTGCGGCTGCCCGGCGGCCCGTGCCTCGGCGGTGTGGACGCCTTCTGGCCGGAGCAGTCGGTGGCGGTGGACCTGGACACCCGGTCCTCTCGCCATGAGCAGAACCCGCCGTCGGCCGGATTCGCCGGCAGGCGCGAGCACCTGGAGCGACTGGGCATCACGGTGGTCCGGATCACTCCGCGCAAGCTGCGCGAGGTCCCCGCACAGCAGGCCGCGGTGGTCCGCACGGCCCTGATGGCCGCGGCCGACCGCGAGCCCGCCGCCTATGTCGTCATTCTCCCCCGGTGAGCGAGGGGGTCGACCAGCCGCCGGCCGCCGTCGGGGTGCCCTTGCCGCAGAACTCCGCCGTCATCACGGAGCCGAGGTCCTCGGCCCAGTCCCCGTTGAGGTTCACGGCCAGCGTGTGGCGCCCGTCCCCGGTGGTGAGGCCGAGACTCGTCGAGCCGTGGATGCCGCCGTCATGGCCCCAGACGGTGACGGAGCAGGGCAGCTTGATCTTCGCCAGCGCCAGTCCGTAGCGGCCGTTGGGCGCCGCCTTGCCCATCGGAATGGTGGTCTTCATCTCCTTGAGCTGCTTGGCCGGGAGGAGCCGGCCGCCCAGCAGGGACCCGTAGAAGCGGTTGAGGTCGCTCGTGGTGGAGATCATCTCGCCCGCCGAGTGGCCCCATGACGGGTTCATCGAGGTGACGTCGTAGACCTTGGCCTTCGGGCTGGTGTCGAAGAGCGTGCTGTACCCGCGGCTGTGCGGGCCGGGCACACTGGCCTTGGTGCCGGGGAGCGAGGTGGAGCGCAGCTTGAGCGGCTTGAGGATGCGCCGTTCGACCTCGGTGGCGTACGGGCGGCCGGTCGCCTTCTCGATGATCATCCCGGCGAGGATGTAGTTGGTGTTGGAGTAGTGCCAGTCGGCGCCCGGCTTGAAGTACGGCCGGTGCCCCATGGCGGTCTTCACCAGCTGGCGCGGGGTGAAGGTGTCGTAGCGGTGCTCGAGGAAGTTCTTGCTGAGGATCTTCCGGCCGAAGGCCGCGTCCTCGGTGTAGTTGTAGATGCCGCTGGAGTGGTTGAGCAGCTGGCGGATGGTGATGCGACGGCCGTCGTGGCCGTTGCCGCGGACCACGCCCGGCAGCCACTTGTCGACCTTGTCGTCGATGTCGAGCTTGCCGTCCGCCTCCAGTTGGAGCACCACGGTCGCCACGAACGTCTTGCTGATGCTGCCTATTCGGAAGCGGTCGTCGGCACCCCGCGGCTTCTTGGTCTTGAGGTTGCCGACCCCCGAGGTGCCGTTCCAGGTGCCGCGCGCGTCGCGGGCCTGGGCGACGACCCCCGGCACGCCGAGCGCCACGTTGGCGTCGAGGGCCTTCTGGGTGGCGGCGTGGCCCTTGCCGGCGCCCGCGCCGGCGGAGTGGGTCGTGGCGGAGGCGCCCGGCGCCAGGAGCGCGCTCGTGCCCAAGGCGGCGGTGGCCGCCACGGCCGCCAGCGAAGCCCGTGCGACCCGCCCCCGGCGCTTCGCGCGCGTCACGGACGAGCTCACCGGTGTCGTCACATTGTTTGACACTTCAACTCTTCTTCCGTCGAGCCCTCTTGACCCCGTTTCTCGGGATCCACGGGAGAGGACTCCGGTCGGCGCCGGGAAGTTGAGTGGAGATCAGCGCTTGCGCAGCAGCAGCTCCGTGTTGCGGTCGGTCGGCTGCCCCGCAAGGGTGCCGCGGGCACCGGGCGCGTTGAAGGACAGCTCCCGGTAGAGCGCGGCCAGGCCGGTCTGGGAGAGGTCGGTGAAGTCCGTGCGGTGCGGGGCGGCGGACTCCACCAGCGTGGTGAAGAGCGACAGCGTCCCGTCGTGGTTGTCCACGACCTCGATCACCCGGGCCAGTTGGGGGAAGTCGATGTGCGAGGCGGTGGTGATCTCCCAGAAGCTGCCGCGCGGGGTGATCTCGTTGCGGTGGCTGTGGCCGTTGATCCAGGCCAGCACGTTGGTGTGGCGCCGGAAGAGCTGGACGAGCTCCTCGCCGGTGTGCCGGGCCTCGCGGGGGTTGGCGGGATCGGGCGTCATGTTCTTCATGCTGCGGCTGTAGTGGTGGCTGAAGACCAGGACGTGGTCGTCCTTGTGCGCCTTCAGGGTCCGCTCCAGCCAGCGCAGTTGCCCGGTCCCGATGGATCCGGTGTAGTGGCCGCCCGGGTCGGTGGAGTCGACGCTGACGCCGATGACGTCGTCGGAGATCCGGAACGAGTAGTAGAGGGTGCCCTTCTCCAGGTTGGCCCGGGTGTAGCCGTGGCCGACCGGGCCCGCCCCGGCGTACTTCGGGTCGAGGTGCGCCGCCAGGTACTCCTTGGGCGTGAACGGCGCCCGGCGCTCGTCGGGGGTGACCGACCGCATCTTTCTCGCGTAGGTACGGAAGAGCTCCTTCATGACCTTGCCCTTGGGGTCGGCGCCCTGGCGCTCCGCTTCGTAGATCCTCTTGGCCTCCGCGGCCGGGATGATCTGGAGCTTGCGGCCGCCGGTGGCCAGATCCGTGATGTAGCCGCGGTCGAAGGCGTAGACGCCGCCCGAGAGGTCGTCGTGGTTGCCGACGGTGGAGTACCACGGCAGGTGCAGGCCGGGGCTGTTGACGGTGCGGAGCGCGGCCTTGAGGAAGCCGTCGATGCGTGGGAAGCCGAGCTGCTTGTCGGCGTCGCGCAGCGCGGCGTCGGGGTGCCAGAAGGTCTTCAGCCCGCTGTCCTGCACGCCCTCGTAGCGGCGCGGGTCGCCGCTGTTCGGGGTGATGCGGCCCCCGCTCATGGCCGTCAGGAACCAGTCCAGCTCGATCTTCGCGTTGTTGTCGGTGTTGTCTCCCGTGGTCATCGCGAAGGACAGCGGCGCGCCGGTGACCGGCCCGCCCCGCAGCCCGTTGATCCGCTCGATCAGGGAGACCACCCCGGCCGCCGACAGCGCCTCGTGCGGCCGCCACGCGTTGACCTGACCGGAGCGGAGGAACTCGTACCGCACCGGGTGCTGCACGTCGGTGAGGTGGAGGTCGGTGAGCTGGACGAAGGAGGCCAGCGCGGTGCGGCGGCGTTCGCGGCCGCTCTTGGCGGCGGCCAGCTCGGTCCGTACGACGCGGGCCCAACCGGGGCCGTCGCCCAGCCGCTTGAAGGCGCCGCTGCCGCGCGGGGCGGCGACGCTCCGGAGTGTGGTGCCCGCGGTGGAGGGCCCGGCGGGGGCGGTGACCACCCGGGCGGCGGCGGGGGCGCCGGCGGCCTCGAGCGAGCCGGTGGGCGGGGAGGCGGTCGCGGAGCCGCTGCCCGGCCCGAAGGCCACACCGAGGCCCGTGGCGGCCCCCGCGGCACCGGCGGCGGCGATGAACGTACGACGGTCGAGGGCGCGTGCTGCGGACCGTATGCGGGACATGCGCGATCTCCCCGGGGGCGAGGCGTGAGCGGTCGGGCAGGGGTCCTGCCCTGTCACTGGGATCGTTGGCACCGGGAGTGACCTGCGCGTTAACGAAGCGGCAACGCGCGCCGCCGATCACCGCACATCGATCTGCCGGCCCGTGGACGGTCATCTGCCGCTCCTCCGCCGGCGCGGTGTCGCTCACTTGCCGTTCATCTGCCGGGGAAGGCGACGGCCCGTACGGGCGGCGAGGGAGATCCGCCGGGCCGCCACCCGGGCGTGTCGTCGTCCTCCACGCCACCGGCCGCGTCGCCACACACATTGCCAACCACATCGCGGACAACAACGGGCAGCACGGGAACCGCGCCGCACTGAGAGCGATCCATAAAGGGCACAGGGCCGCTGTGACCGGCCACTTGACGGCTATTCCCACCGTTTCGTCCCCGATGACGCATGGCGGAAATATGCCAATGAGGCAATCAGGCTCGGGCAACTCTCCCCAAACATCCGCTCATTCCACAAAGGTGAACGGACTGTTGGCTCCGATTTCCGAACAAGGATGCCCATGCCCCCCTCAGCAGAAGAGAGATCGGCCCGTCGCGCGGGCGCCAGACCCGCGGTGGTCCGCGTCGCGATAGCCGCGGGCCTGGTGGCCTCGCTGGCCGCCGCCGGCCCCGCCTTCGCCGTCCCGCACGGGGACGATCCGTGGGTCACCGCCCCCGCCGACTCCGCCCCCGCGAAGTCCTCCTCGGACAAGCTCGGCGCCACCGACGCCGACCTCCTCGCCGACGCCAAGGCCGACGGCGACAAGAACGTCACGATGATGATCGCCACCGCGCCGGGCGCGACCGAGCAGGTCGCCTCGCAGCTGGACGCGGTGCCGGGCGCCTCCGTGGGCCAGACCTACGACAAGCTCGGCTACGTCCGGGCCACGGTGCCCACCGGCAAGGCCGACGCCGCCATCGCCAAGGCCGAGCGGCTCTCCTCGGTCCACGGCATCGACCTCCGCCAGGAGATCACCCTTCCGGACCCGACGCCGGGCGCCGACCGCGCGGAGGGCGCCAAGCGCGCCGCGGCGGGCTCCTACCCCGCCCCCGGCAAGGACACGCCGGCCAAGAACCCGTACCAGCCCGCCTTCGAGACCGGCGCCGTCGAGTTCGTGAAGGACCACCCCAAGGCCGACGGCCGGGGCGTGACGATCGGCATCCTCGACTCCGGCGTCGACCTGGGCCACCCCGCGCTGCAGAAGACCACCACCGGCGAGCGCAAGATCGTCGACTGGGTGACGGCGACCGACCCGATCGTGGACCAGGACGGCACCTGGCGCCCCATGCTGACCTCCGTCTCCGGCCCGGACTTCAGCTTCAACGGCCGCGGCTACACCGCGCCCGCCGGCTCCTACCAGGTCAGCCTCTTCCGGGAGAGCGCGACGACCGGCGGCGACGCGGCCGGCGACCTCAACCGGGACGGCGACACCAAGGACTCCTGGGCGCTGCTCTACGACGCCGCCGCCGGCACCGTACGGGTCGACCTCGACGACGACGGCGACTTCGGCGACGAGGAGGCCATGAAGCCGTACAAGGACGGCTTCCAGGTCGGCTACTTCGGCAAGGACGACCCGGCCACCCCGATCGCCGAGCGGATCCCCTTCGTGGTCGAGATCCGCAAGGACGTGCCGACGG